>NZ_JBVVPM010000006.1:75362-269011 GCF_055811255.1 Bradyrhizobium sp. MI1.11
TTAATACTACCCGGGTAACCGGGCCGGTTAATTTTTTGTAATTTCCGGCCGGGCCCCCCCCCCCCCGCGGGCGCCCCCCCGCCCCCCCCCCCGCGGGGGGGGGGGGGGGGCGCAATGTGCCGCGTTACGCGGCGAGTCGGAAGGTGCGAACCGTCCGGTCGATCTGCCGATCAGGTCCGGAAGAAAACGAACCAGATGACCGCGAGGATCAGGATCGCGAGCCCGGTGGATATGGCGAGCAGCGCCGCCACCGACGGCCCGGGCTCGCCCTGGCGCGCCTCGGTCGGAGTTTCCACGATCTGACGTTGGTCTCGCGTGGTTGCCATGGTGACCTCAATTTCTGGCCGTCGCGTCGGATGGCTGCGACTCCTCGCGGCGGAATGTCCCGTGGCAACGCATGATCGGATATGATGTTCCGGCCTTTGCAGCCGGATCAGGCTGCAACCGCGCGCCGGGCGGCCGGTTAACGCAGATGCAAGATTCAGCGATCCGCCTTGCTATGATTCGGTGTTCCCCGATGGTATCTTCGTCTTCTGTCCCCGTTGCGTTTGGAGTAGCCCATGGCCCCCCGCGCCAATTGGAAGGGTTTTCTGCGTTTGTCGCTCGTGACCTGCCCGGTCGCTCTCTATCCGGCCACTTCGGATACCGAGAAGGTCTCGTTCAACCAGATCAACCGCAAGACCGGCCACCGGATCAAGTACCTCAAAGTCGACGCCGAGACCGGTGACGAGGTGACTTCGGAGGACATCGTCAAGGGCTACAAGGTCGACACCGACACCTATATCGAGGTCACCAAGGACGAGCTCGACGACATCGCGCTGGACTCCACCCACACGATCGAGATCGACGAGTTCGTACCGAAGACCGACATCGACAGCCGCTATCTGATCCGTCCCTATTATCTCGTGCCCGATGGCAAGGTCGGTCACGACGCCTTTGCGGTGATCCGCGAGACGATCCGGAGCATGGACAAGGTCGCGATCGGCCGCGTGGTGCTGACCAACCGCGAGCACATCATCGCGCTGGAGCCGCTCGGGAGCGGCCTGATGGGGACGCTGCTGCGCTACCCCTACGAGGTGCGCGGCGAGAACGACTATTTCGACGACATCCAGGACGTTAAGCTGACCAAAGACATGCTCGACCTTGCAAAGCACATCGTCGAGAAGAAGTCCGGCGCGTTCGAGCCCGAGCTGTTCGAGGACCACTACGAGACCGCGCTGATCGACCTCATCAACAAGAAGCGCAGCGGCGCGCCCATCGCAGCAAAGACCGCGCCCAAGACCGGTGGCAACGTCATCAACCTCATGGACGCGCTGAAGAAGAGCATCGCGAACGAGAAGGACGCAGGCCCCGCGGCGAAAGTGGCCAAGGATGTGACCAAGGACGCCCTCAAGGGCAAGAAGCCGAAAAAGCGCGTCGAAGGCCAGCGCGAGATGCTGCTGCCAATCGCCGGCAAGGGCGGCAAGGACGCTGCTGCGAAAGCCGCTCCCAAAAAAGGCGACAAGCCGGTGCGCGCGCCGGCTCGGGCGAAGAAGGCCGGCTAGCAGCATCGCACAGCGACGACGCCGTGATGCCTCCCCTCGTCGATCGGCCGACCTGACATGCCCTGGTCGACCGCATTCGACGATCCCATTTCGTTACGTGGCGGGCGCAAGCTGCGGACGCTGCAAGAAGCTGCCGATCACATCATGCGACTGCCCGAGGACACGCAGCATGCGAGCCACTGGCAGACCGCGATCGAAACCCTGATCAACGCGGCCGAGACCGGCGGCGGCTGGATGATGTTCGCCCGCATCGCGGTATTGCGGGCGATGAATGCGGACGGTCGGCGCGACTGAGCCGGCGCCCCGCTCAAGAACAGGCTCAACAATCCGTTAAGCCAAGCCCGCGCTTTCAGCGTCTGCCCGCGGTCGCGGGGACGACACGTAATCCTACGGAAGGCAAAATTAACCGACGCTTCCCGCTCCGCGCAGCATTGTTGCGCCTCGATTGAACCCGGGATTTGCAGGCTCGTGCAGCAGCAGGACGCCAGAAAGAACTACATCGGCATCGTCAACGACGCGGCCGAGGAAGAAAGCCTCGCCGGCAGCTCCGCGCGGGCGCAGCCATGCGCGGTGAGCTATCTGGTCGGACGCCTGGCAACGGTGCTGAAACGCCCCGGCAAGGCCGCGCCGGAACGCCAGATCTCGTCCTGAGACGGGATGACGATATCGCCAAATGCGTCCGAATTGGGTGACGAAACCTTAAGTCGATCGGTGACACCATACCAAACGGCAGGTGAGGACCATCCACCTGGGTTTTGACGCGCCCGCGAAAAATTGCTGAATCAATTTACCATTCCGAAAACGGCACCAGCCTAGGTTGGACGGATGAACAGGAGTTGACGATGACTTTGCTCAAGTCATTTCTTGCCGATGAAAATGGTGCCACTGCCATCGAGTATTGTCTGATCGCCACCGGCATCGCGTTTGCGATCATCGCGGCCGTGAACAACACCGGCAGCGCACTCCTGAGCGGCAAATTCAACTCGGTCGGCGCGGCGGTCAAGTAGCCGGCATTGCCGGCGCGCCGCAATCTCATCAGCACAAGTCCGCGTGCAGCGCGTCGGATGACGGGCTCCTCCTTCCGATGCGGCGACGACCCAGCTTGATTTTCGCGAATTCGCAATATGGCGTTGTGTCGGGCGGTTGCGCCATCGTAGAGCGTAAGCTCAAACTGCAGCGGCCCGATGACATGATTTCTTCTGACAAGCCGACCTCGACAATCCGGGCTGGTCTTGGCTCGGACCGATCGGTGGCGATCACCGTTCTTGCTGTCCTGGCGGCTGTGTCGTTTCTTCCGGTGCTGCTGACCCCTATCCCCGCGATGGTCGACTATCCCAATCACCTCGCCCGGATGTATATTCTGAGCCAGAACGGCACCCCCAACGCCAATCCGCATTACGAAGTGGCTTGGGCATTCTATCCCAACCTTGGCATGGATCTGCTGGTCCCGCAGATAGCGCGGCTGATCAGCGTCGAGAACGCCACGCGGCTGTTTCTGCTCCTGAGTCAATTGCTGATCGTTGGGGGCGCGCTCTTGCTCGAATGGGCGCGGAAGGGACGGGTCCATCTCGCCGGCTTTGCGGCGCTCGCGTTCCTTTACTGCCTACCGTTCAGCTGGGGCTTCGTGAATTTCGAGTTCGGACTGGGCCTCGCTCTCTGCGGCATCGCCGTCTATCTGATGCTCGCGGAACGCCCATGGCCATTGCGTTTCGTCGTCAACATGGTCTTCGTCGCTGCGCTATTTGCGGCGCATTTCTTCTCCCTCGGCATCTACGGCGCGACGCTCGGCCTTTACGAGCTCTCGCGCATCCGCCATGGGCGAATATCGTACGGTGTCGCCGCCGCGCGGCTCGCCGCGCTGGCCGTACCGGCGCTTGCCCTGTTTGGGATCATGCGCATGACCGCGGGATCGATCGGAAGCGAAGGAACGAACTGGTTCTTCGGATTCAAGCCGATCTGGCCGTTGCGCATCATGAACGGTTACAATTTGACGATCGCGGCTGCGACCGGGCTTGCGCTGATGATCTCGCTGTTTTTCGCCGCAAGACGCGGCGTCCTCAAGCTCGAAGCAGCCGGGATCTGGCTCGCGACCGGCTTCGCGCTGCTCTACGTCGTCATTCCCTCGAAGCTGTTCGGAACTTCGTTCGTCGACCTTCGCGTGATTCCCGCTGCGGCTCTGATCCTGCCGGCCTTCTGCTCTATTACGCTGCCCAGCCGGACATGGAGAATGGCAGCGCTCGCCGCGATCAGTGGCATCATCCTGGTCAATCTCGCCGTCGTGCTCGCGGTGTGGTTGCCTTACCGCACCGACTATGCGGCCATCGTCGAGTCGTTCCACAAGATCGATCGCGGCTCGCGCATCCTGGTCGCCAGCACGGACGACAATGGAGACCCGCCCTTCGCCGACCTCACCTCATATCCGATGTATTATGCGCCTACGCTCGCCGTGCACTATGCCAACGCGTTCGTGCCCAATCTATTTACGGAAGCGGGCAAGCAGCCCGTGCGGCCACGCGAGGACGTGCGCCGCCTTGCCATTCCCTACGGGGGGCCGATGCCGCTGGGCGTGCTGACCGCGATTGCGGCAAGCCGGCCGCCAGCTGGCGTTCCGCCGTTCGTCAGCACCTGGCCCCAGGACTACGACTATCTCTACGTCCTCGGACCGCGGGCCGTAAACCCACTGCCGGATCTGCTGGAAGCGCTGGATACCTCGGAGCGATTTGTTCTCTACAAGATCCGCCGCAAGCCCTAAGTCGCAAGTCCTGGGCCAAAGCCGCGGCTGCTCGGCGTGGTTAATCGGGCATCACCATTCGCACCGCTTTTTGGAAGCCACCCCGGCTCCCCATATCCTTTAACGGTTGTGGCAAGGCGACCTTAACCACCCCCGGCATAGACTTCCGCTCCTGCAACGAGTTGGACTCTCTCGCATGGCGGCCAATTTCCAGTCGATCCGCTACAGCCTCGTCATCCCCGTGTTCAACGAGGAAGCCGTGTTGCCGGTGCTGCTGCGCAGGCTCGACCTGGTCTTGTCCCGGCTCGACGGGCCGGCTGAGGCGATCTTCGTCGACGACGGCAGCAGCGATTCCAGTTCGATCGTGCTACAGGCGCTCGCCACGCGCGACCCGCGCTTTCGCTATATCGGCCTGTCGCGAAATTTCGGGCATCAGATCGCCATCACCGCCGGCATGGACGCCGCGCAAGGTGAAGCAATCATCGTCATGGATGCCGATTTGCAGGATCCGCCTGAAGTGATCGAGCAATTGATCGCAAAATGGCAGGAAGGCAACGACATCGTCCACGCCCGCCGCCTGTCGCGCGACGGCGAAAGCCGATTCAAACGCGCGACCGCGCATCTGTTCTATCGGCTTCTCGGCAGGATGTCCTCGGTCGGCATCCCCGCCGATGTCGGCGACTTCCGCCTGATCGATCGCAAGGTGCTCGACGCGCTTCGGCAGATGCCGGAGCAGGACCGCTTCGTACGCGGCATGATCGCCTGGCTCGGCTTCCGGCAGGCCGAGATCGCCTTCCACCGCCTCGAACGTGCAGCGGGCGAGACCAAATATCCGCTGTTCAAGATGGTGCGGCTCGCGATGAACGCCGCGCTCGGCTTTTCCGATCTGCCCTTGCGGCTCGCAATCTGGTGCGGATTGACGGTCTCGGGTCTGGCACTGCTCTACGGCGGCTGGGTGATCCTGTTGTGGCTCAGCAACGACAGTCACCTCGTCACCGGCTGGTCCTCGACGATGGTCGTCGTGTCCCTGCTGTGTGGAATGAACATGCTGATGACGGGTATCGTGGGGCTCTACGTCGGCCGCATCCATGCCGAGGTGAAACGTCGCCCGCTCTATGTGGTGCAGACACGCGCTGGCTTCGACCGCAACGAGACGGCGGCCGCACCCGCGATCCACGCCGTCAACGAGTGAGCCGGCGCATGACCGAACTCTTTGACGGTTATCACGACAACTACCGTGACGTGGTCCAATCCTCGATCGACTTCTCCGGCTTGCCGCATCACTTCTTCATGCGCGCCAAGGCCGATCTCCTGGGCAATCTGATCGCGCAGCGGCTCGACAAGGAGAGGCCCGACATGCTGGACGTCGGCTGCGGCGTGGGCAGCCTTCATCCCCTGCTGCACGGCATGGTCGGCCGCTTGAGCGGGATCGACGTTTCTTCGGCCAGCCTGGCGCAGGCACGCGCTGACAACGGCAAGGTCGACTACCGTGAGTTTGACGGCCGCACCTTTCCTTTCGACGATGCCAGCTTCGATCTGGTCACCGCCGTCTGCGTGATGCACCACGTCGTGCCGGCCGAATGGGCGCAATTCATCGCCGAGATGCGGCGCGTGACGCGACCCGGGGGACTCGTCTGCGTCATCGAGCACAATCCATACAACCCGCTGACCCGCCTTGCCGTCGCGCGTTGTGAGTTCGACCGGGACGCCGTCCTGCTCGGGGCGGGTAAAACCCGAAAATTGATGGCTGCCGGCGGCTTGCGCGAGATCGGTGCGCGCCATTTCCTGCTGCTGCCCTGGGACACCAAGCCGGCACGGCGCCTCGAAGCGACCCTGAGCGGCGTGCCGCTCGGCGGCCAATACGTCGCCTTCGGGACCGCTTGATCTATTTTTGCGGCATATCTCGCCGCTTGTGCACGACCGCCACGTCGTCGCTGTAGACGCGCTGCCATTGGGGCAGCCGGTCCAGCATCGCTATCGCCGGCGTTCCCGGCGCGAGCAGCGTTGCGCCGATGTTGTATTCGTCGAGCAACTTGAGAAAGTCGCCGAGATCGACCAGCGCCAGGGCACGATTGTAGCGGTTGATGAACGCTCCCCCGTACAGTTCACCGCGACCGTCGATAAAGGTGGGAATGCCGGCAAAGATCAAATAGCCGCCAAAGGAATAATCGTTGAGCACGTGCCCCGCCGTGGCGAGCTTGGCTTCAGCGATGGCAGCCTGAGGGGTAATGGCCGGAGCCGGTCGTATGTCACGCGCCAGCGTCGCCCCGCTCACCACGATCAACACACCCAGCGTGGCCAGGTTCAGGCCGCGTGACGAGCCGGGAGCATCTTCTCCCACCGGTCCGCCGAACGTCCGCCCCAGCGGAGCCGCCAGATAGAGCGGCGCCAGCATGGCCAGCAGATCCGCATTGCGGATCTGGGCCAGCGCGAAATGCAGCAAGCCGATCACGACCAACGCACGCACGACCGGCAGCGTCACGCCACGCGAGAGCGCGAAGATGCCGGCCAGCAGCAGTAATTCGAAGAAGCCTATGTGGCTGAAATCCTGCGGCCGCCATTCCGCGATCCAACCGAGCGCGGGGCCGAGGCCGAGCGTCGTCAGCGGCATCAGCAGCGGTTCCGGCCCGTAGGGCGTCAGGCAGGACGCCGCGACCGCGAGCGCGGTGAACGGCAGCCACTGCAGGAACACGCGTGGCCATTCGCTACGCTTCTCGCGCAGCAGCGCCTCGAGCCCCGCAGGGCCGATCAGTCCAAGCGCCAGCACCACACTGCCGTGCAGATTGGCCCACACGACCAGTAGAGGAAGGGCCCAATACGGCGGAGGCCCACCACGATCCATGCAGCGCACCAGGGCAGCCGCCCAGGTCACCATCAGCGGCAGCACCAGCACGTGTGGCCGCGCCAGCATATGCGGCGCCAACAGGATGACGGCCGCGATCACCATGAGCAGCGTCTGGGTCGGCGAAAGCTCGCGCAGCAGGAAGAACGTCAACAAACCAAAGGCGAGCGCTATCGCCGCGGCAGCGACGACGAGGACGCCCTGCCAGCCGGCAAGCGCGTAGGCACCGGCGTAGATGATCTCCGAGAGCCATTCGAAGGTGATCCAGGGCGCGCCGTGCCTCGAAAAGGAAAATGGGTCAGTCGCCGGCAGCATGCCGTGCGCGATGATCCAGCGCCCGACTTCGATGTGCGAATAGCTGTCGGGATCATTGAGCAGCCGCGGTCCAAGAATCAGCAACAGGGCATATACCCCAAGGCTCACCAGCCAGGGAAGCGCAGCACGCGCCGAAAACGGTTGAACCTCGCTGTGGACGACCTGGTCACTCATGGCGAGCGCAAGTTAGGGCGCAAGCGTTAAATTCCTCTTTGACTTCACCGCGCCTGGCTTGGTGCGGCGGGCCGGTCACGCTTTGTGAACTATACTCCCGGCTGCGAAACCCAGGCTGCGGCGCTTTGACGACCATGTGGGTCCTGATACGCTTCACACTGTCAATCCACCAACCACAGCTGCTTGAAGGATGCGGATGAGAAGCGTGATGCTCCTGGCTTTCAGCCTCATCGTTGTCGGCGTCTGGTCGCAGGACAGCGCAAGAGGACAGACTTCGGCCGCCCCGCCGGTTTCGCTTTCTCCGCCCAATGCATCGCCGCCGCATGCGGGCGCCAAAAATTCCAGACCTCCGCCGGCAGCATCCATCAGAGAAGCTTCGCCGCCGGTGATCGGCGGGCTTCCATCGGCGCCGAACCCGGCCGCCGACTACGATGGCTTCAGCGTAGGCCCCGGCGAGGGCAATGACACCTCGAGCCAAGTGGTGCCGCCTGTGAGGTCACGCACGGCGAAGGGCTCCAGGGCCGATCCGGGTGCTAAAGGCGCCGCTGAGCAATTGATCGATCAAGAAGACGAGGCGTTGAAACGCAAGCTGAGGATCTGCCAAAGCTGCAAGTAGCGGTCGTAGCGGATGGAGCGCGGCGAATTCGTCATTGGTATGTCCGGGTAGCACGGCCCCGGATTGCGCTGCGCTCCATCCGGGCTACGGCAGCTCGCTGCATAGCTGACCTACCGCGACTCTCATCGCCCGCGCTTTACCCTTTCCCCGATTCCTGATCCTCTCTTCCCTAATCGGCCGGACCAACCGGCCTGCCCAGGGAGAGAAACGCCATGAAGCTCGGCACCGCGATTGCGGAAATCATGAAGCGCGAGGGGATCGAGATCCTCTGCGGTTATCCGGTCAATCATCTGATCGAGCATGCGGCCAAGGCCGATATCCGGCCCGTGATGGTGCGGCAGGAGCGCGTCGGCATCCACATGGCGGATGCGATCTCGCGGGTGACATCGGGACGCTCGATCGGCGCGTTCTGCATGCAGCACGGGCCCGGTGCGGAGAACGCGATGGGCGGTGTCGCGCAATGCTACGGCGAATCCGTTCCCGTGCTGGTGCTGCCGATGGGCTATCAGCGCAGGCTTGCGCATATCGAGCCGAACTTCAATTCCAGCGAGGCGATGAAGGCGTTTTCGAAATCGTCCGAACCGATCATCCTCGCCGCGGAAGTCGCCAACATCTTTCGCCGCGCCTTCACCAAGCTGAAGAACGGCCGCGGCGGGCCTGTCATCGTCGAGATCCCCGCCGACATGTGGAACGAAGAGGTGCCTGAGCCGCTGAACTACACGCCTGTGCTGCGCACCCGCTACGGCGCTGACCCCGTTCATGTGAAGGAGGCGGCCGACCTGCTCGTCAACGCCAAGCGCGCGGTGATCTATGCCGGCCAGGGCGTGCATTACGCGCAGGCGTGGCCGCAATTGAAACGGCTGGCCGAACGGCTCGCCATTCCCGTCACCACCAGCCTTGGGGGCAAATCGTCCTTTCCGGAAACGCATCCGCTCTCGCTCGGCTCCGGCGGGCTCGCCGTGCCGCGCGCGGTGCCGAAGTTCCTGGCCGAGGCCGACGTCATTTTCGGCATCGGCTGCTCTTTCACTGAAACAGGCTTCGGCATCGCGATGCCCAAAGACAAAACCATCATCCACTCGACGCTCGATCCGAACCATCTCAACAAGGACGTGGAAGCCAGGATCGGCCTCGTCGGCGATGCCGGGCTCGTGCTCGACGCGCTGCTGGAGGAGATCGGCAAGACCGTCAGCGCGGATCGGGACGCCTCGGCGGTCGCGGCCGAGATCGCGGCCTCGCACAAGGAGTGGCTGGCGAAATGGATGCCGAAGCTCACCAGCAATGATGCGCCTTTGAGCCCCTATCGCGTGCTATGGGACCTGCAGCACACCGTCGACATCGGCAACACCATCATCACCCACGATGCCGGCAGCCCGCGCGACCAGCTCTCGCCGTTCTGGAAGTCGGTCGAGCCCCTCACCTATCTCGGCTGGGGCAAGACGACGCAGCTCGGCTACGGCCTTGGGTTGGCAATGGGCGCCAAGCTCGCAAGGCCAGACAAGCTCTGCATCAATGTCTGGGGCGATGCCGCGATCGGCTTCACCGGCATGGATTTCGAGACCGCGGTGCGCGAGCGCATTCCGATCATGTCGATCCTGCTGAACAATTTTTCGATGGCGATCGAATTGAAGGTGATGCCGGTTTCGACCGAGAAATACCGGTCGACCGACATTTCCGGCGACTACGCCGCGATGGCGCGCGCCTTCGGCGGCTATGGCGAGCGGGTGACGAGACCTGAGGACATCATCCCCGCGATCAGGCGCGGCATCCAGAAGACGCAGGAAGGCATTCCCGTGCTGCTGGAGTTCATCACCAGCAAGGAGACCGAGGTGTCGCGGCCGGGCACGTGAAGCGGACCGGATTCTGGCAGCAAACTCGCTGTCGCGGACGCTGGCTCCGGCCGCAGGAGATGTGATAATCCGCCCTGGTGCCGCGCTTGTCCGGCATCAAGCCGGATTGCGAATGACCGCCCCTTCCAACGACATCGCGGAACTTGAGCGCCTGTTACAGGCGGCCACAGCCGAGAACGCGCAGCTTCGCAGTGAGCTCGCGATTGCGCGCGATCGTCAAAGCGCCAGCGCCGGGATTCTGCGCACCATCGCGGCCTCTCCGTCCGATGCCCGGCCGGTCTTCGAGGCGATCGCGTCCAGCTCCCGGCGTTTGCTCGGCGGCTTCTCCGCCACCGTGCTTCAGTTCATCGATGACGAGCTCCACCTCGTGGCGTTCACACCAACGAGCACCGAGGCGGACGAAGGGCTGAAGGCGTCGTTCCCGCGCAAGATTGCCGACTTTCCGACCTTCGCGCTGGTGCGCGGCGGCGAGACGATCCAGTTTCCCGATAGCGAAGCCGCGGAGGTCCCGGAGCTGAACCGGAACCTTGCGCGGCTGCGCGGCTTTCGCAGCGTGCTGTTCATGCCGCTGATGAATCGGGGGACGCCAGTCGGCATGATCAGCGTAACTCGTGCCGAGCCCGGCGCGTTCGCAGCCGACCTCGTGCAGCTGCTCCAGACCTTTGCCGACCAGGCGGTGATTGCGATCGAGAACGCGCGGCTGTTCAACGAGACGCGCGAGACGCTGGAACGCCAGACCGCCACCGCCGACATTCTGAAGGTGATGGCCGCTTCACCCTCCGACGTACAGCCGGTGTTCGACGCCATTGCCGCCAACGCCAACCGGCTGATCGGCGGCTTCTCCACGGCAGTCCTGCGCTACATCGACGGCGCCGCGCATCTTGCGGCGTTCACGCCGACCGATCCGGCCGGCGATCGCGTGCTGCAGTCCTCGTTCCCGGTGCCATTCGCGCAGTTCCCGCCCTACCGGCTCGTGGCCAGTGGTGTGGCGGCGCAATTGCCCGACACCGAGGTCGAACCGGCGGCGCGGGACATCGCGCGCGCCCGCGGCTACCGCAGCATGTTATTCGCGCCTTTAATGAGCGACGGCCAGGCCATCGGCGTCATCATCGCCACGCGGCGCGCGACCGGCGCGTTCGGCGAGCATCATGTGCGGCTGTTGCAGACCTTCGCAGACCAGGCGGTGATCGCGATCAAGAATGTCAGCCTGTTCAACACCACGAGGGAAGCGCTGGAACGGCAGACCGCGACCGCCGACATCCTCAAGGTGATTGCGGCCTCGCCCGCGGATGTGACACCCGTGTTCCAGGCGATCTCCGACAGCGCCAAGTCCCTGGTCGGCGGACATTCCTCCACCGTCACGCGCGTCATCGACGGCCTGCTCCACCTCGCCGCCTTCAGTACCGACAACGAAGCCGGCAACGAAGAGCTGCTCAGCTCGTTCCCGGCGCCGCTATCGGCGTCCGGCATTCACAGCCGAGTGGCAAGAAGCGGAGAGTTCGCATTCCGCAGCGACATGCAGAACGAGCCCGACCTTACGGACGCCATGAGAGAGCTGGCGCGGACGCGAGGTTATCGCAGCATCCTCGTGATCCCGATGCTGCGCGACGGCGTCGCGATCGGCACCATCGGCGTGACGCGGCCGGAGCCCGGTCCCTTCCCGGACAAGGCGATCGCCCTGCTCAAGACCTTTGCCGACCAGGCCGTGATCGCCATCGAGAACACGCGCCTGTTCAACGAGGTGCAGGATCGCACCCGGGACCTCGCCAAATCGCTCGACGATTTGCGCGCTGCCCAGGACCGGCTGGTCCAGACCGAGAAGCTGGCATCGCTCGGCCAGCTCACCGCCGGCATTGCGCACGAGATCAAGAACCCGCTCAACTTCGTCAACAATTTTGCATCGCTCTCCGCCGAGCTGACCGACGAGCTGAACGAGACGCTGGCGCCGCTCCCGCTCGCGGACGACGTCCGCAGCGAGGTCGACGAGCTGACCGGACTGTTGAAGGACAATCTCGCGAAGATCGTGCAGCATGGCAGGCGCGCCGACTCCATCGTCAAGAACATGCTGCTGCATTCCCGCGAGGGCGGCGGCGAGCATCGGCTGAGCGACATCAACGCGCTGGTCGAGGAGAGCCTCAACCTTGCCTATCACGGCGCCCGCGCCGAGAAGCCGCAGTTCGACGTGACGCTGAAGCGCGAACTCGATCCGGCGGCCGGGCAAGCGGAAGTGTTTCCGCAGGAGATCACCCGGGTACTGCTGAACCTGATCTCGAACGGCTTCCACGCGGTGGCCAAGCGCAAGTCGGATGACGGCGCCGCCGATTACGAGCCGGTGGTGATCGCCGCAACGCGCGACCGCGGCGACAGCATCGAGATCCGCATCCGCGACAACGGCACCGGCATTCCGCACGAGGTGAAGGAAAAGATGTTCGATCCGTTCTTCACCACCAAGCCGGCCGGCGAAGGCACCGGCCTCGGATTGTCGATGAGCCACGATATCGTGGTGAAGCAGCACGGCGGCACCATCGACGTCGCGACGGAGCCGGGCAAGTTCACGGAATTCACGATCCGGCTGCCGCGACAGAGCAGCTTTTCAGACAAGAACAAGAGATAGACTGGCCCGGAGGATGCCGTGACGAATCTGGCTTGGCTCGTTCGACGGCAATTGCTCTCGCTGTCCGGTGTCGGCCTCATGCTGGGCGCTCTGTTCTTTGCTGCCGCGCTGACGCCGACGCTGATTCCGCGGAGCTATCTCACGCAAGGCGCGCTTGCCGGCGGCTGTTTCGCGATCGGCTATTTCGCCGGCGTGCTGTGGCGCCAGCTGTGGCATTATCTCGAATTGCCCGAACCTTCGCCGCGGGCAAGATCGATTGCGAATGCGCTGGTCACGGCCGGTTGCCTGCTGGTCGTCGTTATCTTCCTGCGGCGAACCGCCGAATGGCAGAATTCGATCCGCACCGTGATGAAGATGACCCCGGTCGAGACCGCGCATCCGCTCAAGGTCTGCGTCATCACCCTGATCACGTTCGCCGTGCTGCTGGTGCTGGGGCGGCTGTTCGTGTTTGTCGCCCGCTTCCTCGCCGTGCGCATAAAGCACGCCATTCCGCGGAAGGTCGCCAACGTGCTCGGCGTGCTGATCGCAGGCCTGCTGTTCTGGTCGATCGCCAGCAACGTCCTGGTCCGGACCGCGTTCAATGCGCTCGACTCCTCCTTCCGCGAACTCGACGCCCTGCAAGAGCCAGAGCGGCCGCAACCGGCCGCCCACGATCGAACCGGAAGTTCTGCCTCGCTGGTGAAGTGGCAGGAACTCGGGCGCATGGGGCGCCGGTTCATTGCCTCAGGCCCGACCGCGACGGAGATCAGGGCCGTTACGGGACAGCCCGCGCAGAATCCCGTGCGCGTCTATGTGGGCCTCGGCAGCCGCGACACGGCGCAGGCGCGCGCCAGGCTTGCGCTCGACGAGCTCAAGCGCCAGTACGGCTTTGAACGCAAGGTCCTGATCGTCGTCACACCGACCGGGACCGGCTGGGTCGATCCATCCGCGATGGATACGGTGGAATATCTCCATCATGGCGATGTCGCGAGCGTCGCGATGCAATATTCCTATCTCAATAGCCCGCTGTCGCTGCTGTTTCAGCCCGAATACGGAGTGGAGGCCTCGCGTGCGCTGTTCACCGAAATCTACGGCTACTGGACGAGCTTGCCCAAGGACAAGCGGCCAAAGCTGTATCTGCACGGGCTCAGCCTCGGTGCCATGAACTCGGAAAAATCCGCAGAATTGTTCGAGACAATCGGCGACCCCATCGCCGGCGCGCTATGGAGCGGAGCGCCATTCGAGAGCCGCATCTGGCGCTCGATTACCGATAACCGCAATCCAGGATCACCGGCCTGGCTGCCGGAATTCCGCGACGGCCGCTTCGTGCGCTTCATGAACCAGAACGGGCCGACGGTGGCGCCGGATACTCCCTGGGGCCCGATGCGCGTGGTCTATTTGCAATACGCCAGTGACGCGATCACATTCTTCGCCTACCGCGATGCCTATCAGGCGCCGGCCTGGATGAATGCGCCGCGCGGGCCTGACGTATCACCGGAGCTGCGATGGTATCCTATCGTGACGATGCTGCAGCTCGCCCTCGACATGGCGGTCGCAACCAACACGCCGATGGGTTTCGGCCATGTCTACGCACCCGAACACTACGTCGATGGCTGGGTCGCGGTCACAGCTGTCGGCGATTGGTCTGCCGAAGCGCTCGCACGGCTCAAGCAGCAGCTCGCAGCGAAAGCGCGGAAGACGGGCAATGGCGACGACGATCCCGATCGCGGTGGCTAACCCCTACTCCGCCATCTCCACCTGCTGCGTGACGGACGGACCGGCCAGCGGCCGCTCCTCCATCATGATCAGGCAGAGCGCGGCGCCGGCCATCAGCGCCGTCGCGGCGCCGAAGACGTAGCGGAACGCATGCCGCATGTCGTCGGCGGGAATCGCATTGACAGCGCCGTGATGTTCGCCGGCGAGCGGAACGTCGGCACCGAGCGCGATGAGCAGGATGGCCGCGAACGCCGCGACCGTGAACGAGGACATCAGCGAGCGGAAGAAGTTCAACGCGCCCGTGATGGTGCCGATCTGCGGGCGGGCGACCGAATTCTGCACCGAGACCACGCAGACCGGAAAGGTGGTGCCGAGGCCAAGCGCAAACGCAGCCATCAGCGTCAGCAGTGCCCAGAGCGGCAACGTCGTCAACGTGAGGCCGAGGCCGCACAGCGCAGCCCAGGACGTTCCGACGATGGCGACCCGCTTGTAGTGCTTGGCCCGCGCCATGGTGCGACCGGCGATGGCCGCGCCGCAGGTCGAGACCGCCGCGAGCGGAATCAGCGCGAGGCCCGCTTCGCTGGCGCTGAGGTGATAGACCGCCTCGTAATAGAGCGGCAGCTGCACTGTGAGGCCCGTGATCGCACCGAGCGCGCAACCGCCGGCCGTCAGCCCGAACGGCACAACCGATCCTCCGAGCAGCGGCAGCGGCAGGAACGGCTCGTCCGCGCGGCGTGCGTGCCACACGAAGGTGACCGCGAGCGCGACGGCGCCGCCCACCATCGCAAGCACGGTTGGCGAGAGCCACGGGAAGCGCGTGCCGCCCCAGGTCAGCACCAGCATGAAGACCACGGCGGAGGCCATCAGCAGCACGCCGCCGAGCCAGTCGACCTTGCGCTTGCGGTGGAACACCGGAATCTTCTTCATCCTGGGCAGCAGCAGCGCGATCGCCGCGGCCGCGAGCGGCACATTGATCCAGAAGATCATCGACCAGTGCAGATGCTCGGCGAACACGCCGCCGATGACCGGGCCGAGAATGCCGCCGACCATCCAGACGCTGGAGAAATAGGCTTGATATTGGCCGCGCTCGCGTGGGCTCACGACGTCGGAGATCACGGTCTGCACGACAGGCATGATGCCGCCGCCACCGAGCCCCTGGAGACCGCGTGCAAGAATCAGCATCGGCAGGTTCGGCGCGATCGCACACAGCACCGAGCCCGCGACGAACAGGCTGAGCGAGATGATGATCATCACGCGGCGTCCGTAGATGTCGCTGAGCGTGCCGAATACCGGCGCGACTGCGGTCGAGGCGAGCAGATAGGCGGTGATGACCCAGGAGAGATTGGAGACGTCGTGGAACTGGCGCCCAATGGTCGGCAGCGCGGTTGCGACGATGGTCTGGTCGAGGGCTGCCAGAAACATCGTCAGCATCAGGCTGATGACGATGGTGCGGACCTCGTCCTGCGACAGCGGCGCCGGCGGCGCGAGCGAGGGAGCGTCGTCGACGCTCAAGACCTCGCTCGAAAGGCGGGACAATTCCTCGGCGATATCGTCGGGCAATGTCTGGGTGTCGGCAGAACTGCTCTGCCGCTCGAACTTGTTCATCTCGATCGGAAGCCATGAGGCGGCCCAACGCCGCGAAGGATTCGTTCTATGCAGCCAATGTAGACAGCAAAGTTCTTCTCGGGCAGGCACCGCGGTGCATGGGAGCATCCCACCCCACGGCCATCCCGAAGACGTGATCTATCTGGTGCGACGGATCAGTCCTTCGGACGTCGCTTCAGGCGGGCCCGTTTCGGCAGCTGCGCCGGCCATTGCACGATGTGGTTCTCGAGCTCATCGTCCGGGATCTCCACCTCGCTGCCTTCGACCCGACCGCGTACGGAGACGCCGGCCTCATGCACGGTATTGGGATCGCCTGACACCAGCGGATGCCACCAATAGAGGTCGCGCCCTTCCGCCACGAGCTTGTAGCCGCAGCTCGGCGGCAGCCAGTTCAGGGTGCGGACATTGGCCGGGGTCAGGCGGACGCAGTCCGGAACCTTGTCGGAACGATTCGCATAGTCCTTGCAGCCGCAGGTCACTCCATCGAGCAGCTTGCAGCCGACATGGGTGAAATAGATGTCGCCGGTGCCATCTTCCTCGAGCTTGTTCAGGCAGCAGCGGCCGCAGCCGTCGCACAGGCTCTCCCATTCGGGCCCCGACATCTCTTCCAACGTCTTGGTTTTCCAGAAGAATCCTTCCTGGCCTGAAGGTCGTTTGGGAGCTGCGGTCATGCGCCTCAACAAAAGTTCGAAAGAGCTACGGTTGGTGCCATCTAGGGCGTGCGGCCGTGGGGCCGCAAGCGACGCCCGCGTGAGGCCCGTAATGAACCGGGGTCAATTAGGCCTGTTGTTCAAAATCGCAAGCGTGACCATTGGTTTATAGGCCCTGCTCGGCTAGAAGGAACAGCAAGTCCCCACCGTCGCTGGCCGGGCGCCTTGGGTTTGCCGCAACACTCCCGCAAGACGTCTCGATGCCGCCCCGGCGGGGTGCTTGAACGCTTTCGAACCAAGCCGCAAGGGTTCTAGGTGCGCCAGATCATACCACCGCATTGGAAGGCCTGGATCCGGAATTTCTTCCTGGATCTCGATGCGCGCATCGACTCCTCGCTGTTCTCCTCGGCCAAGGGCATCCGCGAGCTCTACGAGCGCTACTCGACCTTCATGGACCGCTTCTATGTCGGGCGGTGGAAGCGATGGGTGTTCATCGAGCCGCTGTCGGAGGCTGCGACCCTCGGCCTCGGGGGCCTGGTGGTGATGCTGACCCTCGCCATCCCCGCCTTCCGCGAGACCGCGGACGAGGACTGGCTGAAGAAGTCCGACCTCGCGGTGACCTTCCTCGACCGCTACGGCAACCCGATCGGCAGCCGCGGCATCAAGCACAACGACTCGATCCCGCTGGAAGATTTTCCGGATGTGCTGATCAAGGCGACGCTCGCGACCGAGGACCGCCGCTTCTACGAGCATTTCGGCATCGACATCGCCGGCACCGCGCGCGCGCTCGTCACCAACGCCCAGGCCGGCGGCGTCCGCCAGGGCGGCTCCTCGATCACCCAGCAGCTCGCCAAGAACCTGTTCCTGAGCAACGAGCGCACCATCGAGCGCAAGGTCAACGAAGCCTTCCTCGCGGTCTGGCTGGAATGGCGACTGACCAAGAACGAGATCCTCAAGCTGTATCTCGACCGCGCCTATATGGGCGGCGGCACCTTCGGCGTCGACGGCGCCGCGCATTTCTACTTCAACAAGTCGGCACGCGACGTGACGCTCGCCGAGGCCGCGATGCTCGCCGGCCTGTTCAAGGCGCCGACCAAATACGCGCCCCACATCAACCTGCCCGCTGCCCGCGCCCGGGCCAACGTCGTGCTCGACAACCTCGTCGACGCCGGCTTCATGACCGAGGGCCAGGTGTTCGGCGCCCGCCGCAATCCCGCCTTCGCGGTCGACCGCCGCTACGAGGCGTCGCCGAATTATTATCTCGACTACGCCTTCGACGAGATGCGCAAGCTGGTCGACACCTTCCCAAAATCCTACACCGAGCGCGTCTTCGTGGTCCGGCTCGCGATCGACACCAATGTGCAGAAGGCGGCGGAAGACGCGGTCGAGAACCAGCTGCGCCAGTTCGGCCGCGACTATCACGCGACGCAGGCCGCGACCGTCGTCTCCGATCTCGACGGCGGCATCCGCGCCATGGTCGGCGGCCGCGACTACGGTGCCAGCCAGTTCAACCGCGCCACCGACGCCTATCGCCAGCCGGGCTCGTCGTTCAAGCCTTACGTCTACACAACCGCGCTCCTCAACGGCTTCACGCCGAATTCGATCGTGGTCGACGGCCCGGTCTGCATCGGTAATTGGTGCCCGCAGAACTATGGCCATTCCTATTCCGGCGCGGTGACGCTGACGCAGGCGATCACGCGCTCGATCAACGTTGTACCCGTCAAGCTGTCGATCGCGATCGGCCAGAAGGAGCAGCCGAAGGCGCCGAACCCGGCCAAGATCGGCCGCGCCAAGATCGTCGAGGTCGCGCGCCGCTTCGGCCTCAAGGCGCCGCTGCCCGACACGCCGTCGCTGCCGATCGGCTCGGACGAAGTTACCGTGCTCGAGCACGCGGTGGCGTACGCGACTTTCCCCAACCGCGGCAAGGCGGTGACGCCGCATTCCGTGCTGGAAGTGCGCACCGGCGCGGGCGATCCGGTCTGGCGCTGGGACCGCGACGGACCGAAGCCGCGCCAGGCAATTCCCGCCTCCGTGGCCGCCGACATGGCCGGCATGATGAGCCACGTCGTCAGCGAAGGCACCGCGCGCCGCGCAGCCCTCGACGGCATTCCGACCGCGGGCAAGACCGGCACGACCAATGCGTATCGCGACGCCTGGTTCGTCGGCTACACCGGCAATTTCACCTGCGCGGTCTGGTACGGCAATGACGACTATTCGCCGACCAACCGCATGACCGGCGGCTCGCTGCCGGCGCAGACCTGGCACGACATCATGCTCGCGGCGCATCAAGGCGTCGAGGTCCGGGAAATCGCCGGCATAGGCATGGGCCAGAAGCTGCCGCCCGAGCGGATCGCCAACGCGCAGGCCAATGCGGCGCCGAAGGTGCTGGAGACTAAGCCCGGTCCGCCGCCCGTATTGACCAAGCGCGGCGCTGACGTTTTGGTGCGGGTCGAGAAGCTGCTGGATGACGCGGCCCGGACCGCGACCAAATCGGCCGCCACCGACCCCAAGCAAGCCAAACCGGCATCGTCCACGAGCGCGCTCGCCTTCCCGCAGAACTACGCGGAAGAGAATGCGAACGCATCCGCCCCGCGCAAGAACTAATCGAAACAAGAACTGATCGAAACAAGTGCGGCTGATCCTGATCACATTGACGGCTCTTCTGCTCGCAACCGTGGTGGGCGTCGGCGCGACTTGGATGACGACGACGCGCGGCACCGAGATCGGCGCGCTGACCATCGGCCCGTGGACCGCGCGCCCGCGCACCGGCACCGCCGACGTCGATCCCTATTCGCGCGCCACTATCGTGCGCAACGGCGAGCTGCCGATCGGCACCGGCGACGGCGTCGCCTTCACCGCGACCGCCGATGACAAGAAGAAGGTGCTCGACGGCCGCTGCGACGTCGTGGTCTCCGGCGTGACGCCGCCGGCACGGTTCTGGACGCTGACGCTCTACGACCGCAAGGGTCATCTCGTCCCGAATTCGCTGCAGCGCTACGGCTTCACCAGCCAGGAGATCGTACGGCAGTCCGACGGCTCGTTCGAGATCCGCATCGCCTCGCGCTCGCGCGCCGGCAACTGGCTGCCGACCGGCGGCATCGAACGCTACGCGCTGATGCTGCGGCTCTACGACACCCCGGTCGGCGTTGCCACACGCACCCAGCGCGATGCGCCGATGCCCACGATCACGACGGCGGGCTGCTCATGATCCGGCTGTTGTTCACCATCGTTGCCGGCGTGGTGCTGGGCCTCGTGGTCCATCTCGTCAGCGTGCTGGCGTTGCCGCGGATCGCGACCCAGGACGCCTATTCGCGTCTGACGCCGATGACCAAGCTCAATGCCGTCACGCAGCTTCCGCTCGCCGATCCGCAGACCTCGCCGATGCCGTTCATGGACCCGGCCTTTGCGCTCGCGATCTGCCGCTACGATCTGTCGAACGGACCGATCAAGCTGACGGTGCCCGTCAGCCAGGCCTACACCTCGGTGTCGTTCTACACCCGCAACGAGATCGCCTATTACGCCATCAACGACCGTTCGGCCGGCAAGAAGGTGATCGAGCTCGACCTGATGACAGAGCCGCAGCACAACGAGCTGCCCGAGGACGAAGAGATCACCGCGGCCGACCGCCTGATCATCGATTCCCCTAGCACCACCGGCCTGATCGTGATGAAGGCGCTCGCCCCCGAGCCTGGCCTGATGCCGCAGGCGCAAGGCTCGCTCGCGGCCGCGAGCTGCGGACCGCAGACCGAGCCGCCCGCCAAGGCGGAAGCACCGCGGGGACGGCGCTGAGGCGCGCAGCTTCGGCGACGCGAAAACAAAAAGTCGAAAAACAACCCCATGCACAGTAGCGTTAGCATTGAAATCGTTAGCCATTTTGGTTGTGCCAAATAGGCGTTTGGACCGATACATCCCTGCCCGTCGCGCAGTTCAGCTTTGACTCGTCGGGCAAAACACTGGCAGAATGGGAGCATCGAAAGTTCACCCGCGCGGAGCAATCCGCCGCGGGTTTTTTCATGCTGGAGCAGATTGCAATGATCCACGAAGGGCTATCGTTCCCATAGCAGGCGGGCGGAATGTTCGCGGGAGACGGCAGTAGTTTCTGGTGCCCGCTTCAGGTGCGATGCACCGCTCGCGGTCCAATAACAGCAGGGAGGAGTTGCGGTCAAAGATTGAAGAAGAAGACGTAGATGATCGCAACTGCCCACCCGTAGATCATGCTGGCGGCAAGGCCGTACATGAAGCTTCCGACGGTAATCATCTTGAAACCGGGAAAGACAGTCGGGAGGAATTCATGGCCCTTCAAGTCCGGGAAGGCCAACCAGAGAAGTACACACAGAACGTAGATCATCTGAAACAGCATGCAAGTTGCGAACATCTGGTGATGGACGCTCCTCCGGCTGGCACAGATCGGTTGAAATCACCGCCATCAAACCACCTTCTTGAAATCGCGATTTGACCCACATCAACTGCGGTTGCCGACCGTTGCGGGACCCGACGTTTGATTTGCATCAAGGGCTTTCATGCGAAACCTGCGAGTTTGGTTTTGGTCCTGTTGGCAACAGGGCAATCAGGCAATGGTGCCGTCTTGAGGATGCCGCGATGACCTTGCCGGACCATATTCACGATCAGTCCGGCGCACGCCGGGGCTTGTCGCGCAATTCCCTCATCGTTATGGGGCTTGCCGTCATCGCGGCAATCTCCGGAGCGCTCCTGTTCACCCAGCATCAGGCTCATGTACTCGGTGCTCTGCTTTGGCTGCCCCTTTTGGCTTGTCCGCTTATGCATTTTTTCATGCACGGTAGGCATCGAGGAGCTGGGGGCCATCACCACGGCTGAATTTGGGAGCGCCCTATGCGCAGCAAAGAATTCGGCTGGTCTGCTTCGTCAATCCTTCTGGGGCTTTCCGGAATCATCCTGATCGGTGTCGGCGGGTATTTCCTTTTCCTTCGGCCTGCGCTGCTGCCGGAGGACATCCGCTACATGAACCTTACGCCTGTCGAGCTGGAATCGATTGGTCCAAGGTTGGCAAGGTGGCTTGCACACGTATTCAACGTAATGGGCGGCTACGTGATGGCGACGGGTGTGCTTACGCTCACTCTAGCCATGACGGCTTTTCGCCAACGAAGTACTTTGGCGCTGGCTGGTGCTATTGTTGCAGGTGTGGTCTCGATAGGCTGGATGGCGGCCGTCAACGTTATGATCAACTCGGACTTCAAATGGGTACTGCTCGGATTTGCGCTCATCTGGGCTGCCAGCATCGCGGCCTTCGCCGCTGAAGTTCGCCGGTTCGACACCAGCCCGTTTGCTGATGTCCGCTAGGTGTCACAAGCCGCAGATCACGCTCAAGGTGGGTGACTTCCGCTTTACGTCGGTGAGCCGACATTTATGAGCACCCTCAGCCGGAGGGGTTCATCAGGCTAGAGATCAGATTGATGTTCCTCACAAGGCCTGATTGTTCCATCGGCGGAACACAGGCAACAACTTCAGGCGACGACCTCGCGCTTAGAATGGCGGGCTCGTTCGAGATTGTCCCCCGCTTGTGCGGTTGATCTACACACTTACTCTTTGGAAAAAGGCAGGAACATTCCTGCGATTGCCAAGTTTTCCCGATGCCCTTCCCCAAGGGCGACCCCGAGTGGCCCCAGCTCCATGCCCCCCAACATCCCCGCGAGCTGGGGCCCGTTTTTTCTCGAAATTTGGGCTGATAACGGGAACCAAGAACCACTTGTTGAGTTGGGCACCATTCGCCACCGCGCCTCAAATAACGTGGTGCCGACACACGAAGGACCTCAGCTGGCCCAGCCCCGAGCTAAAGTCCTTTCTGTGTCGTGCGCACATTTTTAAGCCGAATTCGGAACGAATATTCGACCCTTGAATCATTCCATGTCAGCTAAGTGTCGGATGTCCAACCGTGTCGCGCTTAAATCAGTTCGCCCGTGAGGCCGCAGCGGCATTGCTGCGCATGGCAAAAACAACAAAGGATCCCACGGTCGCTGCTGGCTTGGTACAGCGTGCGGCAGACCTGAAAGACCGCACCGGCGAGCTTCCTGCCATTGATGTCGAGGCTATGGCCGAAGAGCCGCCCAAGCCCTTGACGAAGAACTAAGGCTGCCTCGGTGGATGGCGTAGCTGAACAGGCCGCTCTCGACATTGCATAGTCTCGGCATAGTCTCGCCGCCATCTTGGCGCCCAGCTCCTTCTCGACGATTTCGACTGAGTTATCCCACTGCGCGTTCCTGCTCTCCGCCAAGGAGCCCGTCATGTCGAGACTAGCGATCGTATTCGTGTCGGCACTTTCTGTGACCTCTGCTACCGCGCAAAATACTGCGTCCGGACGATCGCACGAGCCGGCCGCTGCCAGCGCGTATGAAACACAGCCTTTCCTATTTGATGGACGGATGCGAGGCGACGGCATGAGGCAGCGAGGGCGTGCCGACAATCGTCACCCCAACGTCGGTGCCATTGACGTGCAACCGAAAGCAAACCAGCCAGGGCGCGAACGATGAGCCCGCGTGCCCGCTTTGATCTGCCCGCCCAGCTGTTCGCCCTGGACGAGGTGATCAGTTGCGCCGGCAATACCTCCAATCGGCCGCTTCCGTTGACGCGATGCAGCTACGTGTTGGTTGATGGGGCCACCGCGGAAATTTGCCGCTGAGCACCGAACCGACGCCTGTGACCCAAGCGGGCATAGCGCACTCCGGCGCGACGTCTGCACCTTAACTCATGGGGAGGTCGATCTCACGCGGCTTGCACTGTCAACTCGCTGACGCGATCTGGTGCATCGAGCATGGCCATGTGCCCAATGTCCGGCAATTCGAACGTGGCCCACGATTTGTCGCTTTTGCAGTCTGCCAGTGCCCTGTCGAAGGCCGGCTGAGGAAATTTCGGCAGGCGGATGTATGTCTTCTTCGCCACTTTTTGGAGCGCTCCGGAAAGCTTGACCTGCTGGAGATAGGTGCCGATCGGATGCGGAGTAACCTTGGACTCGGCGAATACCCGATCGCGTTCGGCAACGACACTGGGCGGATACGTCGGCGATCCACGGACGCCTGCCTCGCCCTTGTCGATGGCCGCCTGTATGCCTTTGCGAACCGGCTCGGCTGCGAAGTCCGCCACCCTTTGTCCATCTGCGGGAATGTAGGCATCAAGCCATACAACCGAGGAGACGCGATCGCCGATGCTTTCGAGCGCGCCCGAGCCTACGAAGCCCGCGTAGGACCACGCCACAAGACAGACGTTGTCGAGACTTTCCCATTTGATCAGGTTGACGACGTCGGCGATGTGGGTGTCCAGATTGACGTCCTTGCTCAGCAAATGCGAGCGCTCGGCTAAACCCGTGAGCGACGGAGCGAACACTTTGTGGCCGCCCTGTTCGAGCCGGTCAATGACCCGGCGCCATATCCAGCCGCCGCAAAAAGCCCCGCTGACAAAGACGAAGGTCTTTCGCGCCGATTGGGCGCGGGCGGCACCAATCACGCTGGATGCCGCTGTTGCCATCAGACCGCTTGCTGCAGCACTGCGAAGCAAGCGGCGGCGACTAACGTGAATTCCTGCCACGACGCGTATCCCTCTCGTGAGGCAATCCGCTACTATGAGTTGTCGATCATAGAGAGTATCCGCCAAAGCGGCAAGGCGGCTCGTGGGGGCGCACCGCCCAGCTCAGAGAGGTCCGCTCAGCGATGCATCGTGCACGTGATTTGCTCAGGCCGAGTTCTTCGCTTCTTGACCCTGAGCGGAAGTCCGAGCCTCAGGATGCCGTTAGCTTGGCTGGGTCTCGGGAATTGTTCTAAGTTGCCGATTTGTTTTCAGGGAGCCTATTCGTGGTGTTTCAGAGCGACCAACTCCACCTGCGAACACTTGTACGGTACTTGCGGAATGAAATTTCCAAGCTTGTGTCGCGGAGGTTATCGCACTTCAGCACCTTCAAACTAGTCGATTTGTCCCGACTGACATACTTTCGTGTTTCACTCCCGACGGACGAGGTGTGGCTGATGTCATTTGGTGCCGGAGGCTCCGAGGTCATACAGTCGATGATGCTCTCGATCGATGAAACCAAGCAAATCTTCCGATCGATCGAGCGCGCGTATGATGATCAAGAATTGGTGGAGATCAAGCTTGGCGATTTGTCATGGAAGACAGACTGTCGGCTCCGGACGAATCCCGACAAAGTCACGATCTCTTTCAAACGTGGTGGGGAGCGAACGCGCGAAGACGTCAGGCGGCAAGACGTAGCCAGGGCAATCGCCGAGTTTCGCAGTCTATTTTGAGTCAAAGGGATGCTGCTAGTGCAGGTCAGCCCGTGGCCCATCAGCGAAGTAGCGGCGCACCTCGTTCAGGTCCACTAAGCGATGCATAACGGACCAGGTTTGATCAGGTTGAGTTCTTCGCATTTGCCCCGAAGCGGACGTTAACGGTCAGTCTTTCATGCCATCCAGACCGGGATGATCTTTGTAAATGTTGTCCTGAAGCACGGCGTCTATCTGAGAGATGATATCGCCCACCGACATCCTCAAGCTCAGAAACTCACCTGCTGGAGAGGCCTCTTTAGCGAGCGTGAGCGCCAAGGATAACTCCTCAATGACTCGCTCTATGTGCCATTTAAATCGTGCGGCTGATTTCGCGTCCATAGAACCATCTCGCGGGAACAGGGTCTGCCTTGCAAATGGCAGCATACCCATCTCAGTTGTACCACTGAGGGAGCGAGGATCTCTACCATCAGGCGGCGCTCCGATCAGCGCTCCTCGATCGGATGCACTCATTTGCAGGGTGCGATGCTTTGCATCGCCGTCAGCTTGAAACATGTGGACGGGCGGCGCCGATCGTCGCTTTTGGCATGACCGGCACTTCAGCGACACCTTCAGCTTCCAGATCAGCGGATCGCTTGTGCGGCAAGGACGAGCATGATAGCAAAGGCCATCGGGTCAAACACAACCGCCCGACCAGCTTTCGAGCCAAGCGTTGTTTCGCTCCATTATGGAGGTGAAACATGTCTTGCGACAGCACCACTGGCTCAATCGGCACATCCAGCTCAGCCTTCGTTCCTTCTCCAAACCCTGGATGGTTCTGGAAACTCACGCTCGCACTGCTGGACGGCATCACACGGCGCCGCCAATACGACGAGCTTCTCGAACTGGACGACCGGCTTCTCGCGGACATCGGCTTATCGAGAACAATCGTTGGCGAGGCTCGACGGTGTTACTTCTCAGGTTGGCGCGACGATGGGTGATCGTCAAATCCTGTCAATGAGCGGCCACACCTGAGCGTGCGAAGGCGGCGCGTCTGCTTATCCCTGCGGATCAGACGGCCGCCAGGCTCGCGAAAAGGCTGAAGGACTTTTTGACCGCGATCTTTACGCCTCAGAAGTCCAGCTTGTCGCGTACGGCGTCAATTCCGGCTTTCGCGCACGCTTCGTCCGCGTCGCCGCCCGGAGCGCCGGACACGCCGATCGCGCCGACCAGGGAGCCGCCGGCTTCGACGATCAGTCCTCCGGCGATGACGACCGCTCCGGGAAGGTTGCGAATGCCCGCCTGCATCATGCCCGGCTGGCTGATCGCGTTCAGCTCGGTCGTGCTGGTCTTGAACGAGGCGGCTGTCCACGCCTTGCCTGCTGCCGTCGAGGGCGTGTGAGGACCTGCAAAGCGGTCGCGCAACATCACTTGCGTGACGCCGAAGCGATCGACGACGGCAACTGCAACCTGGTATCCACGGGTGCGGCAGTTCGCCAACGCAGCGCGCGCAAGATCGAGCGCCAGTTCCGGACCGAGCGATTTGTAGGCGACCAGACCTTCCTCCGCCCGCAGTGGGCAGATGGACACAATCAGCAGGGCCGTCGCGACCGACAGGCATCGAACGTTCATGGCAATCTCCGGCATAGGTGACCAAACGCCTATTTGGTCTCACCATATGTCAGATCATCGAACAGGGTCACGCTATCTGCCTTGGTCCACAGGCCGATCATGCCGGCGTCCGGAATGGTGGCGTCTTCCACCTCGAACAATTGCTTTCCGTCATAGCTCACCTTGAACCGACGTCCTGCGAAGTCGCAGCGCAGCACGTGCCATGGCCCGGATGACACCGGCGCGCTGACGCCATAGCCGCCTTTGCGACCCACGATCTCAAGCGACATTCGAACGCCCTTGATCGTCTTGTACAGCACGACATTGTCCTCCAGCGCGTTAGCCCGGACCACGTAGTAATTATCGGCATCCTTCGCACGCCAGATAACTCCCGCGGCGCGATCCTCGGAGCCGGCGACGGCCTTGAATTTCACCTCGACAAAGCCGTCGCGGATGGCCGTATCGCGCTTGATGGCGAGGGGAAACGTCGCCCGTCCCGATTGCTTGAGAACGTTCGGCTTGCTGGGCGCCGTCGCCTCGGCTTCCACGGTCCATTTCGGCTGTCCTTTGCCGGTCATCGTCAAGGTCCATCCGTCGGGCGACGTTCCGGCAGCAGCGTTGTCGAAATTCAGGGTCTCGGCCATGGCGTTCCCTCCCACGAATAAAACCAGCATGGATGCCAGCGCAAGCTTGCCCATGAGCTTGTTCATGTGCGTGTCCATGCATCAGCCCTTCGTGCTCGCCGTCTTGTCGAGCGCCGCACGGAGGCCCTCTGCGAGCTTGAGGGCATCGTCGTTGGCCCAGAAGTGCATGAAGAAGAGCCGCGGCTGTTCGTCCAGCATGTGGCTGTGCAGCGCGGTTACCTCGATTCCGTGCGTTCGAAGCGCCAGGATGACCGGGTTCACCTCGTCGCTGGTCAGCACGAAGTCGCCGGTGATGGCCGCCCTGCCCGTGCCCGTCGGTTGGAAATTGATGGCGATCGCGACGCCCATCGCGGCGACGGGGGTCAGCAACATGCCGTCTTCCGTGACGGGGTCGCGCCGCTTCACGTTGAACTGGTAGACGCCGCCATTCGCTTTCCCGTTCACTCCGATGATCTGGTCAAGTTTCGCCGTGTCGAGGTCGATGGCGGGCGGCGGGTTCGCCGGCGCCGTGACCGTCAGCGGGGTCTTGCTTTCGGCCAGGGCATCATGGAGCGCCGAGGCCAGTTTGACGGGATCGCCGTGTCCGGCGACGTGCATGTAGAACGTGGCCGGGCTCGCGCGCAGCAGATGATTGTGCACGGCTGTGATCTCGAGCCCGCTCGCAATCATTTTCGCCATCACGGGATTGATCTCGGTCTCGAGCAGCACGAGGTCGCCCATGATCATTGCGCCGCCATGCGCAGGCTTGAACGCGATCCAGCCGCCAAGAGCCAGCGCCGGCTTGATCGCAACCCCGTCCAACGTCACGGAGAGATCGCTGCGGGGAAAGCCGTAACGGCGGACGTCGTCCGAGACGGCGGGCTTGCGGCCCAGGGTCTCGTCCACCTTCTGCCAGTCGGCATCTTGGGCATATGCCGGGACGAATGGACCGAAGCGAAATGCAAGAAGACAGATGCCAATGCCGACCACGGCCCAGATGATTCTCTTCATCGTGCTGCTCCCTAGGCTTAGTTTCGCTCTTTGACCTGACCGCTGCTGTCGACGACCAGCGTCACCGCCTTGCCGTTCTTCACCGCCTTTGCGGTGATACCCTCGGCCGTCGACTTGATGTCGCTGACTTGCGCGTAGCCGGCCGCCTGGATCCTGGCGACGAGTTCCTCCTGCGTCAGAGCGTGCACGCTCGACAGCCCGCCCGCGACCGCAAGCAGCAGAACCGTGCGGAAGATTGTTCGTGTTCGCATGACCATTCTCCTGGTTTGTCCTGCCCCAGGTGAAGTCCGTTTCGCGATCTTGCCCTACGCGATACCCACACGGCGCAAGAGGCGGCGGGCATCGATGCGCACAGCGATGCGACCGGCGCGGACGCCGTGCCGAAAAGTCGAGCCGGTCTGACGGATGAAATCGGGGGTATATGATGACATGCTGCGCCCTTGGTGATCAGGACGCGATGCTTGGGCATGTCGCCTCACGGGGAGATCGCATATCCCCGAGCCCCAAGTAAAAGCCCCCGGGCGGGAGCTGTCAACCGGCGGGAGCTTCGGGCTGCCCACCAAAGCCGCCGGCGAACGTCACGAAGAATTCACTGCTCCGCGGAACCGCGCCAGCCACATCTTGAAACTCGCGGACGGCCCCGCTAGTGTCCTTTGCGTGGGGACAAAGCAGACTCCCTGTGAGGCCTCGGTCCAAGCTCTGCGCAGCACGCCATTCGTGGAGCTTGCGCATGGACACCGAACGACACCCTTCTCACCAACACACCGTCGCCATCCTCTCACGCGGAGACGCTGCCGCGCGCCGCGACGCGACGGCACAAAACAGCCGCTTCGCGCAGCTTTTCGAAGCCCTCGCCGCCGTCGGTATCGCGGCGCGCCCGGCGATCTATGATGAAAGTTTCGCCGAGGACGTCCGTGAACAATTGCTCGGGGTGGACGGCGTGCTCGTCTGGGTCAACCCCATTCAAGACGGTCGGGATCGCGCTGGTCTCGACGCATTGCTGCGCGACGTCGCCGCACGGGGCGTGTGGGTCAGCGCTCATCCCGATGTCATCCTCAAGATGGGCACCAAGGAGGTTCTGTATCGTACCCGCTCGATGGGCTGGGGAAGCGACACGACGCTATATCAAACCGCTGCGGCGATGCGCGCCGAGCTGCCGACGCGGCTCGCCGCCGGTCCGCGCGTGATCAAGCGCAACCGGGGCAATGGCGGCCAAGGCGTCTGGAAGGTCGAGAAGCTGCCGGCTTCTCCAATGACAAAGGTGCTGGACGCGACGAAGGACGCGCCTGAGGAACTGACGCTGGATGATTTTGTCCGCCGTTGCGCGGAGTATTTCGAAAATGGCAGCGTGGTCGATCAGCCATTCCAGCCTCGCTTGAGCGAAGGCGTGTTGCGTTGCTACATGGCGGGCGATCGCTGTGCCGGCTTCGGCTATCATAAGGTCAAGGCCCTGGTGGACTCGCCGGCCGCCCGTTCCGAGGCCGGACCACGGCTCTATGCGTCCAACGCAGACCCGCGCTTCCAGCGGCTGCGTCGGTTGATGGAGGACGAGTGGACGCCGCAGCTGACGTCGTTGCTGGATATTGCGCAACTTGACCTGCCTGTGATTTGGGACGCCGACTTCATGCTTGGCCCGGTCCGTCCCGACGGGACCGACAGCTATGTCCTGGGCGAGATCAATGTCAGCTCGGTGCATCCTTATCCGGACGAGGCGCCGGCGGAAATTGCAGTGCGGGTTGCCAATCGGCTCCGGCGCAAGCTTTGACACATGCTCACGGTCCGCGCGCTCAAGCGCTTGCACATCTCCGTTTCATTCGACTTGCAGGACGGCGAATGCGTCGCCCTGCAAGGGCCCTCTGGCGTAGGGAAGTCCCAACTCCTTCGCTCGATCGCGGATCTCGATCCCAACGAAGGAATGGTCAAACTGGACGGAACGCTCAGGGAGGCGATGCCTGCCCCGGCCTGGCGCAAGCGAGTGACCTATCTCGCCGCCGAACCGGGCTGGTGGTCCGACATCGTGCAAGACCACTTCAGCGGCTGGGATGATGCCTTACCGTTGGTCACGAGACTGGGGTTGCCGCGCAGTTGCGGTCCCTGGCCGATCCAAAGACTTTCGACCGGCGAGCGACAACGGCTGGGGCTGGTGCGAGCGCTGATGCTGAGGTCGCGGGTTCTTCTCCTGGACGAGCCGACATCGGCCCTCGATTCGGCATCGACGGCGGCCGTTGAATCCTTGATCGCGGAACGCATTTCGAATGGAACGGGTGTCGTCTGGAGCACTCACGACAACGCTCAGGCCCGCCGCGTCGGGTCGCGGGTCCTTGTGATGAATGCCGACGGTGGAATCGAGGAAAATCGGCCGTGAGTTACATTCACTTGGCATACGGCGATTTGGTTCTGCCCGCGCTCCTTGTCGTCATGGATGGCGCGCTCTCGCTTGCTCTCCGCCTCAAGCTTGAAAAGCAGCTGGCCATCGCCACCGTGCGGATGGTGCTTCAGCTGATACTCGTCGGATACGTATTGACGTTCCTGTTTGCCGTGGTCTCGCCGCTCTGGACCGCCCTCGCCGCCTTCATCATGGTTCTCTTCGCATCACGGGAAATCGTCGCTCGGCAAAAGCGACGCCTGCCGGGTATCTGGAGCTATGGCTTAGGGGCGGGATGCATGCTGCTGGCGGCCGGTACCGTCACAATGTTCGCGCTGCTGACGGAGCTACGCCCGGATCCGTGGTATCATCCGCGCTATGCGTTGCCTTTGCTGGGCATGATCCTGGGCAACACCATGACTGGAATAAGCCTGGGCCTGGACGTGCTGACAAATAGCCTGGTGCGCGAACGGGCCGCCGTCGAAGCTTGTCTTGCTCTTGGCGGCACCCGGTATCAGGCGTTGCTGCCGGTCCTGCGGGACGCATTGAGAAGCGGCTTCACGCCAATCATGAACAGCATGGCCGCGATCGGCCTTGTCTCTTTGCCGGGGATGATGACCGGTCAAATCCTTGCAGGCGTCGAACCGATCGACGCCGTCAAGTATCAGCTCTTGATCATGTTCTTGATCGCCGGCGGAACGGGATTGGGAACTCTCGCCGCCGTGACGGGAGGCGCTCGCCTTCTCACCGATCATCGACATCGATTGCGCCTCGATCGAATTCTCACTGCCGAGTAGAATTGCGCGACCTCACATCGACTTCGCGCCACCAAGCTGCACCCTCCGAGCCCACAGCAGCGCCAACGGCCCCAACGCAATTCCGACCGCAAGAACACTGAACGCGAGCAGCCACCCGGTCGCGCTCTGCGGACCGCCGGCTGCGTCGAGCGCGGCGCCGGTGCCCCAGGCGCCGACGGCCGACAGGCCGAAGCCGACCGTCGAATGCAGGGCCAGGGTCGCGCCGCGATGTTCGGTTACGGCCGCGGCCGACATGCCGGCGGTCAACGCGCCGGAATCCGCCGGCACGGTCAGGCCATAGACGAGCAGCAGCAGTGCGAGCACCCAAGCCGGCGCCGTCGCGTTGAGGCCGATAACCAGCGCCACGCAGGCCGACGCGATCATCACGACCGTGATCGCGCGATGGCGGCCGAACTTCAGCGCGGCCTCGTTGCCGAGGATGCTGGCCGGCATCGAGATCACCGCAAAGCAGAAGCTCAGCACGACGGGGCTCAACCACGACGGCGCACCTTGATGCGCGACGACGAAGGTCCAGAACCCGACCAGCCAGGTGCGGATGCCGTAGAGCTCGAAGCAATGGGCGCCGTAGCCGAAGATGTATCCGAGCGCCTCGCGGTTGGCGAAGACAGGCGCGAAGTTCAACAGACGTCCCGCCTTCGGCGCGGGCCGCTGCGCCTGCATCAGAAGGCACGCGACGACCATTGCGATAGGACCGAAGCCGGTGACAAGGAAAGCGGTCCGCCATCCCCAACGGTCGGCGATCACTTGCGCGACCAGGAACGAGAGGCCGACCCCGACCGAGAAGCTCGACGTGTACAGCGTGACGGCGCGCGAGGTGTCGCCAGCCGGAAGCCGGTCTGTCAGCGCCTTCAGGCCCGGCATGTAGGCGCCGGCAAATCCAAGCCCTGCAAGCGACCAGATCGCGGTCGCCGACCAGAACCCCTGCGCGAAAATGCCGAAAGCTGCGGTCGCGAACCCGCTGACGATCGAGCCCCAGAGCAGGACGAGCCGCGCGTCGATCCGATCGGTCAACGTCGTCAGCACGGGCACGGCGAGCATGTAGCCGAACGCGTAACCGCTCGCCATCAAGCCGCCTTCGGCCGCCGACAGGCCCCACGCCGGCATCAGATGCTGCGCCAAGTTCGCGGAGAGCGTCACATGCGGCAGCAGATTGCCGACCTGGCCGATGCACATCACCGCGATCAGGGACCGGCCGCTCAGCTTACGAATGCTGTCCTCCCCCCAGCTCGACACGGCGCACCAACCACAATGGGCAACTCTCCGGCTTCTCCAGCAAGAACTAATGTCATGAACAACCGCACCCCGCGCCACCCGCCTTCTTCGCCGTTTCATCGGCGGCGCAGCAGGCCGATGGCTCTTCCTTCGCCGGCCCGCCGCAGCATCCCGCTGCGGCGCCCGACTCCACGCCGCCACGCGTGCAGACGCCGGTCTCCGGCAGCACGAGCTCCACCCTTGCGGCGGCTTTCTTGTCGCCGGCGAGATCGGCCGCAATCGAGCGCACCTGCTCATATCCTGTCATCATGAGAAAGGTCGGCGCGCGGCCATACGACTTCATGCCCGCCATGTAGAAGCCCGGCTCATCGTGCGCGAGCTCGCGCGCGCCGTGCGGGCGCACCGTGCCGCAGCTGTGCTCGTTGGGATCGATGAGCGGCGCGAGCGCGACCGGCGCCTCGATGGCGGGATCGAGCCGCAGGCGCAATTCGGACAGGAACGAAAAGTCGGGACGAAAGCCGGTCGAGACGATCAACTCGTCGACGATCACGCTTCGCGTGCCGGCCGCGATCTCGAGGCGGCCTTCGGAGTCCGACAGTTGCGTGACGCTGAATTCGGTTTCGACCCTGATCTTCCCGGCGGCCACGCGCGCGGCGAAGGTGGAGCCGAGCTCTCCGCGTGCAGCGAGCTTGTCATTCCGGCCGCCGCCAAAAGACTTGGCGGGATCGGCGCCCCGCAACAGCCAGATCGCTTGCGTCCCCGGCACCTCGCCCGCGAGATGCACGAGATCAATCAGCGTGCCCACCGCGGAGTGGCCAGCGCCGAGCACCGCGACGGTCTTGCCGGCATATCTGGCGCGCCCGGCACCCCGGACATCGGGCATGCCATAGGCGATGTGGCCGGCGTATTCACGCTCGCCGATCGCGGGCAGACCATTACCTCCGGCGGGATTGGGCGAGAACCATGTGCCTGATGTATCGATCACGGCATCCGCGCGCAGCACTTCGGGGCCCTTGCCGTTCTGGTAGCGGATTTCGAACGGCGCCTGCTCACGCCCCTTCGTCTTCGCCTTATCGAAGCCGACGCGGCTGATGGCCGAGACGCGGCTGGACGTCCGGATCACCTCGCGCAGTGGCGTTCGCGTCGCGAGCGGCGTCAGATATCGATCGAGCAGTTCGACACCAGTCGGATAGGAGCCCGGGTCCGGCGAATTCCATCCCGTCGGCGCCAGCAGGCGCGCCGCGGCCTTGTCGATGTTATATTCCCACGGTGAGAAGAGCTGGACCTGCTGCCACTGGCGCACCGCGTGCCCGGCTTCGGATCCTGCCTCCAGCACGAGGGGTGACATGCCACGCTCCAGGACGTGCGCAGCTGCTGCGAGGCCGACAGGCCCTGCCCCGACGATGGCGACCCTCTTAGCGTTCATTCGGCTTCTCCCATATTTCTAGAATAATTGAACAATATCAGCCAAAAAGGATCACGCCGCGGTTTGCGTCGTCTTGCATCCGACTTCGTCTGCGCAGCACTCCGCCGCCAGGAAATCGACCAGACCCCGCATCGCGTCGAAGTTTGCGTGGCAGATCAGCGTGGTCGATTCCCGGACCTGACTGACGAGCCCGACCGAGACCAGGGTCTTGATGTGATGCGACAGCGTCGATGCCGGGATCTTCAGCTTGTCCTGCAACCGACCGACGGGCATGCCGGAGTGTCCGGCCCGGACCAGGGCACGATAAATCTGGAGTCGCGTCCGGTTGCCCAGGGCTTCAAGGCGTGCTGCTGCGTCATCGATCTTCATGCGTGCCACGATGTGCCGGCGGATGCCAAACTGTCAAACCATATTTCTGGAATGTTCGAAATACGGGCTGGGTCGCCCAGGGGGAATTCCGGATTGACGCGCTTCAATTACTTCCATAAATCTGGATATATGGAAACGGAAGAAGCTGTCCTCGCGCTCGCCGCCCTGGCCCAGTCGACCCGTCTGGAGGCCTTCCGCGCACTGGTCAGGCACGAGCCTGATGGTCTCGCTGCGGGCGATCTCGCACGGCTGTTGGAGGTCCCTCAGAACACGCTCTCGGCGCATTTGTCGATCCTGACGCGCGCGCGCCTCGTCACCTCGGAGCGGCACAGCCGTTCGATCGTCTACCGCGCCAACCTCACCGAATTCCGGGACGTCGCGGTCTTCCTGCTGCGGGATTGCTGCGGCGGGCGGCCGGAAGTTTGCGAGCCGGTCGTCGAAACCCTGCAAGCCTGCTGCAAGCCAAGACGCAAGGAGCGAAGCCGTGCCTGATCAATTCGATCTTCCGCGCCGCCTCGCGGCCGAGGCGCTCGGTACGGGCATTCTCGTCGCCACGGTGGTCGGCTCCGGCATTATGGCGGAATCCTTGACCAAGGATGTCGCGCTTGCGCTTCTCTGCAACACGTTGCCGACCGGCGCCATTCTGGTCGTCCTGATCACCGTGCTCGGACCGATCTCCGGCGCGCATTTCAATCCGGCGGTCACGCTGGTCTTCACCGGCAAGCGCGAGCTGCCGGTCAACGAGGCCGCACTTTACGTCGTCGCGCAGATCGCTGGCGGCATCGCGGGAACGATGGCGGCGCATCCGATGTTCGGACTGCCGCTGATCGATCTCTCGACGAAAATGCGAACCGGAGGACCGCAATGGTTCGCCGAAGCCGTCGCTGCTTTCGGTCTGGTCGTCACAATCCTGGCCGGCATCCGGTTTCAGCGGACTGCCGTCCCCTGGCTGGTCGGCCTGTACATCACGGCGGCCTATTGGTTCACGGCTTCGACCTCATTCGCCAATCCGGCAGTGGCCATCGCAAGGTCGCTGACAAACACGTTCTCGGGCATACGTCCCACCGACCTGCCCGGATTCATTCTCGCGGAGCTGTGCGGAGCCTTTGCCGGCATGCTGTTGATGAATTGGTTGCTCGGACGGCCCCAGGCGCAAGGCCCCATCCCAATCGCGGAGACTACCTCATGAGCGTCACGATCTATCACAACCCCGCCTGCGGCACCTCGCGCAACACGTTGGCGATGATCCGGCAGAGCGGCGTCGAACCCGTCGTGATCGAATATCTGAAGACGCCACCATCCCGCCAAACGCTTGTCGAGCTCATCAAGGCCCTGGGCATCTCCGCTCGCGCGCTGCTGCGCGAGAAAGGCACGCCCTACAAGGAGCTCGGCCTCGACGACCCCAAATGGTCCGACGACGAGCTGATCGACCAGATGCTCGCGCATCCCATCCTGATCAACCGTCCGATCGTGGTGACGCCCAAGGGCACACGCCTGTGTCGTCCCTCGGAAGCCGTCATCGATCTCCTGGACAACCCCGTCGGCCGGTTCGTGAAGGAGGATGGCGAGGTGGTCGAAGCGCGATGATTGCCGACATGGCCTCGCTCGCGTTTGCCTCGACTTAAAACTTCAGGATCGTGCGCAGTCCGAAAACCGAGGCATTTCGCAATGCCCTTCCCGGCAGCGGACTCGCCGGAGCCGTCGCGCCGCCACCGGGATGGACGATGTATTGAAAGTTCGGCTGAACGGTCCAGCCATCCTTGATCTGGTATTGATAGACGGCCGTGAGCAGCCCCTCGAAGCTTCGCACCGGCCAGCGCGGGTCGACCAACCTGGCATAATCGGCGTCGAGCGTCTGGGCCCGCTTTGAGACATGCGCATATCCGGCGGCAATGCCGAACTTGTCGTCGGGGCGCGCATTGCTAAGCCCGATCAGCTCGACGCCGCCATCTGCATAGACATCGACCAGATTACGGTCAGCCGGCGCGCCCGACACGCGTGCGAAAATGCCGATGCCCCGATCGTCGCTGTTCGGCACCCGATAAATCTGCTGCTCGAAGACCGCCCAGGCTCCAATATCGCCCGACAAGAGCCGTGGTTCCCCGCTGCTCGTTGGCGCGGCCAGCGAGACGCCGTTGGATGCGAAGCGCTGATCCCCGAACGATCCGAAATGACGCCAGCCACCGACCTTGAACTGGCCGGTCAAGTTCGGGTCACCCTTCCTGTTGTTCCAGGCATATTGAACCTGGCCGAGCAGAAGCGGCGGATCGTTGACCCGGAAATTGACGCCATACCGGTTACGCTCCTGCGGATCGCCGGGACCGGGACCGGCCTGGTCGCCGTCGAAAATCGCGCCAAGGATGGACAACTGCTCTGTCACGTTCCACAGGAGGCGCGCGCCCATGGCCGCCAAAGGCGGCGACGGCCCGCCGCTTGGCAAAGCAAGCGACGTGATCGCCGGCCAGCCCATCGAGGCGTTGGTGAAAACATCCGTGTACTTGGTATTGAAGAACTCGCTGTCGGCCGCCAGCTGTCCGAGCTTGAGCGATAGTTTCTTGTCGCCCCATTGCTTCTCGAAATAGGCCTCGTAGAGTCGCGTCGAGGGCAACGCTTCGATCCCGCTGACGACGAAGAAATTCTGCAGATTCGAGCGCGAGAGGCCGTCGCCGTGGATCTGAAACATGTTGGCGTGAAAGGTCAGCTTGTCGATGCCGACGAGCTTTTCGAAATCCAGATCGACGGCGAGATTGAGCCTGCCTTCGTAGACCGCACCTTTCTTCAGACCGCCGGTCGGATTTCCGAGCACCTCGCCGATATAGGTGGCCGCAAACTTCACCCCGTACTTTTGCCAGGGGTTCGGCAGCAGCCCGAGCGTTTTCTCCGCGACCGTGCTCTCGCCGGTGTCGGGATCGGCAGGCTTGTCGTCGTCGGTTTTCTTGTCTTCCTGAGCCACGGACTGGGCAGCCGCAACCAGGCAAGCCGCAACGATCAACGCCCGCATCGAATGCCTGATTGCTCTGGCGGCCACGCTCACCTCCCGAGCGATCAATGACGCACGCCGCAGCCCGACATTCAAGCCGGTCGTCGACCAATGTGAGCCGGCGCGGCAATCCTGTTCCCGCGCGCGGCACTATGTTCACTTCTATACTTTCGATCGTCAGATCTTCGGGATCTTCGCCCGCTCCACCACGCCGGTCCATTTGCTGATCTCGGTCTCGATCAGCGTCTTCATCTCCTCCGGCGAGCTGCCGCGAACCTCGCCGCCAACGGCGATCTCCAGACGCTGCTTGAGGTCGGGATCCCTAAGAGCGTCCAACGTCGCCGCATTGAGTGCGGCCATGATGGCGGGCGGCGTTCCCTTCGGCGCCAGCAGGCCTGCCCAGGTGCGGACGTCATATCCCTTGATACCGGCTTCCTGAACCGTTGGCACATCGGGCAGCAATGCGGTGCGCGTCGGCGAGGTCACCGCCAGGCCGCGAATCGCACCGCCCTGGATCTGCGCGGCGAGCAGGACCGGGGTGCCGACGATCACCGGAACCTCTCCGCCGAGCAGCGCAGTGACCGCTTGAGAATCGCCGCGATAGGGCACGTGCACGATCTCGACGCCGGCGGCTGCGTTCAACAGCTCTCCTGCCAGATGATGCGTGCTGCCGAAACCGACCGATCCGAAGGAGAGCGCGCCCGGCTTCTGCTTTGCCATGACCACGAGCTCGCCCAGCGATTTTGCCGGATAATCGCTACGCACGGCAATGACGAGCGCGTAATAGACCAGCGTTGAGATCATCTCGAAGCTCTCGGCCGGTTGGTAGGCCAGGCTCTTGTAGGTCGCCGCGGAAATGGCGTGAGCGCCGGTGACGAGCCCGATCGTGTAGCCGTCGGGCGCCGCTTTCGCGATGGCATCCGCGGCGATGTTGCCGCCGGCACCGGGCTTGGCCTCGACGATGATCGGTTGTCCGAGCTTCTTCGAGAGCCCGTCGGCGATGATGCGCGACAGCGTGTCGGCCGCGCCGCCGGCGGCAAATCCATGCAGCAGCCGGATCGGGCGCGACGGATAATTGTCCGCCGACGCCGAAGTGATTGCTAAAAAACCGCCAAACAGAAAAATCGCCGCAGCAAGCCGCTTCATCCTTCGCATGGATGCGTCCTCCCTTTTGATTGTTCTATCGTTGGCCGCAGCGAGGCGGCGTTCTTCAAGTCGAGTTTGAATCTGCTAGCGGGCGAACTCCGTGCATTCAGGCGATGGCGGCATGCCCCAAACGTCGCGCGGCAGACCGACCCAGACTTTTGGCCGCTGCGGTCGATCGCGATGCCAGGGACGCGGCTCGAAATAGCCGAGCGCCTCGTCGGTCATGCGGTCGAGGTCGAAGAACAGCTCGACCAGATGCCCGTCGGGATTGCGGTGATAGATCGCCGTGTTGTGGCCGGGGCCGTGACGTACCGGTCCCCAGAGCACCGGGAGCTTATGTCGGGCGAGATGGTCGCACGCCTGCTGCATGTGGGTCGGCCCCCGCAGCTCGAACGCGACATGATGCAGGCCGCGGCCGGGCGCGCGCGCGAAGTTCAGCGTGTGATGTTCATAGCCGCTGCGCATGAAGACGAAGCGGTCCTCGACCCAGTCGGAGACCCGCAGGCCCATCATGTTCGCGTAGAACTCAGAGGCCGCGCGCGGATCGGGCGTACCAAGCGCGACATGGCCGAGCTTGCTGACGGCAAGCGCAGCGATCCGCTCCTGCGCGGGCGTCGGCGTCCAGCCCTGGATCAACTCGAAGCGCGTGCCTTCGGGATCGCTGAACGACAGCAGCCTGGAAACGCCAGGCAGGGGATCGCTCTGAAGTTCGGGCCGCAGATCGGCCTGCTTCAGCGCGGCGCCGAGCGCCTCGATCTGGACATCAGGCGATATCTCGAAGGCGATGCTCGTCAACGCCGCGTCGCCGGGTTCGATCACCAGCGAAAGCTGCTCGGCATCGTTGGCGAGGAAGATGCGGTTGCCGTCGCGGCCGACGAGGCCAAGACCGATCACGGCGCGGTAATAGTCGAGCAACCGCTCGGGATCGGGCGAGGCAAAGCTCGCGTGCCGCAGCCGGGTGAAGCGTGCAATGGGTGCTTGTGTCGTCATCGTGCAATCCACCCCCTCATGGCGTCATGATGATCTTGCCGAGCGCCGAGCCCTGCTCGAGCAGCGTGTGGGCCTGCCTGACCTCGTCGAGTTTCAGGACCGCCGAGATCGCCGGCTTGATCGCATTGCGGCTCAGCGCGTCGATCACGTTGCGCATGAGCGCGCGACGCTCGTCGCGATCGTGGTCGTAGATGTGGAATGAGAAGCAGCGTATCGCCGGGCAGATGTCGAGATGGTCGCGCATCGCCGCCATCAGGTTTTCCTCCGGCAATCCGGCGAAGGCGTTGTACGACAGCAGCGTCCCCCATTTGCCGAGCGCGCCGAGATAGCCGGTGAACTCGGGCCCACAGACGTGATCGAGCACGAGGCCAACGCCCTCGCCATTGGTCAGCTCGCGGGTCCGCGCCACCACGTCTTCGCGGCGGTAGTAGATGACATGATCGGCCCCGTTGCCCCGCGCAAATGCGGCCTTCTCTTCGGTGGAGACCGTGCCGATGACTTTCATCTGCGCGAGCTTGGCGAGCTGCACCAGCGCAGTGCCGACACCACCCGCCGCCCCGATCACCAGCACGCTCGCCGGTGCGCGCGGATGGCGGCACTCGTGCAGCAGCGCGTAGGCGACCTGGTAGTTCGACAGGCACACGGCCGCTTGCAGATCGACATTGTCGGGCAGCGCATGAATGGCGTCGGCGGGCGCGACCACATAGTCGGCGTAGCAGCCGCCGCGCTGCGACAGGTCGCGTGCGCTCAGCAGCACCTTCTGGCCGACCGCAAACCCCTCGACGCCAGACCCGAGCGCGGCAATGCGGCCGGCGACGTCGTTGCCGGGATTAGCCGGCAGCGGCGGCATCCATTTGTAGACGCCACGCCGGATCAGCACATCGGGCTGCCCCACGCCGAATGCTTCGGCGCGGATCTGCACCTGGCCGGGTCCGGGCATAGGCACCGGAAGCTCGACCAGTTCGAGTGCATCCGGCCCACCCGGCTGACGCACCAGCACCGCTCTCATGATGTCACACGCCTCCCAAGCCATATTTTCGAAAATAATACCGTTTACGAAAATTATTGCAAGATGGTCGTTGGCGCGGCATGTTGAGCCATCGATTCAATGACAGAAACCATGTCCGAAAGCGCCATTCGCCCCCGCAAGGAATTCGGCAAGACCGTTGCCGCCGACATCACCCATCGGCTGCGCGAGGAGATCATTGCCTGCGGCCTGGCGCCGGGCGAACCGCTACGGTTCGACGTCCTGCGCGAACGATTCGGCGTCAGTTTCACGACGCTGCGCGAGGCACTGACGGCGCTTACCGCCGAAGGCTTGGTCGACGCGCAGGAGCAGCGCGGGTTTCGCGTGGCGCCGGTCAGCCGCCAGGATCTGGTGGAGGTCACCGATGCGCGGGTGTTGATCGAGGTGGAATTGATCCGCCGCGCGATCGAGCGGGGCGACGACGATTGGGAAATCGCCGTCATCTCGACACTGCATAGATTGAAGCGAATCGAGCAGCGCGATCCCGAACATCCGCTGCGCGATCCCGAATGGAAGATCGCCCACCGCCAATTCCACCAGGCCCTGGTGTCCGCCTGCGGCTCCGCGACACTGCTGGCCATTCGCGGCGATCTGTTCGATCGCGCCGAGCGCTATCGGCATCTGTCGGCCAATTTCCGGCCGCGTCCGCGCGACAAGGCCGGCGAGCACCAGGCGATCATGCAGGCCGCGATCTCGCGCAATCCGGATCTCGCGGTGCAGCTGATCGAGACGCATATCCGCACCACGGCTGACAACGTCGCGACCTACGCCGGGCACCTGCTCGACACCGAATAGGCGGCACGCTTTTTATCACCGTGGGCTTGCGTTTCACCACATTTTCGAAAATAATGAGCAAGATCGAAAATGCCAACCTTTGGGGCGAGACCATGAAGCTGCTGTCATTCTTGGACGGAAATCGGGAAAGCTGGGGCGCCGTTGTCGAAAATGGCGTCGTGGATCTCGGCCGCGCCCTGCCCCAATACCCTGTTCTCGCGGACTTCCTCGGCAGCGACGACTATGCGCGGCGCGAGGCCATCGTCGCCGGGCACAAGCCCACGATGGCGCTAAGCGACGTCAAATACCTGCCGGTGATCCCGCGTCCGGAGAAGATCGTCTGCGCCGTGCGCAATTATCTCGACCACCACAATGAAGCCGTGGCGTTCGGCATGAAGCGCGAGATCACGGAATTTCCGCCGATCTTCCTCCGGGTCTGGCGCTCCCAGGTCGCGCACAACGCGCCGGTAATCCGGCCGAAGGTCTCGGACAATTTCGACTGGGAGGGCGAGCTTGCCGTCGTCATCGGCAAGGGCGGCCGTCACATCAGCCAGGCTGACGCCTGGGATCACGTGGCGGGCTACTCGATCTACAACGACGTCAGCGTGCGTGACTGGCAGCGTCACGCCCAGCAGATCGCCTCCGGCAAGAACTTCGTCGGCACCGGCCCGTTCGGTCCCTGGCTGGTCACGCCGGACGAGATCGGCGATCCCACCAAATTGAAGCTCGAGACGCGCGTCAACGGTGCGGTGGTGCAATCCTCCGACACCTCGATGCTGATCTTCTCGATCCCGCGGCTGATCGAGTACAGCTCGACCATCTTCGACCTCGTCCCCGGCGACGTCATTGCCACCGGCACGCCGGCCGGCGTCGGCTTCACCCGCAAGCCGCCGGTCTTCCTCAAGCCCGGCGACGTGGTCGAGGTCGAGGTCGAGAACATCGGCGTGCTGCGCAATCCCGTCGTCGATGAAGCATAGAGCCAGCGCATGTCGTCCCAAGATTTGTCGCCTCAAGACGCGTCCCAAGACATCTCCCATGACATCCGCAAGACCGCGCTCAGCGTCGAGACGATCTGGCACGAGCGCGGCCCCCGCCTGGAGAAGCCGCTGCTGGTCGGAACGGCCATCGCGGTCATCCGCAATCCGTTTTCGGGCCGCTTCGAACCCGACCTGATGCCGTTTCAGGCATCCTTGCGCGAGCTCGGGCGCGAGCTCGCAACGCGGCTGATCGCGCAGCTCGGCGGTGCCGCGCAGATCGAAGCCTATGGCAAGGGCATCATCATCGGCGAGGACGGCGAGCTCGAGCACGGTGCGGTCTGGCACGAGGCCGGCGGCCAGGGCATGCGCGAGGTGCTCGGTCAGCCCAAGGCGATCGTTCCGGCGGCGAAGACCATCGGCGGTCCGGGCACGCGGCTCATGGTTCCGCTCGGGCACATTCACGCCGCCTATGTCCGCAGCCATTTCGGCACCGCGGAGATGACGCTGTGGGATTCACCACGGCGCGACGAGATCGCCTTCGGGCTCGTGATGGCCACCGGCGGCCGGCCTCACGCGCGCATCGGGGGCCTCGCGGCTTCCGCGATCTCCGTGCACGACGGACAGCGCTGACGGGCGCACGATGCGCTGAAGGATTTTGTCGGAAACCTGCTGAAGCAGCGCGCTAGACCGACGCAATCAAGCGCCGGCGCACTGCCGTAAAATGATCAACCCTTGAAACGATCAGCCCTTGGAGACGACCGCGCGGCCGTAGGGCGGCTGGGCCGCGACCGGCGGGTTGGCGGTCTGGGCGGCGAGTTCGCCGATGAGGCGGTCGGCATCGGCGGCCATGCCGTCGGGCGCCTGGATCACCAGCCGCTCCAGACCCCAGCGATAGGACGAGACGCGCTGCTCGAGGCACTGCTGCACCCACTGGATGATCAGCGAATTCTCCTGCATGCGCTCGATCGCGTCCTCTTTCTCCTGCGGCGAGAGGGAAGAGACACGCGCCATGCTGGCATTGCGCTTCTTGTCGAGGTCGATGACGCGGATCGCGGAGGCGAAGAACGGCTCGAAGCGAGTGATGTCGTTGCGCACGTCCTCCATCAGCTGCGTATAGCGCGAAGAATGCGAACGGTGCGGTTCGTCGATCAGCGTGCGACCGTACATGGTGCGGTCGAACACGATCTTTTGCCGCCAGGGCGAGGGCAGCGCCTTGTAGTCGCCGAACACGCTCTTCCAGGCGGGCCGCGACAATGGCGGCTCTATCAGGGGATAGGCGAGGTCGCGAAGCTGGCGCTCCTCGTCAGTGAGCTGGAATTGGGATGGCTTCAGGCCAACGCTGGAGGTGACTTCCGCGCCCAGCCAGCGATGCATGTCGTCGCTGCGCATGTCGGCGCGGGTGCGGCCGAAATCGCCGCCGCTACAGGCGGCAAGCGTCGCACCCAGCACTGCGAGCATGATGGCCGTTACGACGGGCCGGATCTGGCGGAGGTTCTCCGGCATTGCAAAGGCCGAAGGCTAACGGCGACGACGACGGCGCCCCGGCGCTGTGCCCTGCTCCGGCCCGTGATCGCCGCTTGGCTCGTCGCTCTCGCGCTCGATGCGGATCACGGGAAGGATCAAAATCGTGCCCATGTCCGCGCGCGGAGCCACGTCCCCCGACGCGCTCACCCGGCGACCGGCCGGAAATTCGATGATGGTCCCCATATCAGCTCTCTTCAATTGCCGCGCGACCCGGCGCGCCTCTGCAACATGCATTCATTAAGATCAGTTCATGGTTAACGGGGTGTAAACGTGCCGGCGGGACCGTAACCGCACGGGCGCGACCCGCCGTCCCGTTGCGGCACGAGAACGCTTCAAAGCAAGCGTTCGGCTTCACGCCTCGTTTTCCTTAACGAGCCTTTAAAGGAGCCCGCGATAGGCTGGCGGCGAGTATCTCTTCCAGGTCGCGTATCTCTCCATGACCAAGTCGTTGTTTCCAGGATTCGACGGGCTGATGACCCTCTCCCGTCGCGAAGGCGTCGATGTTCGTCCGACACTGCTGCGCGTGCTGACCGACCTCTATGTCCAGTCGAGCACCCATAGCGACGACGAGCAGCGCCAGTTCGTCGAGCTCGCCACACGACTGATCGACCAGGTCGACGACGCGACGCGCGCAGCGGTCAAGGCCCGGCTTGCGATCTATCCGTCGACGCCCGCCCCGATCATGCAGAAGCTCGGACTGTCAGCCGCGCAGGAGGGCCGCAGGGTTCCGCTCGCGCGCGAAATCCAGGCGCCCGCCTCTGCCCCCCCTCCTGCCCCCTTGCCGGTTCGCACGCCAACCGACGCCGAGCTGCGCATGGCCTCGAACATGGCGATGCAGCCAAAGGACGCGGCCGATATCTACGACATGTTCTTCCGCGCCGGCGCCTCCGAGCGCGCGCTGATCCTGCACAATCTGGCGGAGACCCCGCTGAAGGCCGCGCCGCGGATTCCGACCGTGCGCGCCAAGCGCGCAATCCAGATCCTCGAGATGGCGGCGATCGCGGGCGATGTCGAGAATTTCGCCTTCGAGCTCGGCGACAGCCTGATCCTGCCCTCGCGCGTCGCAGCCCAGATCGTCGACGATGCAAGCGGCGAAGCGCTCGCGGTCGCCGCGCGCGCGCTCGACATGCCGAGCCCGGTGTTCCAGCGCATCCTGCTGTTCTTCAAGCCGGAGATCGGCAACTCCGTGACCGACGTGTACCGGCTGTCGCGTCTTTACGATCGCCTCAGCGACCGGGCGGCGCTGGTGATGCTGGCCGCCTGGCGCGGCTCGACGCTCGCCGTCACCCGCGCCAAGTACCAGCCGTCGCTGCATGACAGCGAGCGCCAGCGCGCGCGTGCGGGCGCAAGCCAGACACGCCCGGGCGTGCAGCCCGGCTCCGCGCCCGCGGTGCGGACGGGGACTGACGGATCGGATCGTTAGGTCTTCGCCAATTCGAGGAAATGCCGCCCGGCGCGGTCTTCGGTCTCGACGATCCAGATGTCGGAATCGAAGCGGATCTCCTTGGTCAGGCGCTCCTCCACCGCGGGCTCCGGCATCGGCTGCGGCGCAAACGGCACGAAGAAGCGATCGACCGGCCGGCCGTCGTCATAAGAGGTCTGCGGCGCCGGCACATAGAGCATCGCATTGCCGTCAAGCAGCGAGATCTTCACGAACACCGCACCCGCCTCCTCCGCACCGCGACGACGCACCGCGCCGTACACGCCCTCGGTCTGGCACCGGCGCAGATAGGCTGAGACCCAGATGTTCGATTTCAAACGCATGGTGGCCACGATAGGACAGCGCTGCAATCAGCACCAGCCTTCGCACAACAGCAACGACTATTCGACGGGGTGGCCGATCGCGGCGCCGAGCTCGCGGAGCAGGCGGTCGGACAGCTGGCCGGTGACCTGCATCTTGTGCTCGCGCTCGAATTTCTGGATCGCGGACTGGGTCTCGCCGCCCATCGCGCCCGTGATCTTCAAATTGCCGTAGCCATATTCGGACAGCGCGCGCTGCACGCCGGCGATGCGCCGCGCCGCCGCGCTCTGCTGCACGGGGATCGGCGCCGGCGGACGCGCAACGGAGGGCGGCGCCGAAATCGTTTGCTTGACCAGATTGGTCATGGGATCGCCTGAGCGCGGCGTCGATGCGGTCGCCTCGACAGGCCTCTCCGGCGGCTTGTCCGCAGGTCTGGGCTCGGCAGGTCTGGGCTCGGCACGAAACTCCGTCGCTCTCGGCTCGAGCGGCGAGGTATCGGCCCCGACCGGACGCGAACGGGGCAAGGGGTTCGACAGCGGCAGGGACGAGGGCGCGGGAAGATTGATCACGGTGCCGAACATCGGCGCCGGATGCCGCCCGGTCTGGAGGAACAGCGCGTTGGCAACGATCGCGCCGATAGCGGCCACGGCGACGAAACCGGCCAGCGTATCCTTGGGGCTATGCAGCAGCACGCGCAGCACGAGATTGCGCTCGGTCTCGACATCGATGACTGCGGCCTTGGCGCCACGGCGGCGCGGAGCGGCTTGGTCCTTGGCAGACTTCTTAGGCACTTTTCTTCACCAGAGCGGGTTGGTCCTGAACTTGGTCGTGAGGATGGTCCTGCAGTTCCTGGTGCTGAAGTTCCTGGCGCAGCACCGGCGTCAAGGTCGCGATCTTGCTCTCGCTCGCCTTGCTGTCGGACATCTTGGCCTCAGAAATCTTGGTATCAGAAGTTTTGGCATCAGAAATCTTGGCCTGCGGCGTGTAGACGAGCGGCAGCTTGACGGTGACGGCAGTGCCCTCGCCGAGCCTGCTTTGTACCGTCAATTCGCCGAGATGCAACGCCACCAGGCTCTTCACGATCGAAAGTCCGAGGCCGGTGCCTTCGTGGCGGCGCTGATAGGTTTTGCCGGCCTGGAAGAATGGCGCGCCGATGCGCTTGAGATCGTCAGGTGCGATGCCGATTCCGGTGTCGCTGACGCGCAGCGCAAGCTGCGAGCCCGAGACCGCCGCTGTTACAGTGACCTGACCGCCGCGCTCGGTGAACTTGACGGCGTTGGCGACGAGGTTGAGCACGATCTGCTTGAAAGCGCGCGGATCGCCGGTCATCACAGGCAGATCCTGCGGCGCATCGGTGACGAGATCGACGCCGTTCTCCCGCGCCTTCAGCGCCAGCAGATTGCAGCAGTGCATCAATGATGCACGCGGCGCGAACGGTTCCGACGCCATCTCGAAATTACCCGATTCCATCTTGGACATGTCCAGGATGCCGTTGACGACCGAGAGCAGATGCTTGCCGGAATCGTTGATGAGCTGGGCGTATTCCCTCCGCTGGGCCGCGCCCAGCATCAAGGTCTGCTCCTGCGTGATCATCTCGGAGAATCCGATGATGGCGTTGAGCGGCGTGCGCAGCTCATGGCTCATGGTGGCAAGGAAGCGCGTCTTGGCGGCGTCGGCCGCCTCTGCAGCGCTGCGCGCCTGATCGAACGCCTGCTCTCCGAGCTTGCGGTCGGTGACATCGCGCATCACGGCGACAACATCGGCCTCGCGCGTGGTATCACGGCCCATATCCCGATCGAGCGGGCGGCAGCGCATCTCGACCCAGATGAAATCAACCTGGCCGCGCTCCGAGCCGGCACGCTCCCGGCGCAACCGGAACTCGACGCTGCGCACCTCGCCGCGCGCGGCATCGGACAGCGCCGTCAGATACGCCGGGCGATCGGCGACATGGACGCGATCGAACAGGCCGTGGCCGAGCAGTTGCGCGACGGGCACACCGAGCATGGCTTCCACCGCCGGTGAAATGAACTGCACCGCGCCGTTGCGCTGATGCCGCGAGATGACGTCGCTCATATTCCGCGCCAGGAGACGGTAACGCTCTTCCTCACGCGACAGCAGCGCAACGCTGGTGCGCGCGAGCGATTCCGCACCGAAGGCCAGACCTGCCGCATAGAGCGTCGCCGAGGCGACGCCGAACGCCATCAGCACGCCGCGTTCCGCAGCGCTGGTGTCGCCAATCGACAGCCAGCCGAGCTGGCTGACGAGGATGAGAATGCCGGCGCAGGACAGCGCCAGCAGCGAGGCAAAGGCCGCGACGCGGCGCGAGGCCGACAGCGCAGCTTCGAGGGGAACCACGACCAGCCAGATCGCGGCGAACGATTCGATGCCGCCGGTCGTCACCGCCACCGCCATGATCAGGCCCGACAGCGCCAGCGACGACAGCACATGCGCGCCTTCGTAACGGCCGGTGCGCGACAGGAACCAGGACAACAGGATCGGCGCAATCAGCCAGGCAAAGGCCGCGACCTCGATCGCGCTCGGCGCGCCGCGCATGGCGAGATAGACCGGGAATGCGGCAAAGGCGGCCAGGCTGCCGAGCAGCCGCGGGGCCATGAAGGCACGATGGCGCGCTCGCGTCAGCGCGTCGTAACGCGCGGAGGGATGCAGCAGCGCATCGAGACAATCGCGGATGATACTCAAAACTGTCACGGGTCTCGCGCTTCGGCTCATTCGTCGGGAAGACGCGCCGGAACGCCTCCTTATCGTTGAGCCACCGTGTCAGAGCGACCTTAAACGAACACTAAGGCAGCGCGGCGCGCCGCCAGACACCGCGTCATCGCAGGGCTTTTTAGACGATTTGACGACGTCATCAGCGGGGATGGTGAACACAGGGTTTCACCGTGATCCGCATGGTTTCGAAATGGTGGACGGGCGTGGCGGCAGAATCACGGGTGTGGTCGTCAATCGAAACTTTACGACACGGTCGATTGCAAAGATTCTTGAGTCAATTTTCCGCGAATTAAGCGGAAGGCAATCACTTGCGATTTATCGAGAGTTGCTAGGCCCGACATCCGTGGAGATCGCCGCGGCGGGATCTAACATACAGGTCGCAAGATGCGCTTTCTGCTTCGCATCACATTCTGGCTCGGGCTGGTGCTGGTGCTCCTGCCGCGAGACAAGACGCCCGAATCGGACAAGCTGCCGCAGATCGGCGCTGCCGACGCGGTGCAGGCTGCGACCGCGGCTGTTTCCGACATGACCCAGTTCTGCAAGCGCCAGCCGGCGGCGTGCGAGGTCGGCGGACAGGCCGCGACCATCATCGGCCAGCGCGCGCAGGACGGCGCGAAGAAGATCTACCAGATCATCAACGACAAGAAAGAGCAGCTCGAGAAGCCCGACAAGAAGACCCCCGACCACACCGGCTCGATCGCGCTGGCCGGCGAAGGTGATACCGCAACCAGCGAGGCGCCGCGCGACACCCTGTCCCAGGACGACCTCGCGCTGGAATGGCGCGGCCCGGCGCCCGCGACGGCGAATTAGCGCCCAAACCCTATCGATTTCGGCGCTTTGCGTCCCTATATTGGCCTGAACGGGAACTTGGGCCAGCATGACGACGATCGACGAAATCAGGGATAATTTCGAGATTCTGGACGAATGGGACGACCGCTATCGGTACGTCATCGAGCTCGGCCGCACCCTGGAACCGATGTCCGAGGCCGAGCATTCGGCCGAGAACAAGGTGAATGGCTGCGTCAGCCAGGTCTGGCTTCAGAAGCTGATCGATCGTCGCGATGGCGGGCCGCCGGTCCTGACATATCGCGGCGACAGTGACGCCCACATCGTGCGCGGGCTGGTCGCGATCGTGCTGTCGCTTTACTCCGGCCGCACGCCTCAGGAGATTCTTGCGACCGACGCCATTGCCGTATTCGACGAGTTCGGTTTTCGCGACCATCTGACGCCGCAGCGTTCCAACGGCCTGCGCTCGATGGTCGAGCGCATCAAGACCGACGCGAAAGAAGCGCTCGCGGAAGCGTCGTAGAAATCCTACTTCCGCTTGCGCTGCTGCTGTCCCAGTCCCATCTGCTTCGCAAGCTGTGAGCGGGCCACTGCATAGTTCGGCGCGACCATGGGATAGTCGGCCGGCAGGCCCCATTTCTCGCGATATTGCTCCGGCGTCATATTGTACCGGGTGTGCAGATGGCGCTTCAGCGACTTGAAGCGCTTGCCGTCTTCCAGACAGACCAGATAATCAGGCGCGATCGACTTCTTCAGCGAGACCGCCGGCTTCGCGGGCTCGAGCGGCACCGTCTCGGTGCGACCCGATGAAACGCGCACAAGCGCGCCATGCACCTGGCTGATCAGGTTCGGAATCTCAGTTGCAGGCGTCGGGTTGTTGCTGAGATAGGCCGACACGATGCCCGCCGTCAGCTCAATGAAATTCTTAGCCCCGGCATCCGACATCGGCCCCGCCTTTCTCCACCTTGCGTCTCACGGGAGAGACGACGTCAGAGTATTCCGTGTCAACAATACGTTCGACTGAATGGAATGACTGAGGAATATGGGCTGATTTACTGACGAAGCAACAAGAACGCCAGCGCTTTACTTGCCTGCGCCAGCTCTCTCAAGCCCCACGCTGGTCGAGGTGGGAGCGCAGTTCGTCGATCGAGGCAAAGCGCATCATCCCTTCCGGCATCTGGGCTTCGATCGAGCCATCGGAGTAGAGCGAATAGGCCATGCCGTCGACGATGCCGGATTTGAGCACGGTCACGGGCGCCTGTTCGGCCGCGGCCGCCGGCTCCGGTGCGGGCGGCGGAGCAGTCTCAGCGAAGGTCGACGGCGAGCGCGGGGGCGGGCGCCGCGAGGCGGCCGGCGGCTCGGCAGGCCTCATACGGTCCGGCTTCGGCCAGGCGTCGTCAAAGCTCGCAGGCGGCGTCTCCGGGGCGGCAGGCTCCGCCGACGGCTCGGCATGCGGCAGCGGCGGCAAGCCCTCGCTGGTCTTCGCCTCGGCGCGCTCGCGCTCCTTGCGGGAGGTCGAGGCGAACATCAGGTTGCGCCGGCGCGGCGGTTCCGGAACCTCCGGCGGGCTCGGAGCTTCCGGCGGTGGCGGAGGCTCGGCGCGCGGACGCTCGCGCGCGGCTGCTTCGTTCTGCCAGGGCGGCGGTCCTGCGGCCGGCAATGGCGGCGCCGGCTCGATCTTCTCTGCGCCCGGCTCAGGCGCGGGGCCAGGCGTTCCAGCCATCCCGAGACCCGGCAGCACGGGCCTGACCCGAACGTCGGATGGTGCGATGGATCCAGCCAGCCGGCGGGCCATGCCTTTCAATTCCGCGACCACGACGTAGAGGCCGGCCAGTAACATTCCGGAGCAGACGCCGATGGTACCGGCGATTATGAGGGTACTGCCGAGACTGAATTCCCTGACGGTGAAGCCGAACAGGATCGCAAGGAGGCCCGCCAAAACGGCGAAAATCCCCGCGATCAACAATGCCAACGCCATCGAACTCACCCCTGGCCGCGCAGCCACACGCGACCCTCGTCACGCCACGATACCGTCATCCGGTGTTCCACGCCAACGTCGAATTATAACCTGCGTTCCTTAAGGAAAGGAAATCAGGGACTTATTCACATTCCCTTCAGCTACGGCTCGCTACTTTAGGCCGCTCTCAAGTTTGGCCGGATTTGCTGCGTCGCATCAGGAATTAGCCATAATGCCCAATTACTTGCTAATGGAACTGCGCTATAGGGATTCCGGGGAGCAGGCCCGCGCGCACCAGCAGGGCCAAGAGGGGATTCCGGGTCACCAATAGCCATGACATCCATCACGACTTCGGCGATCGACACGCCCCTGCGGCGCTCGGTTGAACGGACTTGCGACGATCTCGCCATGCTGGTGCTGGCTGCGGTCGCCGTCATTGCAGGCTTGACCTTCCGCGACTACGGGCTCGGCTGGGACGACTACACCCACGCCGAATACGCCGATCTGCTGCTGCGCATGTTCGGTTCCGGTTTCAAGGACACCGCGGCCCTCTCCTTTGCCAACCTCTACATGTATGGCGGCGGCTTCGACATGGTCGCGGCCCTCCTGCACAAGGTGATTCCGCTCGAGCTGTTCGAGACGCGCCGGCTGCTCGGCGCCGTAGTCGGCGTGATCGGACTTGCGGTGACGTGGCGGCTTGGCCGCCGTGTCGGTGGTCCCCTTGCGGGACTTGCCTCACTCTTGCTGCTCGCGCTCTGCCCGATCTTCTACGGCCACATGTTCATGAACCCGAAGGATGCGCCCTTCGCGGTGGCCATGATCATCCTGATGCTGGGCCTCGTCCGCCTTGCCGAGGAATATCCGCAGCCGTCGCCGCGCACGATCCTGATCGTCGGCCTTGGCGCCGGCCTCTCGCTCGGCACCCGCATCCTCGGCGGCCTTGCGCTGGTCTATGCCGTGATCGGCTTCATGCCGCTGTTCCTGGAGGAACTGCGCACCGAGGGCCTGCGTGAATCGGTCCGACGCTTCGCTTATGTCGTCTACGTGCTGTTGCCCGGCCTCGTGCTCGGCTACATCGTGATGGGGCTGATCTGGCCGTGGTCGATCATGGAGCCCGGCAATCCCTTCGAGGCGCTGACCTACTTCTCGCACTTCTTCGAGAAACCCTGGAAGGAGATGTTCGACGGCGCGATCGTTTCCGTGCCCGACATGCCCTGGTCCTATCTGCCGACGCTGTTCGCGCTTCAGTTGCCCGAGGTGATGCTGGTGCTGATGTTCGGCGCCGTGATCGGCACCTTCGCACTGCTGCCGCGCCGCGATGTTCCCGCCCGCCGCAAGGCCATTCTCCTGATGCTCACGCTCGCCGCGACGCTGCCGCTGGCGATCGCAATGGTGAAGCGGCCGGCGCTGTACAACGGCATCCGCCATTTCGTCTTCGTGATCCCGCCGATGGCGGTGCTCGGCGGCGTTGCCTTTGGCTGGGCCATGGAGCGCCTGCGCGCCAATCACCGCACCTGGCAGCCGGTCGTGCTCGCCACCTTCTGCTTTGGCTTGGCGCTCTCGCTCGCCGAGATGATCCGCCTGCATCCCTATCAATACACCCACTTCAACCACATCGCCGGCACCGTGCGCGGCGCCGACGACCGCTTCATGCTGGATTATTGGGGTCTGGCGCTGAAGCAGGCCTCGGACGAATTGCGCGAACAGCTGGTGGAACGCCAGGAAGTGCCGCCGCGAAACCGCAAATGGAAGGTCGCGGTGTGCGGTCCGCAGCGCCCCGCCCAGGTCGCGCTCGGCCCCGACTTCACCATCGGCTGGGATTCCAATGCCGCCGATTTCGCCATGACGCTCGGCGAGTTCTACTGCAAGGGCCTCACCGCGCCCGTGCTGGTCGAGATCAAGCGCGACGACGTGGTGTTCGCCCGCGTCTACGACATCCGCGGCAGCAGCATTTCCAGCCTGCTCTCGATCCCGGCGCCGTAATAAACTCCTCCAGACCGTAGCCCGGATGACCGCAGCGACATCCGGGGCCTATGAGGCAGCCCCGCATGTCGCTTCGCTCATGCGGGCTACGCTGGACTGCCGCGCTTTGTGTGCCTTGCTGGCAGCTCGCGGCAGGACTACGCTCCCTCCCCGCAACAACGATGTTCGGAGAGATCAACCATGTCGCCAGCGGAAGCGCGCCTGAAGGAAGTGCCGTCGAACATGACGGAGGCCGAGTGGCAGCAACGGGTCAATCTCGCCGCATGCTATCGTCTCGTCTCGCTCTACGGCTGGGACGATTTGGTCGACACCCATATCTCCGCGCGCGTGCCCGGCCCTGACCATCATTTCCTCATCAACCCCTACGGGCTGATGTTCGACGAGATCACGGCGTCGAGCCTGGTCAAGGTCGATCTGCACGGCAACCAGCTCTCCGAGAGCGAGTACAGCATCAACCCCGCCGGCTTCACCATCCACTCGGCGATCCACGAGGTGCGCGAGGACGCCATCTGCGTGCTGCATCTCCACACCCTCGACGGCACCGCGGTCTCGAGCAGCGCCGAAGGCCTGCTGCCGCTGAACCAGACCGCCCAGCTCGTCACCCACGACCTCGCCTATCACGACTACGAAGGCATCGCGCTCGACCACGACGAGCGGCCGCGGCTGCAGAAGGACCTCGGCGACCATAACCACATGCTGCTGCGCAACCACGGCACGATGACGGTCGGCCGTTCGGTGGCTTCGGCCTTCGAGCGCATGTATCACCTTGAGCGCGCCTGCTCGATGCAGGTACGTACGCGCGCGCTGGGCACGCCGGTCTATCCGGTCGACGATGTCGCGATCGACAAGAATACCGAGCTGCTCGCCAACCGCGACCGCGCCGAGTTGCGCGCCACCAACCTGGTGTGGCCGCCACTGCTGCGCAAGCTGGACCGCGAGCTGCCGGGCTACCGGTCTTGAAATTTTCGAGATTTGGTGTAGGGTAGCGTTTAACGAACCTCTACGCCTTTTGGAATGAAACGCCGCCCAATTCCGGGCGGCGTTTTTATTTGTAAGGTCTCGTAGGGTGGGCAAAGCGAAGCGTGCCCACCATTGCCGATCGCGATCCGGGACAGATGGTGGGCACGGCGCTTTGCGCCTTTGCCCACCCTACGCACTCGCAACGACGAGGATAAAGAGCGCCCTACTTCACCTCCGCCAGCGCCGCGAGGATGCGCGCCCAGGAACGGATGCCTTTCTGGAAGCTGCGGAGGTCGTACTTCTCGTTCGGCGAGTGGATGTTGTCGTCGTCGAGGCCAAAACCGACGAGCAGCGAATCCAGCCCCAGCGCGCGCTTGAAGTCGGCGACGATCGGGATCGAGGCGCCCGAGCCCATCAGCACGGTCTCCTTGCCCCATTCCTCGGTCAGCGCGGTTTTGGCCGCGGCGAGCGGCTTCATGTTCCAGTCGAGCGCAATCGCAGGCCCGGCAGAGTGATCGCCGAACTCGACCTTGCAGTCTCCCGGAATGCGCGCCGTCACGTACTCACGGAAAGCCTTGCGGATCTTCGCAGGATCCTGCCCTTGGACCAGCCGGAACGAGACCTTGGCCGACGCGTGCGACGGGATCACCGTCTTCGAGCCCTCACCGATATAACCGCCCCAGATGCCGTTGACGTCACAGGTCGGACGTGTGGAAGCCTGCTCGACCAGGAGCCTGCCCTTCTCGCCGGCCGGTATCGATAGCCCAACGGGCTTGAGGAACGTGTCCGGCGTGAAGTCGAGCTTCTTCCACTGCGCGAGAATGTCCGGCGGCGTGTCCTTTACCCCATCGTAGAAGCCCGGAATGGTGATGCGATTGTCGTCGTCGAACAGCCCGCCGAGAATTTTGGTCAGCACCCGGATCGGGTTCATCGCGCTGCCGCCGAACACGCCGGAATGCAGGTCGCGATTGGCGGCGGTGATCTTGAGCTCCTCATAGAGCAGACCGCGTAGCGAGGTCGTGATCGCCGGCGTGTTGCGGTCCCACATGCCGGTGTCGCAGACCAGCACGTAGTCCGCCCTAAACTCGTCCTTGTTGGCTTCGATGAAGGGCACGAAGTTCTTCGAGCCGACTTCTTCCTCGCCTTCGATCAGGAACGTGACGTCGATCGGCAGTGACCCCGTCACTTTCTTCCAGGCGCGGCAGGCCTCGACGAAGGTCATGACCTGGCCCTTGTCGTCCTCGGCGCCGCGCGCCACGATGATCTTGCGGCCGTCGGCATGGTCGGTGACAACAGGCTCGAATGGCGGACGGTGCCAGAGTTCGAGCGGATCGACCGGCTGCACATCATAGTGGCCGTAGAACAGCACATGCGGCCGGCCGCCCGCGACGCTCTTGCCGACGACCGCAGGATGGCCGGCGGTCGGCCTCACTTCAGTCGCAACGCCGAGGCTCGCGATGTCCCTGGCAAGATGCTCGGCCGCCGCCTTGCAATCGGCCGCGAAGGCCGGATCGGCGGAGATCGACTTGATCCGCAACAGCGAGAACAGACGCTCCAGGCTGTTGTCGAACTCCTTGTCGATGTGGTCGAGCACGGATTGAAGCTGCGCATTTGCCATTGGTCGTATTCCCTGCGTTCGAATCCCAAGACGTCGGGACTCAAAGATGTCTTCTCAAGAACTATCGGCTTTTAGCGCTGCCGCGGCGTCGGGGCCAGCCGCAACCGGCGGATGCCGGATGTGCCATGCGAGACTAGCTGCGAGGATCGCCGTGGCGACGAGGTTATTGCCCCAGGCCTGGAAGACATTGGGAAACCACGGCAGCGCCAGCAGCATGAGGATGCCGGCGGCGCCAAGGGCGAGCCAGGTTCCCAGGCGTACGTTCGCCCGCTCGTCGAAGGCGGCACGATGCATCAGCACCGTCATCGGGAAGAACAGCCACATGAAATAGTATTGTCGCGCCAGCGGCGATGCCACCGTCATCAGGCAGAACAGGATGCCGAGCTCCTCGGCGTCCGAGCGCGCCGTACGCCGCGCTCGCCCTGGCATGACCGCGACGAAGCCGAGTCCGAGCAACGCCGACAGCGCCAGCACGATCCAGTTCGCCGTCCTGTAATCGACGTCGATGACATTCATCGTGCGCGGCGGCTTGTTGGGATCCTCCTGATTGTAGTTGATTGGCCGGACCAGCCGGTGCGTGACAGCAATGAGTGACTGGTTCACCCACGACCAGTTCTGCTCGTCGCGTTGGCCAAATCCTTTTTCCGAGCTCGACCCGACCATGCCCTGATACCAGGTCTTGACCTCGGCGGCGTTGCGCTCGAAGCCGCGAATGGGAGCCGGCACGATGTAGAGAAGTATGCCGGTGAAGGCGACCGTAGCGACGGCGGCTCCCCACTTTCGCCGCCAGACCAGATAGGGCAGCACCGCAATGGGAAACACCTTGATCGCGGTGGCGAGCGCGAACATGAAGCCTGCGAGCCAGGAGCGCTGATGCTGCAAGCTCCAGAAGCCGTAGAGCATGATCGCCAGCAGGACGAGGTTCGGCTGTCCAAGATCGAACATGTCAAACACGAAGGTCACGGTCACGGCAGCTGGTAGTGCCTCCAGCCAGGGGCCAGGCGTGCGGCCCGAACCGGTCATGGCATTGGAGAGCATCCCGGTGTACCACCACGCCGCAATATTCAGGACCGACAGCACGCTGTAGAGCGCGATCTTGCCGAACCAGCTCGGGACTGCCAGCAGGATCGCCGGCAGCGGTGGGTAGATGAACTCGAAGTACTGGTGGATGTCGCCGGGATAGAGCGGCCCACCCTTCAAGACCTGCTGCCCGGCCCAGTACCACAGGCCGTAGTCCTTGGTTTTGCCGTGCCCGAAGATCTCGGGACCAAGGACATCGGCAGCCAGGATGAAGCAGCAGAGCAGGAAGAGCAGGTCGAGCGGCGCACGTAGCGACAGTCTTCGGAATGTGCCGGGTCGAACGAAAGATTCAGGTGAGGTCACGGTGTGGTCCAGTCAGGGGCCATAGCACCTAGCAGACCGACGGACGCTTGGAGAGTCCTGATCACCCGAATTTGTACCCACCGCGCACAAGCGGCGGGTTTGCGGAGGAATTGCCTCAAACGAGGCTTTCTGCCTACCTGCGCAGCAAGCCGCCGAGCGCGCCGCGGACCAGCGTGCGGCCGATCGAGCCACCAAGCTGGCCGGCGACCGACTTGCCGATATTGGCGGCCATCCCCCCGATCACCTGATTGGTGACCGATCGGGTCATGTCGCGCGCGATGACCTGGCCCGTCGACAGGCGGCCGCGCTTGACGTTGGTGCCAAAGATGGTGCCGACGATCGAGCCGATCTGGCCGAGGATGCCGCCGCCTCCGCCGCCCGCCGAAGCATCCGCAGTCGCAGCCGTGCCGGCAATGCGCTTCTGGATCATCTCGTAGGCGGACTCTGCATCGACGGCGGTGTCGTATTTGCCCTTCACCGGGCTTGCATCCATGATCGCCTTGCGCTCTTCGGACGTGATCGGTCCGATCCGGGCCGATGGCGGCCGGATCATCACCCGCTCGACCATCGCCGGCGTGCCGTTGCCTTCGAGAAAGGACACCAGCGCCTCGCCCTTGCCGAGCTCCATGATCACCTGGGCGGTGTCGAGCTTCGGGTTGGGACGGAAGGTCTGGGCCGCGGCGGCGACCGCCTTCTGGTCGCGCGGAGTGAAGGCGCGGAGCGCGTGCTGCACCCGGTTGCCCAATTGTCCGAGCACGCGGTCGGGTACGTCGACCGGGTTTTGCGTCACGAAATAGACGCCGACGCCTTTGGAGCGGATCAGGCGCACCACCTGCTCGATCTTGTCCATCAGCGCCTTGGGCGCGTCGTTGAACAACAGATGCGCCTCGTCAAAGAAGAAGACCAGCTTCGGCTTGGGCAGGTCACCGGCCTCGGGCAGCTCCTCGAACAATTCCGACAGCATCCACAGCAGGAATGTCGCGTAAAGCCGTGGGCTCTGCAGCAGCTTGTCGGCGACGAGGATGTTGACCATGCCGCGGCCGTCGCGGTCGGTCTTCATGAAATCTTTCAGCGTCAGCGCCGGTTCGCCGAAGAATTTGGTGGCGCCCTGGTTCTCCAGCACCAGAAGCTGGCGCTGGATGGTGCCGACCGTGGCCTTGGTGACGTTGCCAAAACCCTGCGCCGCCTTCTTGATCTCGGCAAGCGGACTCTCCTCGGCATCCGCCCCCTTCTTGCCGGCATCGGGCACGATGGCATCGAGCAGCGCGCGCAGATCCTTCATGTCGATCAGCGTCAGCCCGTTGTCGTCGGCGACGCGGAAGGCGACGTTGAGCACGCCTTCCTGCACGTCGTTCAGGTCGAGCATACGTGCGAGCAGCAGCGGGCCCATTTCAGTGACGGTCGCCCGCACCGGGTGGCCCTGCTCGCCGAACACGTCCCAGAACACCGTCGAGAACTGGTCGGGCTCGAACGTCAGTCCCATCTCGGTGGCGCGCTTGACGATGAAATCTTTGGCTTCGCCGACCTCCGAGATGCCCGAGAGGTCGCCCTTGATATCGGCCGCGAAGACCGGAACACCGGCGCGCGCAAATCCTTCCGCCATCACTTGCAGCGAGACCGTCTTGCCGGTTCCGGTTGCACCCGTGACGAGGCCATGGCGATTGGCGAATGCCAACGTCAGCCATGCCTGCTCGTTTCCTTTACCGACGAAGATCTTGTCGTCGGTATCACCGAGCTTGCTGTCCTGTGCGGTCATTATTCCCTGATCTCTCTGCCCTGTTTCGCATATCGAAACTCGAATGCACTAGTTCCGTAGTTTAACGCATATCGCGCGCTGATTGAAACCATTCAACGCGCTCGGGCATGCGACATCGTCGGAAACATGCGGGTGACATCCGCCGAAAGTAGGAACGACGCATTCGCACCGCGGCATTTTTTTGCCGATTTCATCTCCGCTCTTGCATCGCTGCAACACTTCTCGCGCGTTCGAGACTGAATCGGAACGTTGGTGGCGTTCATCGCTTGTATTTCACATCACACCGGCTCAAGATCATTTTCGAAAGCAATACTCCGGCATGTGAACCGGCTGAGGGGCGGCCATATGGACGAGCTAATCGGGCGGCTGGCGACAAACGCCAGCATAGATAGTGCTGTCGCTGAAAAGACCGTCGGCATTATCCTGGGCTTCCTCCGCAACGAGGGTCCTTCCGACAGCGTCCAGGTACTCATCGACCAGATTCCAGGTGCAGAAGCGGCAATCGAGGCATCCCGCAGCGGCGGAGGACTGTCGCGGCTGATGGGCGGCGGCCTGATGGCGGTCGGCACGCGCCTGATGGGCATGGGACTCGGCATGTCCGAGATTCAGAACGTCGCCCGTGAACTTTTTCGCTTCGGCCGAGACAAAATCGGAGCGGATCAGATGGGCAAGATCATCGCGGGGACCCCGGGCCTCAGCCAGTTCGCCTGACGCCTGCGCATTTCACATCGAGTATCATGACATATCCGATCTCCGAGATTGAGGGCCTGTCGGCCTTTGCCGCCAACAAGTTGAAGGCGCACGGTATCCGCACCACCGATGCGCTGCTCGAGGCGGCCTCGACCGTAAAGGGCCGCAAGGCGCTCTCCGCCAAGACCGGCATCAGCGAGCAGTTGCTGCTGGAATGGGCCAACGTCTCCGACTACATGCGCATTCCCGGCATGGGCAGGGCCAAGGTCGGCCTGGTCCGCGCCGCCGGCGTCACCACCGTGCGCGAGCTCGCCTACCGAAATCCGGCAAGGCTCGCCCAGAGCATGCGGGATGCCAACGAGAAGAAAAAGCTGCTCCGGATCCTGCCCTCGGAGAAGTCGGTCGGCGACATCATCGCCAAAGCGAAGAAGCTGCCGCCTAAGATTTCGTATTAGGGTTGCCCCTCTCCGCATACGGAGTGGGCGCTACTCTCTCGGCATCGTTTTGCCCGATGGGCAACAATGCATCCCCCAACTCTGCCGTCATACCCCGCGAAAGCGGGGTATCCAGTACGCCGCGGCTCCTCCGTATCGCGGTGCCGTCACTGGAATACTGGATTGCCCGCCTTCGCGGGCAATGACAGCGAGGGTGTGCAACGCCCTGCCCAACGCTGGCAACCCACGCCTTCCCGTCTTGACTCCCCCTCCCCGACCGCTAAAGCGGGCCGCATGAATGCCTCGCCCTCCCCATCCGTCCCGGCGGCCGGTTCAGTCGGGCCTGACGTGCTGCGGACGCTGCTGGAGCGGCCGATCCCGGCGGTGATGGGCGTGCTCAACGTCACCCCGGATTCATTCTCCGACGGCGGCGAATTCATCGCGCCCGAGCAGGCGCTCGCGCGGGCACGGGCGATGATCGAGGCCGGGGTCGACATCATCGATATCGGTGCCGAGTCCACCCGGCCCTACAAGGGCGCCCGGCCGGTCACGGCGGAAGACGAACTGGCGCGGCTGAGGCCGGTGCTATCGGACATCGTGGCGCTCGGCGTGCCGGTCTCGATCGACAGCATGAAGGCGGAAGTCGTGGCCTTCGCGCTCGCCCAGGGCGCGGCGATCGGCAACGACGTCTGGGGCCTGCAGCGCGATGCCGGCATGGCGCCGACGGTGGCCGCGAAGGGCGTCCCCGTCATCGTCATGCACAACCGCGACAGCGTCGATCCCGCCATCGACATCATTGCGGATATGAAGGCGTTCTTTCAGCGCTCGCTGGATATCGCGACGCAAGCCGGCATCGCCCGCGACAAGATCGTGCTCGATCCCGGCATCGGCTTCGGCAAGACGGCCGAACAGAGCATGACCGCGCTAGCGCGGCTGCGTGAATTCGACATGTTCGGCCTGCCGATCCTCGTTGGTGCCTCGCGAAAACGCTTCATCGCCTCGGTGTCGCCGTCGGAGCCGACAGAGCGGCTCGCCGGCTCGATCGCCGCGCATCTGATCGCCGCGCAGCGCGGCGCGAAAATCATCCGCACCCACGACGTCGCCGAGACCTTGCAGGCCCTGCGAGTGGCGCACGCAATCGAGAGCAAGCCATGACCGATACGATCTTCGTGAGCGGCCTGTCGATCCATGCCCGCCACGGCGTGATGGAGCACGAAACGGAAGTCGGCCAGCGCTTCGTCATCGACCTCGAGCTCTATACCGACCTGTCGGAGCCTTCCCGCAGCGACCGGCTCGCCGACACCGTGTCCTACGCCGACGTCGTGGCGACCACCACCGCGGCCTTCAAGAACACCAACTACAAGCTGCTGGAGCGCGCGGCCGGCGCGGTCGCCGACGCCATCCTGTCGCACTTTCCGCGCATCCGTGCGGTCAAGATCACCGTGCACAAGCCGCATGCGCCGATCGCCGCGATCTTCGACGACGTCGGCGTCATGCTGACGCGCTCGCGGCACCCCTGACATGGCAAGCGTCCTGATCGCGCTCGGCGGCAATGTCGGCGATGTCCGCGCGACCTTCCAGAAGGCGATCGCCCATATCTGCGGCATGGCGCAGGCGGCGTTGATCGCGCGCTCGTCGGACTATGCGACGCCGCCCTGGGGCGACGAGGACCAGGCTCCCTTCATCAACGCCTGCGTCGAGATCGAGACCGATCTCGATCCGCATGCGCTGCTGTTCGTGATGCAGAAGGTCGAGCAGAAATTCGGCCGCATGCGCGATAAGGAGCGGCGCTGGGGCCCGCGCACGCTCGATCTCGACATGATCGCGTATGACGACGTCTCGATGCAGAAACCCGATCTGACCCTGCCGCATCCGCGCCTGTTCGAGCGCGCCTTTGTGCTGGTGCCGCTGGCCGAGATCGCGCCCGACCGCGTGATCGCAGGCATTCGTGTCCATGACGGTCTCGCCAGCGTCTCGACACAAGGCATTGAGCGGCTTCCGGATACCGGTTAACCAAAAACAACCGTTTGCAGGGACGGCCGGCCGTGGCAATTTCGCCTGCGAACAACAAGATTTTCGGGAGCCCCTCGCCGCATGACCTCCGCGACTGACGACCTGCCGCTGGCGGCGGATTTTCCCAAGGCGACCGTCGAAGACTGGCGCAAGCTGGTCGATGGCGTGCTGAAGGGCGCGCCGTTCGAGAAGCTGGTCGGCAAGACCTATGACGGACTCAAGATCGAGCCGCTCTATCCGCGCGCCAAAGGTGTTGCGCCCGTGGTGGGGCGGCCGGCGGCGGCGCCCTGGCAGATCATGCAGCGGATCGACCATCCCGATGCAAGTGCGGCGAATGCGCAGGCACTGACCGATCTCGAAAATGGCGCGACAGGGCTTGCGCTGGTGTTCGCCGGCGGCAATGCCGCTCACGGTTTCGGGCTGGAACCGACCGCGGACGCAGTCGCAAAGATCTTGAAGGATATCCATCTCGATGCCGGCATCGGGCTGGAGCTCGAGATCGGTCCGCAATCGCGGATGGCGGCGATCCACGTCGCGGAATATGTGAAGAGCAATGGCATCGATCCCGCCGCCTGCGACATCCGCTTCGGCCTCGACCCGCTCGCGGCCGCCGCGGTGTGGGGCCACAGCCCCTATACCTGGGATGAGATCGTTCCGGCCGTCACCGGCGGCATCAAGGGCCTGGCCGCGCTCGGCTTCAAGGGTCCGTTCGCTTCGGCCGACGGACGCGTGATCCACGATGCCGGCGGCTCGGAGGCGCAGGAGCTCGCCTTCGTGCTCGCCTGCGGCATCGCCTATTTGCGCGCGATCGAAGGCGCCGGCGTTCCGCTGGAGCAGGCGCAGGGCATGGTCTATGCGCGGCTTGCCGCGGATGCAGATCAGTTCCTCACCATGGCAAAATTCCGCGCCTTGCGACTGCTGTGGGCGCGTATCGAGACGGCGTGCGGGCTCGCGCCAAAACCGCTGTTCATCGTCGCCGATACCGCCTGGCGCATGCTGACGCAACGCGATCCCTATGTGAACATGCTGCGCGCGACCATGGCGACGTTTGCGGCCGGACTCGCCGGCGCGAACGCGATCACCGTGCTGCCGCATACGCTGGCGCTCGGCCTGCCCGATCCGTTCGCGCGGCGCGTGGCGCGCAATACGCAAGCCGTGCTGCTGGAAGAGAGCAATCTCGCCAAGGTCAGCGATCCCGCGGCAGGCGCAGGCGGCATCGAGACGCTGACCGCGCAGCTCTGCGAGGCGGCCTGGGCGCTATTCCAGGAGAGCGAGAAAGCCGGCGGCGCCTTCGCTGCGCTTCAGCGGGGCCTGTTCCAGAGCAAGGTCGCGGCCGCGCGAAAAGCCCGCGACGCCAACATCGCAAAACGCCGCGACGTGCTGACCGGCGCCAGCGAGTTTCCGAACCTGCACGAGAACGAGACGACGGTGCTGCAGGCGACCCCGATCGCGCTGGCGCCTTATGGCGAGCAAAAATACAAGTTCGACGCGCTGCCGCCGATCCGGCTAGCGGAACCGTTCGAGGCGCTGCGGGACAAATCCGATGCGGCCTTGAAGGCGCGCGGCGCGCGGCCGAAAGTGTTCTTGGCCAATCTCGGCACGCCCGCCGATTTCACGGCTCGCGCGACCTTTGCCAAGAGCTTGTTCGAGACCGGCGGCATCCAGGCCGTCGACAGCGAGGGCTTCGCCGATCCGGCCCAGTTAGCTGCAGCCTTTAAAGCCTCCGGTGCCGGGCTCGCCTGTCTTTGTTCCAGCGACAAGGTGTATGCGGAACACGCCGAAGCCGCGGCGAAGGCCCTGCAAACCGCCGGGGCCCGACTTATCTATCTGGCAGGCCGCCCGACTGATGCCGAGGCGGCGCTGCGTGCAGCCGGCGTCACCGGCTTCGTCTTTGCCGGTGGCGATGCGCTTGCGACGCTGCAAGACACGTATCGACGGATGGAGCAGCCATGACGGAAGCAGGCAAACCCGTTCTCACCGGCGGCTGCCAATGCGGGGCAGTGCGCTTCGGAGTCATGACGGCGCCGAACAGGGTTTCGATCTGCCACTGCCGGATGTGCCAGAAGGCCAGCGGCGCGCCGTTCGCCTCTTTTGCCGACGTCAACAAGACGGACTTTGCCTGGACCAAGGGGCAGCCCTCGTTCTTCCGCTCCTCCTCGATCGCCGAGCGCGGCTTTTGCGCCGCCTGCGGCACGCCGCTGAGCTTTGGCCGCATCGACGGCGACCGCATTGAGATCATGACCGGCGCGTTCGACCGCCCCGACCACGTGGTGCCGACGCGGCAGTTCGGCACCGAGTCCCGTCTCGGCTGGGTGGTCGGGATCGCCAATCTACCAAGCCAGACCACGCAGCAGAATTACGGACCGGAGAAGATGGCGACCATCGTCAGCCATCAGCATCCGGATCATGATTAAGCGCCTATGATATGGTTGAAAGCATGAGCCGCATCCCCAATTTCGCCGACGTCGCCTTCGAGCGCGCCGCCACCGCTGCGCCATCAGGCAGCGCCGAGCCGTGGCTGACGCCCGAGGGCATTCTGGTGAAGCCCGCTTATAGCGAGGCCGATCTGGCCGGACTCGATTTCCTCGAGACCTACCCAGGCATCGCGCCTTATCTGCGCGGCCCCTACCCCACCATGTATGTCAACCAGCCCTGGACTGTGCGGCAATATGCCGGCTTCTCCACGGCGGAGGATTCCAACGCGTTCTACCGCCGCAATCTCGCTGCCGGACAGAAGGGCCTCTCGGTCGCGTTCGATCTCGCCACCCATCGCGGCTATGACAGCGACCATCCGCGTGTCGGCGGCGACGTCGGCATGGCCGGCGTTGCCATCGATTCCATCTACGACATGCGCACGCTGTTTGCGGGCATTCCGCTCGACCAGATGAGCGTGTCCATGACCATGAACGGCGCGGTGCTGCCGATCCTCGCGCTCTACGTTGCGGCCGCCGAGGAACAGGGCGTCCCGCCCGAGAAGCTTTCAGGGACCATTCAGAACGACATTCTGAAAGAGTTCATGGTGCGCAATACCTACATCTATCCGCCCGCGCCTTCGATGCGGATCATCTCGGACATCTTCGCCTACACCTCGCAGAAGATGCCGAAATACAATTCGATCTCGATCTCCGGCTATCACATGCAGGAGGCCGGGGCGACGCAGGACCTCGAGCTCGCCTATACGCTGGCCGACGGCGTCGAATATCTTCGTGCCGGCCTTGCGGCGGGCCTCGACGTCGACCGCTTCGCGCCGCGCCTGTCGTTCTTCTGGGCGATCGGGATGAACTTCTTCATGGAAGTCGCCAAGATGCGCGCCGCGCGACTGCTCTGGGCGAAGCTCTTGAGGCCCTTCAACCCGAAGGACCCGCGCTCGCTGTCACTGCGCACGCATTGCCAGACCTCCGGCTGGTCGCTGACCGCGCAGGACGTCTTCAACAACGTGATGCGCACGACGGTGGAAGCGATGGCGGCGACGCAGGGCCACACCCAGTCGCTGCACACCAACGCGCTCGACGAAGCGCTGGCGCTGCCGACCGATTTCTCCGCGCGTATTGCCCGCAATACCCAGCTCTTCCTGCAGCAGGAGAGCGGCACCACCCGCATCATCGACCCCTGGGGCGGTTCGTATTATGTCGAGCGTCTCACGCGCGACCTCGCCGCCAAGGCCTGGGGCCACATCCAGGAGGTCGAGGAGCTCGGCGGCATGGCCAAGGCGATCGAGGCCGGCGTACCGAAGCTGCGCATCGAGGAAGCCTCGGCCAAGACCCAGGCCCGCATCGATGCCGGCAAGCAGGCGGTGATCGGGGTCAACAAATACAAGCCGACCGACGAAGCTCCGATCGATATTCTCAAGGTCGACAATACCAATGTCCGCCGGCTCCAGATCGACAAGCTGACGCGGCTGAAATCCGAACGCAACCAGAAGGACGTCGAGGCCGCGCTCGCCGCGCTGACGCGCTCGGCCGGCGAAGGCAACGGCAATCTGTTGGCGCTCGCCATCGACGCTGCGCGCGCGAAGGCAACCGTCGGCGAGATTTCCGACGCGATGGAGAAGGTGTTCGGCCGGCACCGCGCCGAAATCAAATCCATCACCGGCGTCTACAAGCGGGAGGCGTCCAGCATGGGTAACCGGGTCGAGAAGGTTCAGGCGCTGATCGACGCCTTCGAGGAGGCGGAAGGCCGCCGCCCGCGCATCCTGGTCGCAAAAATAGGCCAGGACGGCCACGACCGCGGCCAGAAGGTGATCGCGTCGGCATTCGCCGATATCGGCTTCGACGTCGACATCGGGCCGCTGTTCGCGACTGCCGACGAAGCCGCGCGGCAAGCTGTCGAGAACGACGTCCACATCCTCGGCGTCTCCTCGCTTGCCGCCGCCCACCTCACCGCGGTGCCGGAATTGAAGGCCGCGCTGAAGAAGCAGGGCCGCGACGACATCATGATCATTGTCGGCGGCGTAGTGCCGCCACAGGATTACGATGCACTCTACGCGGCCGGCGCGGAAGCCATCTTCCCGCCGGGCACCGTGATCGCGGACGCGGCCGAGGAGCTGATCCGCAAGCTGAACGCCCGGCTCGGGCATAGCGAGGCGGCGGAGTAGGTCGCTATCGACCTTCGAAAGGACAGTGCGTGATATTTTCCGCGCCAGCGTTGATGCGCGCGCTAACTTTGGTCGCAGCCTGCAGCGCGTTGTTGGCTACCGCGCATGCCGCCGATCGCAAGCCCGACGCGGTCATCAAGACCAAGAGCATCGAAGCCCGCGTCTTCCTCGACGACAAGGTCAAGGTCGATGCGGCGCTGGCGGCCGACTGCCTGATTGAAGGCAAGAAGTGGATCGACAAGAACGCGGCAGAAGCCGCCGCCTCGCGCAAAGAGGATCCGCAATTCTTCAGGGATGGCGGCTGGGACTTCGAGCGCAAATATGCGGTCCGCTCCGTCGTTGCCGACCGCTATGTCAGCATCCTGCGCAACGACTATATGGACACCCACGGTGCCCATCCCAATTCCGATGTGAACACGGTCCTGTGGGACAAGGCGGAGAACAAGCGCATCTCCATCCGCCCGTTCTTCGCCGAGACCGCCGACAACGGCGCGGCCATGAAGGCAATGGTGAAGGCGGTGATCGCATCGTTGAAGATCGAGAAGAAGAAGCGCGATACCAGCGAGACCGCGACCGACGAATGGTTCAAGAGCGTGGAGCCGAGCCTGCTCAAGATCGGCGCGGTGACGCTCGCGCCTTCAACCGACGCGGGCAAGAGTTCCGGCCTCACTTTCCACTACCCGCCCTACGCAGTCGGCCCTTACGCCGAGGGCGAATATGTCGCATTCGTGCCGTGGGAAACGCTGAAGCCCTATCTCAGCGCGGAAGGCACCCGCATCTTCGGTGGCGCACGGCCAAAGGGCGACGCGGACGAGCCGCAGTGATCCCGTCGTGAGCAACGCCGCGTAGCTCTCTAAGCGCTGGTCGCGTTGCCTTGCAGCCGCGCTGCAAAGCCGACTAGAATGTCGCCATTGACAAGAGCGCCTGACGTCATGGGCGCCGCTGGGAGGCATTGATGTCCAAGATTACGCGCCGCACCTTTGCGGCCTCTTCCGCTGCGGTTGCGGCATCCGCCGCATTCGGCCTCACACCCGCACTTGCACAAGCCTATCCGGCGCGGCCCGTCACCGTGATCGTGCCCTGGGGCGCGGGCGGCGGCACCGACGCGACTGCGCGCATTGTCGCAGCGCTGCTGGAGAAGGATCTCGGCCAGCCCTTCAACGTGGTCAATCGCACCGGCGGCTCCGGCGTCGTCGGCCATACCGCGATCGCGACCGCGCAGCCCGACGGCTACACCATCGGCATGCTCACGGTCGAAATCTCGATGATGCACTGGCAAGGGCTGACCGAGCTGGCGCCGAAGAGCTACACCCCGCTCGCGCTGATGAACGAAGATCCCCCGGGCATCCAGGTCTCCTCCTCCTCGCCTTACAAGACGGTGAAGGAACTCGCGGAAGCCATCAAGGCGGCCCCTCCCGGCAAGTTCAAGGCCTCCGGCACCGGCCAGGGCGGCATCTGGCATCTCGCGCTGGTCGGCTGGATGCAGGCGATGGGCCTGCCCGCCAACCAGGTCGCCTGGGTTCCGTCGAACGGCGCCGCACCCGCGATGCAGGACCTCGCCGCCGGCGGCCTCGACCTCACCACCTGCTCGGTGCCGGAAGCCCGCGCCATCATCGAGGCCGGCAAGGCCAGGAGCCTTGCCATCATGGCGCCGGCGCGCAATCCAATCTTCAAGGACGTGCCGACGCTGAAGGAGGCGATGGGCATCGACTACGCGACCGGCGCCTGGCGCGGCATCGGCGCGCCGAAGAGCCTGCCGCCGGAGATCGCAACGAAGCTCACCGCGGCGCTGCAGAAGGTTTATGACTCCGCCGAGTTCAAGGACTTCATGGGCAATCGGGGCTTCGGCACCGTGTGGGGCGATGCCGGCCAGTTCGCAAGCTTCATGGACAAGGGCGACGCCCAGATGGGCGAAGCGATGAAGGCGGCGGGTCTGAGCAAGGCGTGATTTGTCACCTCTCCCCGCTTGCGGGGGAGAGGTCGATTTGAGCGCAGCGCAAATTCGGGTGAGGACGCGGCTCCGCGAGTCCGGCTTTCACCTCCATCGTGGACGCAGCCCCTCACCCCACCCCTCTCCCCGTAAGAACGGGGCGAGGGAGAAGAAATCTCATAGGATTCTCCCATGCGCCTTCCCGACTCCGTCACGGGATCGTTTCTCGTCGTGCTCGGCACAGCAGCCGCCTATGGCGGCTGGCTGCTGCCGCCGGTGCCCGGGCAGCCGGTCGGCCCCAACGTATTTCCGCTCGTGATCGGCATTGGGCTGGCGCTGTGCGGGCTCGCGATCGTGTTCGGGATCGGCCACACCTTCGAGGACGCGGAAGAGCTGATCCCGCTCGAGGATGGCCAGCTAGCGGCTGCCCCGCCGCCGCAGGGAAAGTTGTACGGCCTGCGCGCGCTGCTGCCGCCGGCGCTGCTGCTGTTCTACGTGGTGGCGGCCGACCGGCTCGGCTTCATCATAACCGCGGCGATCATGGTCTACGTCACCTCGACCGCGTTGGGGGCGAAGTGGAAGCTGGCGCTGCCGCTCGCAGCGCTGTCGCCGTTCGCTATCCACCTGATCTTCGGCAAGCTGCTGCGCGTGCCGCTTCCCGCCGGCCTGTTGCCGACGCCTTGGTGATCCCATGCTGAAAACCCTGATTGAAGCGTTCGCACTGATCTCCACCTGGGAGGTCATCATCGCGATGTTCGCAGCCTCGGTGTACGGGCTCGTGATCGGCTCGCTGCCGGGCTTGTCGGCGACGATGGCAACCGCCTTGCTCGTCCCCGTCACCTTCTATCTCTCGCCGATCGCGGCGATCGCGACCATCGTCGCCGCGTCCTCGATGGCGATCTTCTCCGGCGACATCCCCGGGGCGCTGCTGCGCATCCCCGGCACGCCAGCGTCCGCCGCCTATGCCGACGAGGCTTACGCCATGACCCGCAAGGGACAGGCCGAGCTGGCGCTCGGGGCCGGCGTGTGGTTCTCGGCCGTCGGCGGCATCGCCGGCGTGCTGTCGCTGATGATCCTGGCGCCGCCGCTGGCCGAGATCGCGCTGTCGTTCTCGACCTTCGAGTATTTCTGGCTGGCGCTGCTCGGCCTGATGTGCGCGACGCTGGTGGCGCGCTCCTCGCCGGTGAAGGCGATCGCCGGCATGTTCCTCGGCCTGCTGGTCTCCTGCGTCGGCATCGAGAATCCCGGCGGCGTGCCGCGCTTCACCTTCGGCCTCACCGATCTGTTCGGCGGCATCGAGCCGATCCCCGCGCTGGTCGGCGTATTCGCAGTGGCCCAGGTCATGCGCGCGATGCTGACTCCCGAGCCGCCGCCGCTGCCGCGGCGCAAATTCGGGAGCATCATGGCCGGCCAGTGGAAGCTGACCAAGAAATACCATTGGCAGATGACGCGCGGAAACATCGTCGGGATCATCATCGGCGTGCTGCCCGGGGCCGGCGCCGACATGGCCGCCTGGGTTTCCTATGCAATGTCGAAGCGCTTCTCCAAGGAACCGGAGAAATTCGGCACCGGCCATGTCGAAGGCCTGGTCGAGGCCGGCGCCAGCAACAATGCCAGCATCGCCTCGGGCTGGGTGCCGTCGCTGCTGTTCGGCATCCCCGGCGACACCATCGCCGCGATCGCGATCGGCGTGCTCTACATGAAGGGGCTGAACCCCGGGCCGACGCTGTTCACCGAGAAAGCGTCGAGCATGTACGCGATCTATCTGATGTTCATCATCGCGAACATCCTGATGATCCCGCTCGGCATCGCCATGATCCGGGTTGCCGCCTACATCCTGCTGGCACCGCGCTCCGCCATCATGCCGATCATCATGCTGTGCTGCGCGGTCGGCTCGTTCGCGATCGGCAACAACATGTTCGGCATCGTCACCGTCGCCGCCTTCGGCGTGATCGGCTATGTCATGGAAGCCAACGGCTATCCCGTCGCCGCGATGGTGCTCGGCATCGTCATGGGCACCATGGTCGAGCAGGCTTTTGTGACCTCGTTGATCAAGTCGGACGGCAGCATCCTGCCGTTTTTCGAGCGCCCCGTGGCCGCGATCCTCGCCGCCATGGCGATCGGGGCGCTGCTGTGGCCGGTGCTGGTCTGGGCGTGGCGCAAGGTGAAACCGGTGCGGACCGGGGTGGCGGCGACATCCCGGTGATATCGGGCGGGCGGGCCCTCGCCTGCCCCACCGAGGGCTGAGCCGACCCGCCCGATACTGGGACGGGCGGCTGCTCTGTGCTAACATCTGGTCATGACCGAGGTCGCAGATATTCCAGTCCAGACACTCATAGGGAAGCTCAGGGAGCTCGCTCCCGATCTAAGAGCTGCCGGAATCACGCACCTTTACTTGTTTGGATCGCGCGCGCGAGGCGACGCCCGCCCCGACAGCGATCTCGACGTCCTGGTCGAGACGACCTCGCGTGAGGAAGCGCCACGGTTCGATTACTTTAAGGTCCTGCACTTGATCGAAGGCCATCTTGGCCTTCAGGCCCAGATATCGATGCGGGACCTGCTGAAGCCGCGCATCGCCGAACGCATCGCAGATGATCTGATCGAGGTCTTCTGAATGCCGCCGACCGTGGAAGACCGACTGCGAGATATCCTGGAAGCCATCACCGACATCGAAAGTGTCGTGAAGGGCTCCACATTTGAGCAATTCGTCTCTGAAAAAACCGCTCGCCTGGCAATCGAACGTCTTCTCGAGATCGTATGTGAGGCTTCGAGATCCATTCCAGATGACGTAAAGCGAGCCGAGCCAGGAATCGACTGGCGCAAAATGATCGATTTCGGAAATCTGCTGCGCCACGCCTACCATATGACGAAAGCCGAGATCGTTTGGGACATTATCCAAATCCATCTTCCACCGCTAAAATCCTGTGCTGAGCGACACATTCGCGGGTCGGGTCGGTAGCGGCCGGACGCGAAGACAATCATGACCAGTAGCAAATCCATCGACATCAAATCCCTCGCCCATGACCTCCGCGCCGGCAGCCGCGCGGCGCTGGCGCGGGCCATCACGCTGGTCGAGAGCCGGCGCAGCGACCATCAGGCGCTGGCGCGCGAGCTGGTGCAGATGCTCTTGCCCGATACCGGCAGGGCAGTGCGCGTCGGTATCACCGGCTCGCCCGGCGTCGGCAAATCCACCACCATCGACGCGCTCGGAACGCATCTCATCGAGCAAGGCCACAAGGTCGCGGTGCTCGCGGTCGATCCGTCCTCGGCGCGTAGCGGCGGCTCGATCCTCGGCGACAAGACGCGGATGGCCCGGCTCGCGGCCTCTGACGACGCCTTCATCCGCCCCTCGCCGTCCTCCGGCACGCTCGGCGGCGTCGCGGCCAAGACACGCGAGGCGATGCTGCTGTGCGAGGCGGCCGGCTTCGACGTCGTGCTGGTCGAGACCGTCGGCATCGGCCAGTCCGAAACCGCGGTCTGCGACATGACCGATTTCTTCCTGGCCCTGATGCTGCCGGGCGGCGGCGACGAATTGCAGGGCATCAAGAAGGGCCTGGTCGAGCTCGCCGACATGATCGCGATCAACAAGGCCGACGGCGACAATCTCAAGCGCGCCAACATCACTGCCGCCGATTATCGCGGCGCGCTGCATATCCTGACGCCGCGCTCCGAGCACTGGCATCCGCCGGTCGAGACCTATTCGGCGCTGACTGGTGACGGTATCGCGAAGATCTGGCAGAAAGTCCTCGATCACCGCAAGGCGATGATTGCATCCGGCGACTTCGCCGCACGGCGGCGCGAGCAGCAGGTGAAATGGATGTGGTCGATGCTGGAGCAGCGCATGCTGGCGCGGTTGCGCAGCGAGGCGTCGGTGCGGACCAAGGTCCGGAAGATCGAGACTGAGGTCGCCGACGGCCATCTCACGCCGGCGCTCGCCGCCGAAAAGATCCTGGAGTTGCTGCAATGAGCGACAAGCTCCGCATTCTCCTCACCGGCTTCGGCCCGTTTCCCGGCGCGCCCTACAATCCGACCCAGCCGCTGGTCGCCCGGCTGGCGCAATTGCGCCGTCCCGCACTCGACGATGCCGCGATCTCCAGCCACATCTTCCCGGTCACCTATGCCGCGGTGGACCGGCAATTGCCGGAGGTGCTTGCGAAAGAGAAGCCCGATGCGCTGCTGATGTTCGGCCTCGCCGCACGCACGCCCTATCTGCGCATCGAGAGCCGCGCGCGCAACGCCGTCACCATGCTCTGGCCCGATGCCGCCAAGACCCGCTCGAGCAAGCGCGGCATCGCCGGCAATGCGGACGCGATGATTTTCGGCCCGCACACCGCAAGGCTGCTGCGCGCCGCCCGCCTCACCGGCATCGACGCGCGCCCCTCGCGCGACGCCGGCGCCTATCTCTGCAATTACCTGAGCTGGCGCGCGATCGAAAACGTCAGGGCCGGCGGGCCAAAGCTCGCCGCGTTCATCCATATTCCCCTGCTCGCGCGCAGTGGCGCCGTGCGCCGCAAGGGCGCGCCGCGGATCACGCTCGAGGAATTGGTGGACGCCGGGGAAGCGATGCTGATGGAGATGGTGCAGTTGGCACGGAAGGGGCGCAACACACCGACTTCGTAGGGTGGGCAAAGGCGCGCTTGCGCCGTGCCCACCAACTTGTTCCGATCTGCCGCTGAATGGTGGGCACGCTTCCGCTTTGCCCACCCTACGGACCGTCTCTCCGGTAAACATTTAACCCTACCGCGAACAATCCTCACGCAACCAGCGGCCCTGCGCTACCTAACCGCTGCGGACCCCCGCGTCCGCCGGAGGACGCATCCATGGACCTCAATCGCCGCAATCTCATCGGAGCTTCGACCGCAGGCATCGCCGGCGCGCTCGCGATACCGGCCGACGCCGCGCGTGCGGCGCCGCTGACGTCGCTGCTCGGCCGCGACGCCACGCAATATGGCGTGCGACCCGGTAGCAGCGAGGATCAGACCCGCGCGCTCCAGCGTGCGATCGACGAGGCCGCGCGCGCGCAGATGCCGCTGGCGCTGCCACCCGGCATCTATCGCAGCGGACTGTTGCGGTTGCCAAATGGCGCGCAACTGATCGGCGTGCGCGGCGCGACAAAATTCGTCTTCACCGGCGGGGCATCGGCGATCCAGAGCGACGGCTCCGATGCAATCGGCCTTTCCGGCATCACCTTTGATGGCGGCGGCATTCCGCTGCCGACGCGGCGCGGGCTGATCCACGTACTCGGCGGGCGCGACGTCCGCATCACCGGTTGCGAAATCACGGGCTCCGGCGGCAGCGGCATCTGGCTCGAGCAGGTCTCCGGCGACATCTCGGGCAACATCTTTACCAACATCGCGGTGACGGCGGTGGTGTCGTTCGACGCCAGGGGACTCAGCGTCTCCCACAACACCATCACCGGCACCAACGACAACGGCATCGAGATCCTGCGCACGGCTATCGGCGATGACGGCACGCTGGTCACTGATAACCGCATCGAGGACATCAAGGCCGGCCCCGGCGGCTCCGGCCAGTACGGCAACGCCATCAACGCGTTCCGCGCCGGCAACGTCATCGTGCGCGGCAATCGCATCAAGAACTGCGATTACTCCGCCGTGCGCGGCAACTCGGCCTCGAACATCCACATCACCGGCAACAGCGTCAGCGACGTGCGCGAGGTCGCGCTGTATTCGGAGTTCGCGTTCGAGGCCGCGGTGATCGCCAATAATATTGTGGACGGCGCCGCCGTCGGCGTCTCCGTCTGCAATTTCAACGAAGGCGGCCGCATCGCCGTGGTCCAGGGCAACATCATCCGCAATCTGATCCCGAAGCGGCCGATCGGCACCGCACCGGATGACGATGCCGGCATCGGCATCTACATCGAGGCGGATTCATCGGTCATCGGCAACGTCATCGAGAATGCGCCGTCCTACGGCATCGTCGCCGGCTGGGGCAAATATCTCCGCGACGTCGCGATCACGGGCAACGTGATCCGCAAGGCACTGGCCGGCGTCGGGGTGTCCGTCGTGCCCGGCGCAGGCACCGCGCTCGTCAACAACAACATGATCTCGGAAACCCCGCGTGGCGCCGTGGTCGGGCTCGATCACGCGCGCGCCGTGACGTCCGATCTGTCGGTGGACGGCGCCCAGCGCTTTGCGCAATTGATGGTCGGCGGGAATGCGGTGCGGCGGTAGCTGCCGTTCCTCGCCTCTGGCTTCCGAAAGCTAGAACGCGTTCCGCAGCAGCGGGTACTTGGCTTCGAGGCCGTCGAGGTTAAAGGTGAACTCAACCAAGCGCTCGGGGGCTGCGACAATTTCGGCTGCCGGCGGAGAGAACTGCGGCAGAAGCGCTGCCATCGCCGCCAGCGCCTTGGGCGCTGCGGTCGCGGCCGGCACCTTGGGTCCTGTCATTGCGACGGGCGCGGTGGGTGGCGCCATGGCAGCCGGCACCTTGAGCGGTGCCATCGGGGCAGGCGCGGCGACCAGCGCGGTCGGGGCTTCGGAGATTTCGGCGAGAACGCCCGGCTTCGGATCGAGCCTGACCGGCACGGCGGTCTCCGGGACGATGTGCACGGCCTTCGGTTGCACGGTCTGCGCCTCGCGCGGAAACATGCGGGGCATTGTCGCCGGCGACCAGCCGAATGCGGGCGACACGCTCGCGGCCGCCGTGGCGACGTCGGCGCCGGTGGCAAGCGCGCGCCAGGTCTGGACGGCGAGCTTGGCTTCCTGGATGTTTTCGAGAAATGCGATCTCGGAGTGATAGCGGCGCCAGCGTCCGGTCTCGAACATCTCGGAGAGATGCACCAGCCGCTGCTCGGCGAGAGCGCACCAGCGTGCCGCAACGTCGCGGCCAATAGCCACGTCGCGAATAGCCTCTTGGCGATGTGTCATAAATCAGCCCGTCAGGAGAAAATACGGACGCGACGCAACGCACACGAATCAATTTAGACGCGACGTGAATATTTTGTGGAAAAGTTTTGACTTGTCCAGCAACGACGATGTTTTCGTCGCGAAACTCCGTAGTCGTGCGGAGATTCAAGGCGTTTTGGAGTCAAGCTTCGCACAAGCATAGCGCGCTTGCGGCGTGCCGGCGGAGCGGTGGCGATGGGTGAACCACGATCTCCAACCGGAAGCTGATCTCGCGCAGGGCTTCGAGGAATGGGACGTCCAAAAAGAAAAGACCCGTCCGGGGGGACAACCGGACGGGTCGAGCCATATGGGCGCTTGGGGTGGATGGGCGCTCGCGCCTAATATGACTTATGGGGAGGGATAACCGCTCCCACATAATTTGGTCGTGGCAGCGGGCCGAACGTTCAATGCAGCGTTTGATTTTTCGACCTTCGCGCTGCGCGCAAAGTTGTCGCAGCCGCTATCGCGTCGCCGGCTTATCCGCCTGAGAAACCGTGGCTTTATCCTCAGTGCTCGACAACGAAGGTTGCTCTAATGCGCGGATGCCAGGCTCGTCGCGACGCTTCTCGATATCTTCACGTTTTGTTGTACCGGACGCGGCCGCGACCGGCGTCGCGCCGGCGGCGGGAACGGCCATGACCGCGGCAAACGCGTCGGCCTCGCCGTCGCCGAACAGATCATCACGGCCCGGTGAACCGAGGTCGCGCGCCGTCTTCGCCAGCGTCGTGCGCAGTGCTTCCGGCTTCAAGGCGTAGTTGCGCTCGAGCAGCAGCGCCGCGACGCCGGAGACATAGGCGGCCGAGAACGAGGTGCCCGACGTCATCTGATATTTGCCGTCAGGCGCCGGCAGGAAGATATCGACGCCGGGGGCCGCGACTGCGATGTAGTTGCCACGATTGGAGGCGGTGAACAGCCTGTCCTGCTGGTCGGTCGCGCTGACCGCGATCACGTTGGGATTGGCGGCCGGATAGAGCGGCGGCGACTTCGCGCCGGCATTGCCGGCGGCCGCGATCAGCACCAGGCCGCGCGCGGCGGTCGCGGCGATGGCCCGCTCGATCACCGCATCCTTCGGACCGGCAAAGCTCATGTTGACGATCTGCGCCCCATGCTCGGCGGCATAGTTCAGCGAGCGCAGGATGATGTAGGACGAGCTCTCGGCCCCGCCGGTGGTGCCGCCGAAGGCGCGGATGGCGATGAGGCGCGCCTCGGGCGCGCTGCCCATCAGCTTGCCATGCGCCACGATAGCGCCGGCAATGCCGGTGCCATGAATGTGCGGGCCTTCGGCGCTGCCGAGCGCATCGAAATTGTCGGCAATGGAATTGGCAAGTTCCGGATGCTGGGCGTCGATGCCGGAGTCGATCACGGCTACCGTCACATTGGCACCATGCGCCAGCGTGTGTGCCTGCGGCAGGCGGAGCTTGGCCAGCGCATATTGCGCGGGATCTCCCTCGGTCGGCACCGACGATTTCTGATCCTGGAGCAGATAGCGGAAGTTCGGCTGGACCGAGCGCACGCTACCGTCCGCCGCGAATTCACGCCGCACCGTCGCGGAGGGCCGGCCGTCGGTGATGCGGAACAGTCCGAACGTTGCCCCGATCAGCGGAAAGTTCTCGGAAGACACGCGGGTCAGCCCATGGCGACGCGCAAGCTCGTCGGCCTGGGTCAACGACAGCCCGCCGTCGATCTCGGCGACGAATTCGCCAGCGAAGGTGCGCAGATCCGCGGCGACAGGCGTGTTGTTGCCGCGCCCCTTTGCGGCGGTCTTCTTGCCCGATTTGCCCGAGCCATCGCCGCCTGCGTTCTGCTGCGCCAGGCATTCGCCGGCGGCGTCGCGATCGGGCGCGGTACAGGCGGGATAGAGGTTCGGGGAGTAGCGCGCATAAGGCAGCACCGGCGTCGGTCCCATCCGCGCCGAAATCCTGGTCGTCACGGTCGGACCCGGACCGCGGCCGACGGCCACCGCTCTGGCGGCAACACCGGGACTGACGCGTGCGGCGACGCCGGGAGAAATCGTGGGCATTCGGGAGGGGACGCTAATCGTCGGCGTGCGCATGATCGCCTGCGCCTGCGCAACCTCGACGCCGAGACAGGCGGCGAGCAAAAGCGCGGCTCCGACCGACGAAGCGCAGGCCCCGGCTCTCACTCCACTTTCGGACTTGCGCATCATCGGCTTGGAAGCGCCTTACGGCGCCGCGACGGCGAGGTTGACGAACTTCTCGCGCTGCATCTTGCCGAGCAGCGAGGCGAGTTCGTCCTGGCTCATCGCCTTGTCGAACTGGAGGCGGAACATGCCGCCCTTGGCATCGCCGATGATCGAAGCCTGGTAGCCGTCGAGCAATGCGGTGATGTCGGCGACGCGCGCCTCGGGCGTGAAGCGCACCAGCGCGCGCGCTGGCGGGACGGTCGTGCCGAGGTCGCGTGTAAGCGGAGCGCTGGTCGAGAGCGAAGCAGTCTGGAAGGTCGCAGTCTGGGTCTTCGTCAACACGGCGCCGATGATTCCGGCTTGCAGCACGAGCGCCATGGCGCCAAGGCTCGCCGACCAGGCCAGCGTGCGCGGCGACAGGCTCGCAAAGAAGGTGGCGATGCGCGCCGACAGCGGCAGCGAACCGGCCGCCCGCGCAGGTTCGGCGTCGATCGCGGCGAACAGCTTCTGCATCGCGCGCGCCGACGGAGCACCCAGGCTCTCGTTCAGATGGATGGTCTCTTCATACTCGCCGCGGATCGCGGCATATTGCTTCGCGAGCTCGGGATCGCGCGCCAGCGCCTCGTCGACGCGGCGCGCATCGCGCGGGTTCAGCGTGCCGGCGGCGTGCCACGGCAGCAGCAGTTCAATTTCACCGGGCTCTTGCTCCAGCATCTTCTTGCTCAAAGCCATCATGGCCAGCCTCGCTCAATGCCGGCTGCTTTCAGCAGTTCGGCCAATTTCTTGCGCGCATAGAACAAGCGCGTCTTCACAGTGTTCTCCGGGATGCCTACGATTTCGGCCACCTCTTCCACGGACTTCTCGTGGTAGTAGACGAGATCGACGATTTCCCGATGGTCCGGCGAGAGGCCCGTCAGACACTCCCGCAACGCTTCACTGGTATCCTTCTTCTGCACCGCCGTTTCCGGATTGTCGGACGTATCCTCAATCGCGTTCGCGGCGTCGTCGTCCAACTCAAAATCCTTCCTGCGCCGGAGCGCAGACAGGGCCTTGAATCGGGTAATGGCCAGCAGCCAGGTGGAAACGGCGGATCGGCCCTCAAACTTGCCGGCTTGACGCCAGACATCGAGAAATACCTCACTGATGAGGTCTTCCGCCGCCTGCTCGTCCCGCACGAGCCGGAGGCCGAACCGATACACCCTGACATGGTGCCGCCCGTACAGCACCTGCATGGCGAGCCGGTCGCCTTGAGCGATCCTGGCGATCAGGATCTCGTCCGAAGCCGCTTGTGTCACGCTCAAAGACCGTCTCGCAAGGTTGGTCGGGTGGATGCGGCAGACGGTTCGACGGGAGGGGTAAAATTGTTCAACCTACCGCAGTCGTACGGGAAGCTGTGTGATCTACCCCACAGACGCGAAATTTCCTGTTGCCACCCGCGGCTGGGCGCTTCGCTCAAGAACGGTAACATAGTAATGAAGCACTTTCCTGAGCAATGCCGTCCCAGCTTAGACGGCCCGACGTGCATGGAACCTTAGCAGCTTAGCACGACATATGTCTTCCGAAGCCCTGCTTTGGCTCGACCGCGTCGCACACGATGCCTAATCGCCGGCAAATTCCTGGGACGGTCGACGTCCCGCGCTGCCGCGCTGTACAGCGTGGATTCGGTTTCGAAGGATACCAAACCTAAAGGCTTGCCACGTAGATTTTTGGGCTGACATCCACGATTGGCGGGACCATGAGCACGGCTGCGACGTCCTTTCCCGAGAGGAATGCCGCTGAGGCCGCGGATCTCGCCCTGACCACCGAAGCGGCGGCACCCGAAGTCCTCGCGCGCCGGATCCGGCAGCGGCGCCAGATGTATGTCGGCCAGGTGGCGAGCTACTCGCTCGGCGCCTCCGTCCTGCTGCTCTACGCTTTTGACGGCGTGATCTCCATGGGCGTTCCGTCACTGTTCTGGCTCGGCGGCCTTCTGATCATCGGGACCTTCACCGTGCTGTCGGAAGCGGGCTTCGGCGACCGGTTCGAGGATCATTACCTCACCGTCTTCCAGATCTCGGCGCATATGACGCTGCAGCTGCTGTTCCTGCTCGCGGTGCCGACAGTCGGAGTTGCGTTCCTTGCCGTGCTGTTCCTGATCTTCGCCTTCGGCACGCTTCGTATGACCTCTAGTCAGGCGATGCTCACCTGGGGCCTTGCGACGTGCGGGCTCGCCTTGGTTTTCCTCGCCTCGGACTTGCCAATCGGACTGCCGGTGACGACCCAGCTGCAACGGGCCGCCTCGATGCTGTGCTTCGTGCTGGTGATCGGCCAGTGCGCCTTCCTCGGCCTGTTCGGCGCCACGCTGCGCAAGATCCTGTACCGGCGCAGCATCGAGCTGAAGGCCGCCTATCAGCGCATCGAGGAGCTGGCGGAGCTCGACGAGCTCACCGGCTCCTACAACCGCCGCTGCATCATGCGACTTCTCGACGCCGAGATCGAAAAATCGCGGCAGACATCGAGGCCTTGCGCGATCGCGCTGATCGACCTCGACTGGTTCAAGCGCATCAACGACGCCCACGGCCATCCCGTCGGCGACGAGGTGCTGCGCACCTTCGCGATCACAATGTTCGCCAATATCCGCCCGGCCGACTGCTTCGGCCGCTACGGCGGCGAGGAATTCTTGCTGCTGCTGCCTGGGATGGACGGCGATGCGGCGTCGCGCATGCTCGATCGCCTGCGCGGGATCGTCGCCGATCTGGACTGGAGCGCATTCTCCCCGGGCATGCGCGTGACCATTTCCGCGGGCGTCGTGACACTACGCGACAACGATACTGCCGACACGTTTCTCGTGCGCGCCGATAGCGCGCTCTATTCCGCCAAGGCACAGGGGCGCAACCGCATTGCAACCAGCTGACCAATCCATTTTCTCCCGGCGCGACAGAAGCCGCGGCCGGGCCGAACGCTCCAGGACAGGGCAATGAGATCCAAAGCCGTAAAATCATCCGAAAGTCTGCTCGAGGAATTGCAAACTGCGCTCTCGCACGGCACCGTCGCGCACCGGGTCGAGACGCTGCGCCGCGTCACCGATCTCTTCGTGGGCAACGCCTTGGACTATTCCGACGACCACGTCCGCGTGTTCGACGACGTGTTCCAATGCCTGATCGAGCAGATCGAGACGTCCGCCAGGGCGCTGCTCGCCGAACGCCTCGCATCGATCGCGGCTGCGCCGCCGAAGATCATCCGCACGCTCGCGCTCGACGAGGTGATCGAGGTTTCCGGCCCGGTGCTGTCGAAATCCGAACGGCTGGACGAGGCGACCCTGATCGAGATCGCGCGCACCAGGGGCCAGGCCCATCTCAAGGCGATCTCGCTGCGGCGGGTACTGTCGGAAGCGCTGAGCGACGTGCTGGTGACCCGCGGCGACGAGGACGTGGTGCAATCGACCGTCAACAATCCGGGCGCGCAACTGTCGGAGGGAAGTCTCGCCGACCTCGTGACCCGCGCCGAACGTGACGACGACCTCGCCAGCTCCATCGGCCTGCGGGCCGACCTGCCCCGCCATCATTATTTGAAGCTGGTCGCGAAGGCCTCCTTGGCCGTGCGCAGGAAGCTGGAGGCCGCGCATCCGGAGCTCGCGGACGACGTGTCCAGCGTGGTCCAGGAAGCGGCGCAGCGAATCCGCGCCGCCAGCATGACCAGGCAGACCGAGAGGGCGCGCGCGCTGGTGAAGTCGCTGCACGAGGACGGCCGCCTCACCGAGCTCCAGGTCGCCACCTTCGCGGAGCAAGGCAAGTTCGACGAAACCAACGCAGGGCTTGCCGCGCTTGCGGGCGTCGCAGTCGAGACCGCCGAGACCATGATGATCGAAAGCCGGGTCGAGGGCGTGATGATCCTCGCCAAGGTCGCGGCCATGCAATGGTCGAGCGTCCGCGCCATCATCGCCCTGCGCGAGAAGCTCGCAGGCGGCTCGCAGACCGACATGGTGACGCTGCGCGACGCTTACGAGGCGCTGCGCAGTTCGACCGCGCAGCAGGTGCTGCGCTTCCACCGCATGCAGCAGGGCGCGACGCCGGCGGCGTGAAGCCGGCGAGCTAGTAGCGTAGGACCTTCGCCCCCACCAGCGCGCCAATTGCCGTCACCAACGCGGTCGCGAGCGTGTACCAGGTCGCGACGAACAGCGGCGAGTCATCGGTGCAGTGCGAGGCGTACAGCGTCGCGGCAAGGCCCGCCGACACCAGGCCGGCGAGCGCGCCGGCGAGCGCGGGGTGGGACGGCGCGCCGTGGCGCAGGCCGAACAGGGCCCCCGCAAGCAGCGGCAGCGACATCGCAGGGATTGCCAACAGGCACACCCTGGAATTCTTGCCCATCAATCGCATCGTCATCGGCATGGCCGGCGCCATCATCGCCTCGCTGCCGATCGCCACCGCGAGCAGCCCGACGGGCAGCAGCAGCAGCCAGCCCCAGCCACGCAGCAAGGCTTCGGGACGCGACAGATGCAGGCTGACGATGATCGCGGGTATCGCGAGCGACAGCGTGACCGCGAACTTCATGTCGAAGAACGGGTTGTGCATCGCGCTCATCACGTCGTGACGCACACCGAGGAAGGTGGCGAAGATCAGAATCGACAGGGGCGCGGCGACCAGCAGCGCCATGGTCAGCACCGCGCCGACGCGCGGCGGGCGATGGGCGTTATCGGCCGCGAGCGTGCGAATGAGTTGATCGGTATCCATGACTAGTGGTTCCGCAGTTTGGCTGTCAGCGCCGCAAGTCCGCGATGCAGCGCCACCCGCACCGCGCCCTCGCTCATCGAATATTTCGCCGCCGTGTCCTTGATCGAGGTGCTGTCGACCGCGATCGACTGCAACACGTCGCGCTGGCGTTGCGGCAGCGTATTGAGCTGGCTGGCGACTTCGCCGGCCGAGACCGTCTCCTGCGGCGCCTCGCCCGGCAGGGTCTCGGCGAAATCGTCGATGTTGACGAAGATCCGCCTCCCCCGTCGCCGCAGCATGTCGATCAGCTTGTTGCGGCCGATCGCAAACAGCCACGGGGCGAAGGGGGCTTCGCTGTCCCAAGTGTGCCGCTTCAGATGCACCGCCAACAGAATCTCCTGCACGATATCCTCGGCCTGGTCGGGAGGCTGCCCGGCCCGCGCCAGGCCGCGCCTCGCGGCAGCACGCAGCACAGGCGTGACCGCCTTCAACAGGCGATGATACGCTGCGTCATCGCCTGCCATGGCCGACCGCATCAGGCCGGTCCACTCGTCCTCACGTCCGCGCACGCGCGCCCTCACCATGCAATTCGGCCGTTCTTTCAGTTTGTTACGCCGGCGGCGGCACGATCACGAATTCGTGATCGTGCTTGGCCGCGCGACCGATACGGCCGTCAAAATCTGCGACGGCTCATAACACCGATCAGTCCCGTCCGCACCCGTGGCCGGCCGCGAACGCAACGGTTTGCCGCGCTTTTGCCCGGTGTGGCCCGAAGATTCCCATTTTCTGCCCCGCTGTGGTCACGCCCCAGGGTCTCTGTTCGCTCCCGGGACGGGTGGAATTGGGGAGATGTCAACATGATGAAAGCCAGCGGGCGCGCGGCCCTGATTCTCCTGGCCGGGCTTTTCGTGCTGTTTGGGGGCGTTGCACAGGCGGCGCCGAGTTCAGCCGCTAGCAGCAAGTCGGACAGCGCAGGCAAACAGGCGGACGAGGTCAAGCCGAGCAAGCAGCGGCGTCACACGTCGCGCCACCGCGACAGCACCAAGACGGCGCAGAAATCCGACGACAAGGCCGACAAGAAGGACGCCGTGGCAACGGCCGATGAGACGAAGGCCGACAATCGTGACGCGCCGGCCTCGAGCCAGATGCCGCCGGAAGTCGCCAACGCCAATGCGCAACTCGCCGCCGCCGATACGCCGACTGCGGCTGCTGCGTCCGCAATGACGGGCCGGGCCAACGACAACGTCCAGGCCGCGGCCGATAACACCGCCACCCCGAACGCCGAGAGCCAGGTCGTCGCACCCGATCAGCTCAATGACATCGATCGCGCCGTGCAACAGGACAACGCGCCGGCGCAGAAGGCGGTGATCGCCGCAACCGACGCGCAGCCGCGTCCGGCACCGGTGATGGCAAGCAGCCAGCAGAGCTCGGCCTGGGACCAGAGCTCCCTGATCGGAAAAATCTTCATCGGCGTCGGCACGCTGCTGACGCTGGCCTCCGCCGCACGCATGTTCATGGCGTGACTTTGGCTTGATTACAGCCTGATCGCCGGCCCGCGGGACCTCGTGCGGAACGCGCATCTCGCCGCGTGTTCCGGCCGTTCCTGCTCCGATGGCTTTGGCGCCTCTTGAAGCCCACCGCGCCAGCGGGCACATTGCCCGCTCAACCAAAAGCGTGGGTGGAGCATGAGCACGTTCGAACACATCATCGTCGAAAGCAATGGCGCGGTCGGCATCATCAAGCTGAATCGGCCGAAGCTGCTCAACGCACTCTCCTTCGGCGTCTTCCGCGAGATCGCCGCGGCCGTCGACGATCTCGAAGCCGATGACGCCATCGGCTGCATCGTCGTGACCGGCAGCGAGAAGGCATTTGCCGCCGGCGCCGACATCAAGGAGATGCAGCCGAAAGGCTTCATCGACATGTTCTCGGAGGATTTTGCCACGATCGGCGGCGATCGGGTCGCGCGCTGCCGCAAGCCGACGATCGCCGCGGTCGCGGGCTATGCCCTCGGCGGCGGCTGCGAGCTCGCGATGATGTGCGACTTCATCATCGCCGCCGACACCGCCAAATTTGGTCAACCCGAAATCACGCTCGGCACCATCCCCGGCATCGGCGGTACCCAGCGCCTGACCCGTGCGATCGGCAAGTCCAAGGCGATGGACCTTTGCCTCACCGGCCGCATGATGGATGCAGCCGAAGCCGAGCGCAGCGGCCTCGTCAGCCGCATCGTTCCGGCCGACAAGCTGATGGACGAGGTGATGGGCGCGGCCGAGAAGGTTGCCGCGATGTCGCGGCCCGCGGTCGCGATGGCCAAGGAAGCGGTCAACCGCGCCTTCGAGACCACGCTCGCCGAGGGCATGAGCGTCGAGCGCAACCTGTTCCACTCGACCTTCGCGCTGGAGGACCGCTCCGAGGGCATGGCGGCGTTCATCGAGAAGCGGAAGCCGGTGAACAAGAACCGGTAAGGAGGCGCGCGGTCAGGCTGGTGTAAGGCAATGCCGTTCCCGCAGAATCCCTGTGATGTACCTGCAACAAGCACGGAATAGATGGGGGTTTCCCCCGCGGCAGTTTGCCTGCGGGACCTCGGCTGGTTAAACAGTTAAGAGAGCCGCCGTCGGCGGGGGCGGACAGCCGGGATTTGCGGATTACATGATTGGGCGTGCCGCCAGAGCTGGTCGCGTGATGACGCGGCATCGATCGGGCGTGGCTCCTGTGCTCGCGACATGGACCACGCTGGCACTCTGTTGCGCCCTGCCCTCCGCCGCACGGGCGGAAGCGCTGCCGGAGGCGCTCGCCAAGGCCTACCAGACCAATCCGCAGCTCAATGCCGAGCGCGCGCGGCAACGCGCCACTGACGAGAACGTGCCGCAGGCGCTCGCGGGCTACCGGCCACAGATCGTGGCAAGCCTCAGCGCCGGGTTGCAATCCGTGCGCAACCTGCTGCCCGACAACACCATCCAGACCGCCAATCTGAAGCCGTGGATCATCGGCGTCACCGTGACGCAGACCCTGTTCAACGGCTTCCGCACCGCCAACAACGTGCGCGCCGCCGAACTCCAGGTGCAGTCGGGCCGCGAGGCGCTGCGCAACGTCGGCCAGGGCGTGCTGCTCGACGCGGTCACCGCCTACACCAACGTGCTCGCCAACCAATCGCTGGTCGAGGCGCAGCGCTCCAACGTCGCCTTCCTGCGCGAAACGCTCTCGGTCACTCAACGGCGCCTCAACGCCGGCGACGTCACGCCGACCGACAGCGCCCAGGCCGAGGCGCGCCTCAACCGCGGGCTCTCCGATCTCAACGCCGCCGAAGTCGCGCTCGCGGTGAGCCAGGCGATATACGCACAGGTGATCGGCAATGCACCGTCGCAGCTTCGCGCTGCCGAAGTCGTCGACCGCTATCTGCCGAAGAGCCGTGAAGACGCGTTGACGATGGCGATCCGCCAGCACCCGGCAGTGATGGCCGCCGGCTTCGACGTCGATGTCGCCTCCACCAACATCCGCGTCGCCGAAGGCGCGCTGCTGCCGAGCGCCAGCGTCCAGGGCAGCGCCAGCAAGAGCCGTAACAACGACCCGACGCTCGGCACCTTCGCCGAAGATCAGGCCTCGATCGTCGCCAATGTCACCGTGCCGATCTACGACGGTGGCCAGGCCGCCGCACAGACCCGGCAGGCCAAGGAGATCACGGCGCAGAGCCGGCTCGTGCTCGACCAGGTGCGCAACCAGGCGCGCACGGCGGCGGTCAGCGCGTGGGTTGTCCATGAAGGCGCCAAGATCGCGGTCTCGGCATCGGAGTCCGAAGTGAAGGCGGCGACCGTCGCGCTCCAGGGCGTGCAGCGCGAGGCCGCCGGCGGACAGCGCACGACGGTGGATGTGCTGAACTCGCAGGCCGATCTGATCCAGGCCAAGGCCCGCCTGATCGGCGCCAACCGCGACCGCGTGATCGCGTCCTATACGCTGCTCAGCGCCGTCGGCCATCTCGACGTCAAGACCTTGAGCCTGAACACGCCGGACTATCTGCCCGAGGTGCACTACCAGCAGGTCCGTGACGCCTGGCACGGCCTGCGCACGCCATCCGGGCAGTAGTTTCCGCAACGCCTTTGGGCTCTCCACCGCCCAGGCACCCACCCTCCTTTGACATTTTGTAGCCCATGGGCTACATTTGCACCTCATGATCGAGGTGAGGCAAACCGAGCATTTTTCGGAGTGGCTGACCCGCCTCAAGGACGCCAGCGCGGTTGCCCGGATCACTGCCCGCGTTCGCCGACAGCAAGAGCGTCGGTCGCAACGTCCGGGAAATGCGCATCGACTACGGACCGGGCTATCGGATCTACTATGTGCAGCGCGGAACGCAGATTGTGATCCTGCTGTGTGGCGGGGACAAGCGCACGCAGCGACGCGACATCAAGCTAGCCCAGCAACTGGCGGAGACAATGTGATGCCAAAAGCAGCGAAAACGACGGTCAAGGCGGCATCCAGGACGACGCGTTTCGACGCTGCCGACTATCTCAACACAGAAGAACGTCAGGCCGCCTATATTGCGGCCGCATTAGAGACCGGCGATCCTGATTTCGTGCGCGACGCACTCGGCCTTGTCGCTCGCGCGCGCGGGATGAGCGCGATCGCGAAGAAAGCCGGGTTGAACCGCGAGAGTCTGTACAAGGCGCTCGGAGAGACCGGAAATCCTGAGTTTGGCACGGTCATGCGCATTGTCGGAGCGTTAGGCCTGACATTGTCCGCCCAACCCGCGACAAGCGGGCGAATGTCGAAGCGCCGTCGAGCGGCGTGAGGGAGCGCGCCGCACCCGCGCAATCGGTTCGGGCAGTCTCAGGATCTGAACATGAAAAGCCGCCGCATCCATCTGATGGGAGCTTCAGGCTCCGGCGTGACGACGATCGGCCGCGCGCTCGCCGGCAGGCTTGCGCTGCCGCATCACGACAGCGATGATTATTTCTGGCTGCCGACCGCGCCGCCCTACCAGACCACGCGCCCCGCCGCCGAACGTTTGCGACTAATGCGCGAGATGTTCTTGCCGCGGCTCGATTGGGTGCTGAGCGGAACCGTGACCGGTTGGGGCGACGAGCTCGTCCCATTCTTCGATCTCGTCGTCTTTGTGACGACGCCGCGCGAGCTCCGCTTGCAGCGCCTGCGTGGCCGCGAGGCTATGCATTTCGGAGCGGATGCCGTCGCACCGGGCGGCTGGCGTCATGAGGAGGCGGAGTCGTTCGTCGATTGGGCCTCGCACTACGAAGCAAGCGATCGCGACGGCCGCAGTCTCGCAAAAGATGAGGCGTGGCTCGCGAAGCTGCCCTGCCCGGTCGTGCGCGTCGACGGCTCACGCCCGCTTGCGGACCTCGTCGAACAGCTATGCAGCGAAGCGCAGCGGCTGCCAGGCTGATGTGATACTGTCGCGACGCCACTGCCAGAATAATAAAAACAGGGGAGAGAAACCATGCTCGATCGACGCAGCGTTCTGCTTGCCTCTCTTGCCGCCGGAGTAGCCATGACCAGCAAAGTCCACGCCCGCGCGGCGCAGCCCGCGACGCCGGTTAATTTCGACGTCCCGGCGCATGCCTGCGACTGCCACACCCACATCCATGGCGATGTCGAAAAATTTCCGTTCTTCGCGGGCCGCGTCTACACGCCGGAGCCGGCGAGCCCCGAAGAAATGGCCGCGCTGCACAAGGCGCTGCATATCGAGCGCGTTGTGATCGTGACGCCGAGTGTCTACGGCACCGATAATTCCTCGACGCTGTTCGGCATGAAGGCGCGTGGCGCGGCCGCGCGCGGGGTGGCCGTGATCGACGACAAAACGACCGAGGCCCAGCTTGACACGATGCATGCAGACGGCTTTCGCGGTGTCCGCCTCAATCTCGCGACCGGCGGCGTCAATGATCCCAATGTCGGCCGGCCGCGCTTCACCGCCGCCGTCGAGCGCATGAAGGCGCGCGGCTGGCACGTGCAGCTCTACACCACGCTGCCCATGATCTCGGCGATCAAGGACCTCGTCGAGACGGCACCGGTACCCGTTGTATTCGACCATTTCGGCGGCCTTGAGGCCTCGCTTGGGCTGGAGCAACCGGGATTTGCCGACCTGGTCGCGCTGGTGAAATCCGGCAAGGCCCATGTCAAGATTTCCGGCGCCTATCGCTCCTCGAAGCTCGCGCCCGACTATCAGGACATGGCGCCCTATGCGCGCGCACTGATCGCAGCGAATGCGGACCGCGTCGTCTGGGGTACGGACTGGCCGCACCCGGATTCGAGCCGTGTCGAGGGACGCAAAGCCACCGACATCGCACCGCTCTACCAGATCGACGACGGCCGCCTGCTCAACCAGCTTCCGGTATGGGCGCCGGATGCGGATGTGCGCAAGAAGATCCTGGTCGACAACCCGGCGCAACTCTACGGATTCTGAGTCGCGACAGGCGCAATTCGGTTCAACGACCGCGACACGGTTCCATAGTGAGGCGTGGAACTGTTGTCGGCGAAGGCACAAACTCGTTGGACTCACACGAACGTGTTTGTGCCCTCGTTCGTTTCTCACCCTTCTGGTTGAGGCGGCGATTCATTTTCGGGGCTACGCACACGCACAGATTTCATTTGTTCGTGCGGGTGCATGTCTTTATCGCATTATCTTGCCGCGCTTTTTTCCGGCATTGGAATTGGTTTCACCGTCGCCGCCCCGATCGGACCGATGGGCATGCTGTGCATTCAGCGCACATTGGCATCAGGCATGGCCACGGGCCTCGCAACCGGCTTCGGCGCCGCGACCGTGCATCTCACCTACAGCGCCCTCGCGGTTTTGGGACTGGGCTCACTGGCACAGCCCTGGGTCGAGGCCAATGCCGCCGGCTTCGGCATCGTCTCGGCGCTCACGCTGCTGTGGTTCGCGATCCGGACCCATCGCGGCTCGGTCGCGCTCCAGACGACCGACGACGTCGACAACGTACGTCTGGCGCGCGCCTATCTCAGCGCCATCGCGCTTGGGTTCACGAATCCGCTGACCGTCATCCTGTTTCTGGCTGCGCTGCACGCCTTCTCCATGCAAGCCGCGGCAGCCCCGTTGATCGCCGGTGTCTTCGTCGGTTCCGCGATCTGGTGGACCGTGCTCAGCACGATCGTGGCAACGGCGCGATCACGGCTGACGCCGCGCATGCTGTCGATGAGCAGCCGGTTGGCCAGCCTGATGCTGCTGGGCCTCGGCACCATGATGCTGGTGCGGATCGCGCAGCGAATGCTGTGATTGGCAGCGTCAGCGTGCGCGGCGGGAGAAGAAGGAGATCAGCACCGGCAGCGTCACCAGGATCACGATCGGCGCGAGCATCATGCCCGTCACTACGACCACCGCGAGCGGCTTCTGCACCTGCGAGCCGATGCCTTCCGACAGCGCGGCCGGCAACAGACCGATGCCCGCGACGACGCAGGTCATCAGCACCGGCCGAAGCTGCAATTCGCCGGTGCGTATCACCGCGCTCATGCGGTCCATGCCCTCTTCGATGAGCTGGTTGAACTGCGACAGGATGATGATGCCGTCCATCACGGCGATGCCGAACAGCGCGATGAAGCCGATCGCTGCCGAGACACTGAAGGCGGTGCCGGTGATCAAGAGACCGAGCACGCCGCCGAAGATCGCCATCGGGATCACGCTCATGGCGAGCAGCGTGTCGGTCATCGAGCCGAAATTGAACCAGAGCAGGACGCCGATCAGCGCCAGCGAGATCGGCACCACGATCGACAATCGCCGGATCGCGTCCTGGAGATTGCCGAATTCGCCGACCCAATCCATGTGCGCGCCGGGCGGCAGCTGCACCTGATCGGCGATCTTCTGCTGCGCCTCTCGGATCGCACTGCCGAGGTCGCGCTCACGCACCGAGAACTTGATCGGCAGATAGCGTTCCTGCTGCTCGCGATAAATGTAGGCCGCTCCCGAGACGAGGCTGATGGTGGCGACCTCGCTCAGGGGGATCTGCGTGACGGTGCCGTTCGGTCCGGGCGCGCCGATCCGCAAATTCTGGATCGCCTCGGCGCTCCTGCGGAATTCCGGCGCGAGACGAACGATGATCGGGAAGTGGCGGTCGCTTCCCGCCTCGTAGATGTCGCCGGCGGTGTCGCCGCCGATCGCGACCTTGATGGTGGCATTGATGTCGCCCGGCGCGAGGCCGTAGCGCGCGGCCTTGGCACGGTTGATGTCGATCTGGATGGTCGGCTGCCCGAGTGAGGTGAACACCGCAAGATCGGTGACGCCCTGCACGGTTGCCAGCACCGACTTGATCTTGTTGGCGGTGTCGGTCAGCGCCTGGAGATCGCTGCCGAACAGCTTGATCGAGTTCTCGCCCTTCACGCCGGAGACGGCTTCGGAGACGTTGTCCTGGAGATATTGCGAGAAGTTGAACTCGACGCCGGGGAAGCGATCGTCGAGCTGCTTGAGCAGCTGCGCAGTCAGCTCTTCCTTGTCGCGGGTGCCGGGCCATTGGCTCGCGGGCTTGAGCGGCGCGAAGAACTCGGCGTTGAAGAAGCCGGCGGCGTCAGTGCCGTCATCGGGGCGGCCGTGCTGCGACACCACGGATTCCACTTCAGGCCGCGCGCGGATCACCTTGCGCATCTCGTTGACGTAGGAGTTGCCTTCCTGGAGCGAGATGGTCGGCGGCAGCGTGGCGCGGATCCAGAGATTGCCCTCCTCCAGCTTCGGCAGGAATTCGAGGCCAAGCAACCGGCTGAGCGCAACCGTCATCAGCACGAGGCCGAACGCGCCACCGAGCATGATGCCGCGGTTGGCGACCGCCCAATGCAGCACCGGCATGTAGATCCGATGCAGGATCAGCATCACCCTGGTCTCGGTCTCATGGACATGCGCGGGCAGGATGATCGCGGACAGCGCCGGAGTGACGGTGAAGGTCGCAAGCAGGCCGCCGGCCAGCGCATAAGCATAGGTGCGCGCCATCGGCCCGAAGATGTTGCCCTCGACGCCGGAGAGCGTGAACAGCGGCAGGAAGGCCGCGATGATGATCGCCGCGGCGAAGAAGATCGAACGGGAAACATCGGCCGCTGCGCTGAGGATGGCGTGGCTTTTCATGCCGAACAGCGTCTCGGACGACATCTGCTCGGATTCCGACATCGGCGTCGTCTGCGTCAGGCGCCGGAAGATCGCTTCCACCATGATGACGGTGGCATCGACGATCAGGCCGAAATCGATCGCGCCGACCGACAGCAGGTTCGCCGATTCCCCGCGCAGCACCAGGATGATCACCGCGAAGAACAGCGCGAACGGGATAGTGGCGCCGACGATCAGCGCACTGCGGAGATCGCCGAGGAAGATCCACTGCAACAGCACGATCAGCAAGATGCCGACCACCATGTTGTGCAGCACGGTGTGGGTGGTGAGCTCAATCAGGTCACCGCGGTCGTAGATGCGCTCGATGCGCACGCCGGGCGGCAGGATGCTGGACTCGTTGATGGTTTGAACGAGCTGGTGGACGCGCTTGATGGTTGGCGAGCTCTGCTCGCCACGGCGCATCAGGACGATGCCCTGCACGATGTCGTCGGCCTCGTCGAGGCCGGCAATGCCGAGACGTGGCTTCTGGCCGACGGTAACGGTGGCGACGTCCTTGACCAGCACCGGATTGCCGTTGGTCTGCGAGACCATGGTGTTGGCGAGGTCGTCGATCGAGCGGATCAGGCCGACGCCGCGCACCACTGCCGATTGCTGACCGATATTGACGGTGTTGCCGCCGACATTGACGTTGGAATTACCGACCGCCTGGAGCAATTGCGGCAGCGTCAGGCCGTTAGCGACCAGCTTGTTGAAGTCGACCTGGAGCTCGTAGGTCTTGCTCTTGCCGCCCCACCCGGTGACGTCGATCACGCCGGGCACGGCACGGAAGCGCCGCTGGAGGATCCAGTCCTGGATGGTCTTGAGGTCGAGCACGCTGTAGTTCGGCGGACCGACGAGACGGTAGCGGAAGATCTCGCCAATCGGGCTGAGCGGCGAGATCTGCGGCTGCACGTTGCCGGGCAGTGGAGCGAGCTGCGCCAGGCGGTTCAAGACCTGCTGCAACGCCTCGTCATAAGTGTAGGCGAAGGAGAACTGCAGTTTGACGTCGGAGAGGCCGTAGAGCGAGATGGTGCGAATGGTCGTCAGGTTCTTCAGACCCGCGACCTGGGTCTCGATCGGAATCGTGATGTAGCGCTCGATCTCCTCCGCCGACAGGCCCGGGCTCTGCGTCACGATGTCGACCATCGGCGGGGTCGGATCGGGGTAAGCCTCGATGTTGAGCTGGTTGAACGCGATCAGGCCGCCGATGAGCACGGCGACGAACATCCCGACCATCAGGAAGCGCCGGTTGACGGCAAGGGCGACGAGGCGATCCATTCAGGTCTTCAGCTTGTCTTTTTCCGGCCCGTCAATCAGCTGCCGGACGCGGCGCGGTCGATGAACAGGCTGCCTTTGGTGACCACCTGCTCGCCGGGCTTGAGATTGCTGGTGACCTCGACGAGGTTGCCATTGATGAGACCGATCTTGATCTCGCGCAACTCCACCGACTTGTCCTCGCGTGCGACCCAAAGGCGGACCTTGTCGGCTTCGTAGATCAAGGCCTGCTTCGGTACCGCCGGCGCGGCGCGGTCGCCGGACGAATAGATCGTGACGTTGGCGAACATCTCCGGCTTCAGCAGACCGTCCTTGTTGTCGATGGTGGCGCGGACCAGCAGGCGGCGGGTACTCGGATCGATCGCGGCGGCGACGTAGTTGACCTTGGCGGTCAAGGGGCGGCCCGGCAGCGCCATCACGTTGACGCTGATGTCCTGCCCGACGCACACGGCAGCCGCATCGCTCTCGCGCACGAAGGCGGTGAGCCAGACCGAGGAGAGGTCGCCGACCACGAAGACCGGATCGCTGGCGCCCGAATTAACGTACTGGCCGGGGCCGATCTTACGCTGCACGACCGTGCCCGCGATCGGCGAATAGATCGTGACCTCCGGATTGATGACGCCCTTGTCCTGGAACGCCTTGATGGTCTCATCGGTGAAGCCGAGGATCCGCAGCTTGTTGCGCGCGGCTTCCAGCGCGGTCGCCGAGGAGCGCATGTCGTTCTGCGCCTGAACCTGGGTCGCTTCCGCCTGCTGATAATCCTTCAGGGGGATGGCATGGCCCTCGTAGAGGTCCTTGGCGCGCTTGAACTGGATGTCGGCAAGATCGATCGCCGACTTCGCCTTGTTCTGCGAGCTCATCGCCGCAATGAAATCGTTCTGGGCCTGCACGGTGTCGGCGGCCTCGATTGTGAACAGCGGCTGACCTTGCTTCAGCACCTCGCCGGGCTTGGCGAGCAGCTTGGTCACCCGGCCCGCATAAGGCGAGAATACCGGCGTCGAACGGTCCTCGTCGACTGCGACCTTGCCCTCGGTGACATACTCGGCGCGGAAGGTCTTGGCCTTGACCGGCTCGATCGTCAGCGTCGCCCATTCCGACGGCGTCGGCGTGAAGTTCTGCGCATTCCTGCGCGACTGGCTGGAGATCTCGGAGTGGCTCTTCTCCTTGGCTCCCGCATAGAGGAAGCCGTAGGCCCCGGCACCGGCAAGAGCTAGTAAAACTACGGATGTAATCACCCGTTGTTTTGTAAGCACCTGCAATCGCTTGGTATTTTCAACTACCATGGGGCCCGGTCGTGTCTGCGATGATACCGGCGGATGCCCGCTTCATCGGTCGCGCTAATAGTGCCGAATTGTGATTTCAAACAACCTAAAAAACGCCGGGCGCCTTTCGGTTTGCGTTAAAAATTTGCGACACGTCAGCTTCACGTCAGCTTGTCACCGGCCACTCTGCCGGATGACTGCCGAGCGGCATCGCCGGACGGCTCCATTGCGCCGGCGTCTTCGAAAGCAGCGCTGAATGGCGCACCGCCTTCAACGTGCCGAAGCCAGATGGCATGCTCTCGATGAATGCAGCATGTACGGCCTCGCCCGTAATATCCGGGGTGTTCAGGCCATTTTCGAGCCGTCCGAGATTCCACAGCCAGCGCCCGGTCTGCGCCAGCGACACGCGCACGTGCCAGCTGCCGCCTTCGCGGACCTGGCGGGCCTTGGCCATCATCGCGCCGAACGCCATCAGATAGCCGGTGGCGTGGTCGAGCATCTGCGCCGGCAATTCCTTCGGTCCATCGATGCCGGCAGCCTGTCCCTCGGCATGGTTGAAGCCGGTCGTAGTCTGCACCAGCGAATCGAAGCCGCGCCGTTCCGCCCAGGGGCCGGCATGGCCATAGGCCGACAGCGTCACGTAGACGATGCCGGGGTTGATTGTCGCCGCGTCCTCCGGCGTAAAGCCGAGAGCAGCAAGCGCGCGCGGGCGATAGCCTTGTGAGAAGATGTCGGCGTCTCTCAAGAGCTCGCGCAACCGCGCACGTCCGGCCTCGCTCTTCAGCTCGATGAAGGTGGTGAGCTTGCCGCGGCTGGTGTCGATGGTCAGCCACGGAATGGCCGGCAGTTCGGGGCCTGACACGAGCAGCACATCCGCGCCGTGCGCGGCGAGCGTGCGGCCGGCAACGGGGCCCGCGATGACGCGCGAAAGATCGAGCACGCGCAGGCCGGAGAGCGGGCGATCGCCTTTTGACAGTCGTTGCGGCCACGGCTTCGGCGGGGCCTCGCCGATCTTCTCGATCGAGACCAGCGGCAATTCGGCGAGCGCGCGGGCCTGCGGCAGCGCCGACCATTCGTCGTAGGAGCGCATCAAGGCAACGACGCCGCCCGCAGCGTAAGCCGCAGTCTCGAAATCCTCGCCCTTCCATTGCATCAATGCGGCCTGCACCTTCTCGCGCTCGGGTTCGCAGCCGAGGACCTTGCAGACGGCGTCACGATGATGCGGGAAATTGGTGTGGCAGCGGACGAACCGGTTGTCTCCGGTTCTGTAGACGCCGGCGATGGCGTCCCAGGCGGGCGGCGGCGGCTTGTCGTCGACGCGCAAATAGCGCTCGGAGCGGCATTCGGCGACGGCATGGCGCAGGTCGACGCTAACGTCCTGCGCCTCGCCGCTGCGCAATCTCCAGATTTCGGCGGCAGCAAGGCCGGCGGCTGCGATCGTCGTTTGGCCGGCAATTGCGACGCGAAACGAGGACGGGATTTGCGGCTCCTCGCCCGTCAGCCGCACGCGCGCGAGCGCGGCGGCGTCACCGCCGGCGGAGGTCCAGATGCCACTGAGAATCTCTGTGGGGCTTTGCATGACCCTTCTCTCCCCTTAGTTTGCGATCATCGCATTAGCACACAAGGACATGCAATGGCCGCCATCGATCCCCTCACCGCAGGCGCCGTGTTCATCGCAACGGCAGCCACCGACGCGGTCTATGTCATGTTCACCTCGGCGGTGATCGCGCGCAAGCGCGTGCCCGCGGCGAACTGGAGCGCGGTCTGGTACATGCTCTCCTCCTACGCCGTGATCAGCTACACCGAAAATGCGTTCTATGTGGCTTTCGCGGCGATCGGCTCCTGGGCCGGCGCCTACGTCTCACTGACATTCCTGCACCGCCCGCCCGGCGGCCCACCGGTGGGCGCGGCACCGGAGTGAGGGTGATCGATTTGAACGACGCAATCAAACGCACGCAGGATGTCGTCCTGGCGAAAGCCAGGACCCATTACCCCGGTCGAATGTTGTTGAAATGCGCGTTGGCCACAACATCGCACAGCAACGAGGGTTTGTGGTAATGGGTCCTGGCTTTCGCCAGGACGACATTGGAGAGGCACCCCGCTTTGTTCGCAACGACAGCGCGCGACCAACAACAAGGAAAACCAAACAATGGATCTCGGTCTCAAAGGCAAGAACGCCGTCGTACTCGGCGGCACGCGCGGCATCGGGCGGGCGATTGCGGCGACGCTGGCCGGCGAAGGCAGCAATGTCGCGGTGTGCGCGCGCAACGCCGATCAGGTTGCCGCCACCGTGACGGAGTTGAAGGCCAGCGGGATCCGCGCGACCGGCGGCCCGGTCGATGTCACCGACGGCGCGGCGCTGAAATCCTGGATCGAGAGCGCGGCAAAAGAGCTTGGCGGCATCGACATGCTGTTCTCCAACGCGGGCGCGATGGCGCAAGGCCATGATGCCGCGTCGTGGGAACAGAATTTTCGGCTCGACCTGCTCGGCGCCGTGCATGCGTTCGACGCCGCGCGGCCGTTCCTCGAGGCCAGCGGTGCGAGCAGCGGTGACGCCGCCTTCGTGATCATCTCATCGATCTCCGCGGCGCAAGCGGACACGGCGAGCTCCTACGGCCCGATCAAGGCGGCATTGATCCACATGGCCAAGGGACTGGCGCGGCAATATGCGAAGAAGAAGATCCGCGTCAACGTGGTCTCGCCTGGCACGGTCTATTTCAAGGGCGGCGTCTGGAATACCATCGAGCAGAACATGCCCGAGCGTTACAATGATGCGATGAAGCGTAACCCCACCGGCCGCATGGCCACGCCACAGGAGATCGCGAGCGCGGCGGTATTTCTGGCGAGCCCGGTGTCGGGGTTCACCACGGGCTCCAATCTGGTGGTGGACGGCGCGATCTCGAACCGGGTGAATTTTTGAGGCCACGCTGTCATCGCCCGGCTTGACCGGGCGATCCAGTATTCCGATGCGACAGAAGTTGAATCGTGAAGCCGCGGCGTACTGGATACCCCGCCTCCGCGGGGTATGACACCGAGAGTGTGACGCGCACTCGTCGCAACAATCTCGTGGCAGCAGAGTGCGCTACATTCTTCAATGGAAATCCCGCGACGGCGGCAAGATGCGGACGTTGCGGGGGTGGCGAAGCTTTTGCGCGGGCGCATCCGGGTGGGCGCGGGGGTCGTCGTTGAGCGGCTCGATCGGGGCGGCGCCTGCCGGCACCGGATGCTTGCGGGTCAAGGCACCGTTGGCAAGCCCGATCAGGTCGTGTGAACGGTCGATCATGCGCTGGGCGATAAGGTGCGTCACCTTTTCTGGGCTGCTCTGGATGTAGCCTTCGACCAGGATGAGACGTGCGCCCATCACCTCTTTCCGGTACTGCTCCATGATCTTCGGCCACACCACGACATTGGCGATGCCGGTTTCGTCCTCCAGTGTCATGAACACGACGCCGCTGGCGCTGCCCGGCCGCTGTCGTACCAGAACGACGCCGGCACAGCGAACGCGGCGCCGCTCGTTGTCATGATTGATGTCCTTGCAGGCGATGATGCGCTCGCGCGTAAACATCTCGCGCAAAAATTCCATCGGATGGCCTTTGAGCGAAAGGCGAATGGTTTGGTAGTCCGCGACCACCTGTTCGGCGCGCGGCATCACCGGCAATGGCCTGGCGTGCTCGTCCGGCTGCTCGCGCGCGGTAGCCACCTCGAACAGCGGCAGCGGCACGTCGTCGGGCAGGCGCCGCACCTGCCACAGCGCCTCGCGGCGGTCGAGCCCGAGCGAGCGGAACGCGTCTGCATCGGCGAGCAGGATCAACGCGCGCTTGGGCAGGCCGGTGTCGCGGGCGAAGTCTTCCAGCAAGGTGAAGGGCCGGCGGTTGCGGGCGGCGACGATGCGGTCGGCCCAGTCGGGCGCTCTCTCCACATGGTCATTCCGGGACGCGGCTCTTTTCAGCCTTTCCTCATCCTCGTCCAGCCAGTGGAAACCGTCGATCTGGCGGAAGCCGAGACGTACCGCGCAATACCCGCCATTTCCCTGCTCCAGCGTGCTCTGCGCAAAACTGTAGGACACATCGATCTCGCGCACCTCGACGCCGTTCTTGCGGGCATCGCCGACGATCTGCGCCGGCGCGTAGAAGCCCATCGGCTGCGAGTTCAGCAGACCACAGCAGAAGGCATCGGGATGATGATATTTCAGCCATGAAGATATGTAGACGAGTTGCGCGAAGCTTGCGGCATGGCTCTCCGGAAAACCGTAGGAGCCAAAGCCCTTGATCTGGTCGAAGCAGCTCTTGGCGAAGTTCGGATCGTAGCCGCGCGCGACCATGTTGCCGATCAGCTTCTCCTCGTATTGGCCGATGGTGCCGACATTGCGGAAGGTCGCCATGGAGCGGCGCAGGCCGTTGGCTTCCTCGGAGGTGAATTTTGCCGCCTCGATCGCGATGCGCATCGCTTGCTCCTGGAACAGCGGCACGCCCAATGTTTTGTGCAGCACATTGTAAAGTTCGTCCTTGTCGCCATGATCCGGTGACGGCGACGGATAACTCACTTTTTCCAGGCCGTTCCGCCGCCGCAAATACGGATGCACCATGTCGCCCTGGATCGGTCCCGGCCGCACGATCGCGACCTCAATGACGAGATCGTAGAAGGTCCGCGGCTTCAGGCGCGGCAGCATGTTCATCTGGGCGCGGCTCTCGACCTGGAACACGCCGAGCGACTCCCCATCGCACAGCATGTCGTAGACTTTGGAATCATCCTGCGGGACGCTCGCCAGCATCCAGCGTTCGCCCTTGTGCTGCTCGATCAGATCAAAGCACTTGCGGATGCAAGTCAGCATGCCCAGCGCGAGCACGTCGACCTTCATCATGCTGAGCGCGTCGACATCGTCCTTGTCCCATTCGATGAAGGTGCGATCATCCATCGCCGCATTGCCGATCGGCACATAGGTGTCGAGCCGGTCTTGCGTGAGCACATAGCCGCCGACATGTTGGGACAGATGACGCGGGAATTCGATCAACTCGGTCGCGAGCTCGACCGCGAGGTTGATCATGGAATTTTGCGGATCGAGGCCGGCCTGCCTGACCTGCATGTCGTTGAGGCCCTTGCCCCAGCTTCCCCACACCGTATCGGCGAGGGCCGCGGTGACGTCCTCGGTTAGGCCCAGCGCCTTGCCGACGTCGCGGATGGCGCTGCGCGGGCGATAATGAATGACGGTGGCGATGATCGCGGCGCGATGGCGGCCGTAACGCCGATAGACATATTGCATCACCTCCTCGCGCCGCGAATGCTCGAAATCGACGTCGATGTCGGGCGGCTCCAGCCGTTCCTTGGAGATGAATCGCTCGAACAGCAGATCGACCTTGGTCGGGTCGACCGAGGTGATGCCGAGCACGTAGCAGACCGCCGAATTCGCTGCCGATCCCCGCCCCTGGCACAAAATGTTCTGGCTGCGCGCGTAATGCACGATGTCGTGCACGGTGAGAAAGTAATGTGCGTATTTCAGTTCGGCGATCAGCGCGAGTTCTTTCTTCAGGGTGGCGCGCAGCTTGTCGTCGATCTTGCCGCCAAAATATTTGTCGACACCGGCCCAGGTCAGATCCTCCAGATGCCCTTGCGCGGTCTTGCCCCGCGGCACCGGCTCGTCCGGATACTGATATTTGAGCTGGTCGAGCGAGAAGGTGATCTTGTCCGCAAAGCGAATGGTCTCCGCGACAGCCTCAGGGAAATCGCGGAATAGCCGCGCCATCTCCCTGGGCGTCTTCAGAAACCGCTCGGCATTGCCTTCCAGCTTGCGGCCGACCGCCTCGATCGTGGTTGTTTCCCGGATGCAGGTCAGCACGTCCTGGAGGGGACGGCGCGCGGGGTGGTGATAGAGCACCTCGTTGGTCGCAAGCAGCGGCACTTTTGCTTTTGAGGCGAGATCATCGAGCTGCGCGAGGCGACGGCGGTCGTCGCCGCGATAGACCAGGCTCGCCGCCAGCCACACGCCCTCGGCCCGACTTGCCTTCAGCTTGGCGAGGATGTCCTGCGCTTGCGCCGCATCGAAGCGATGCGGCAGCGTCAGGATCAGGAGCTGGCCTTCGGAAAACGCAAGGAGATCGGCGAAGGTGAGATGGCACTCGCCCTTCGCGATCCGCGTGATGTCGTCGCCGCGCTTGCCCCTGGTGAGAAGCTGGCATAGCCGGCCATAGGCGGCGCGGTCGCGCGGATAGACCAGGATATCGGGCGTACCATCGATGAAGACGATGCGCGCGCCGATCAGAAGTTTTGGCTTGTGCAGCACCTCGTCATTGTCGAGCTCCTTGTAGGCGCGCACCACGCCGGCGAGCGTGTTGTGGTCGGCGATGCCGATCACGGGAATGCCGAGTTTGCTGGCCTGATGCACATAGGCGCGCGGATCCGAGCCGCCGCGCAGGAAGGAAAAATTCGTGGTGATGCCGATCTCGGCATAAGCTGGCGTAGTCATGCGAAGAGACCGTGCACATACCAACCGGGAGGAACGGGCTTGCCGTCGCCGTCGAAGCACTCCCCCTCGTAAAGACCATCGCGAAAGATCCAGAAGCGCAGGCCTTCGGCATCCTCGATACGGAAATAATCCCGCGTCAGTTGCTTGCCGTCCTGCCGCCACCATTCCATGGCGATGCGCTCGGGGCCTTCCACCCGCACCACCGCATGCTGCGCGCGGCGCCAGGTGAATTGATGCGGCGGGCCGTCGGGCACGGTCGCGAACGGCACATTGATCGGCTCAGGCTTGTCGAACAGCCGCAACGGACGCAGCGGCGGCTCACTTTCAGTGCGCGCGGGCCATTCGGCCTGCATGGCCACGGCGAGATGATGCTGGGCAGGCCCCGCCAGCACCGCACATTCGGGGATATGGGTATCCTCAGGCAGGTGCACGACGACGCGCTTTCCGCCGATGCGCGCGGCGATGCGGTCGATCAGCGCAGCAAGCTCGTCATTGTCGTGGACATGGGCATCGAGATCGCGCTGCTCCTGCACCACGATCTCGGTGCGGCTTGCCGACAGCCGCACCATGTCGAAGCCGAAGCCGGGATCGAGCGGATCGGCGAGTGCATCGAGACGCTCGCGGAACAGCCGGTCGACGACCGCGCTCCGCGTCACGGGACGTCCGGTCTCGACCATGATCGCACGCACTGCGCCGTCGGTACGGAAGAAGGTGGCCTCAAGCCGGCGCGCGCCCTTGCCCTGCTTCTCCATCGACGCGATCAACGTGTCCGCCAGGCGCGACAGCGTCATCGCGATCATGGTGTCGGTCGCGATCGGCTCAGCAAAGCGTTTCTCCACGATGTAATCGGGCAGCGGCTTTCGTGGATTGATCGGCGCATCGCCCTGCCCCAGCGCATGCGCGAGCAGTGTGGAGAATCGTGCACCAAACCGCGCCGTGATTTCGCTCGGCGTTCGCGAGGCCACATCGCCGATGGTCTTCAAGCCGGCGCGGCGCAGGCCGGTGGTGATGGCCTCACCCGCACCAAGCGCGGACACCGGAAACCGGCTGATTGCCGCCGCCTCCCCGTCATCGGCAACGATGCTACCGGATGCCTGCCGCGTCAGCGTGCGCGCGCAGACCGAGGTGCCGGCGACCGCCGCGCTGACGGCAAAGCCCTGGCGATCGAGGGCACGGACAAGGGTTTGCAACAGCGCAGCCTCGCCGCCGAACAGATGCGCGCAGCCGGTGATGTCGAGGAACAGCCCGTGCGGCGGATCGAGCGCCACCAGCGGCGTGAAGCGGTCGCACCAGTCGGCGATGTCGCCGATCGTCTTGGCATCGGCCACGGCATCGGCGTCGAACACCTTTAAATCAGGACACATCGCCCGGGCATTGGCCAGCGGCTGGCCGATATGCAGACCGAGGCGCTCGGCCGCCTCGTCCAGCGCATGGATCACCAGCGCGTTGCTGTCCTTGATGACGACAATGCTCGGATCATTGGTTCTACCCAGCCCGACGCCGTCGAAGAACCGCTGGATCCGGTCGATGGGCAGGCGCGGCAGCCACAGGCTGAGGATACGCCGACGATTCAGAGAACTGGCACTCATCACATTTCCATTCCATGATCCACCGGCCACACGGGCCATGACGATTGCGCAGGAGCTCGGCATCGAAGCGCGGCGCACCCCAGGCACTCCACATCGCGCCCGGCGGCGAATGCGCCGCGCGCAGCATCCACCTGGTCTCGGCGGTCGAGGGCAAAGGTTGCGCGGCCATCCGCAGCAGCAAGCCGGTGACACCGGAAGACTGCGCAGCCAATGTCAGCTTGCGGCTCGCTACGAGATCGAACTGCCTCGTCTCGCCCCAGAGCTCGAGCACGACGGCGCCCAGCGCGTCGCAGGCGAGTGCATCAGCCGACGTGCGCAGCGCACTCTCCACGTCGGCGGCGCGCACCATCACCATGCGACGCGGATCGAGACCGATCTCGGCGAGCCCGCTCATCGACAGCGCGCCGGTTTCAATTTCCGAAAAATCCTGCCGCACCCACAGCAGCGGCTTGCGTGCCGTCACGCGCCCCGCAAGTCCCGTGACAAAGCCGGTCGCGGTCGCGCCCTGACGTCCCTCGCAAAACACCTCGTGGATTGCCGCGCGCGCGAGCCCGCCCTTTAGCGCGCTGTCGGCCTCGCGGTGGCCGAGCGCGACACGGTCGCGATGATGCACGACCTCCGCCGTCTCGATGCGCTCGATCTGGCCGCGCAAGGCTGCAAGCGCGCTTGTTCGTGCGCCGCTCATATACGCCGCTCCTCAAGGGTGATTGCCGGTGGCTCTCAAAAAGAGAACCAGCGGCTAGCTCATTTGTTCATGATATGTTCTAATATAAAGCTAACGACGCCCCGGGAGTCAATCGAATTGGCGGGCCTTGGGATTCGTGAGCTGAATCAAAGGGATTCCAATATGGACGTGCAACGCAAGCTGGAAATCCTGGCGGACGCCGCCAAGTACGACGCGTCCTGCGCCTCCAGCGGCACCGAGAGGCGGGATTCCAGCGACGGCAAGGGCATGGGCTCGACCGCGCCCGGCATGGGTATCTGCCATTCCTACGCGCCGGACGGCCGCTGTATCTCGCTGCTCAAGGTGCTGCTGACCAACGCCTGCAATTACGACTGCCTCTATTGCGTCAACCGCGCCTCCTCCAACGTGCCACGTGCCCGCTTCACCATCGACGAAGTGATCAAGCTGACGCTCGACTTCTACCGGCGCAATTACATCGAAGGACTGTTTCTCTCCTCCGGGATCATCCGTAACCCCGACTACACCATGGAGCAGGTGGTGAGCGTCGCGCGAAAACTGCGCGAGGAGCATCACTTCCGTGGCTACATCCATCTCAAGACTATTCCCGAGGCCGACGATGCATTGATCTCCGAGGCCGGCAAATATGCCGACCGTCTCTCCATCAACATCGAGATGCCGCAGGAGACGAGCCTGCAGCAATTCGCGCCCGAGAAGGACGTGCGCGCGATCCGCCGTACCATGGGCCGGCTGCGGCTGAAGCTGGACGAGGCCGAGGAAAGCCGCAGCGCGAAGACGAAAGCCAAGCCGCAACGCTTCGCGCCGGCCGGCCAAAGCACGCAGATGATCGTCGGCGCCGACGCGGCTTCCGACCACACCATCCTCCACACCAGTGCCAATCTCTACGGTTCATACAGGCTGAGGCGCGTCTATTATTCCGCGTTCAGCCCCATCCCCGATGCCAGCCGCGCGCTGCCTCTGCGCGCGCCGCCCTTGCTGCGCGAGCACCGTCTCTACCAGGCCGATTGGCTGATGCGGTTCTACGGCTTCGACGTCGGCGAGATCGTCGACGACAGCGCGATGCTGCCGCTCGACATCGATCCAAAGCTCGCCTGGGCGCTGCGTCACCGCGACCGCTTCCCGCTCGATGTCAACCGCGCCAGCCGCGAGGAATTGTTGCGCGTGCCGGGCTTCGGCACCAAGGCGGTCGAGCGCATCATCGCGGCGCGCCGCACGACCACGATCCGCGTCGCCGACCTCGCGCGGCTGCACGTGCCCCGCAACAAGGCGCTGCCGTTCATCGTCCTCAGCGATCACCGGCCCGCGCCGCACCGCCTCGACGAGGCACGGCTGATCGAACGGTTCAAGCCGGCAACACAACTGGGATTTGGCTTCTGATGCAGTACATCATCCTCGAAAACGAAACCGATTTCGATGGCTGGCGCAAAGCCGCGCGTAGCCTCGTGCTTCATCAAATGAAGCCGGGCGACATCACCTGGGCCGTGCGGGGCGGCGAAGCGGAGCTGTTCGCGCCGCCCTCGCCGTCTCCGCTGCCCGCGGGTGGCGACGGCACCTTCAACGTGCCTGCAAAATTCGTCGAGCTCGCCAAGGCCGCGATTCTGCATCGCGATCCCGAGCGTTTCGCGATCCTCTATCGCCTGCTGTTTCGGCTGAAGGACAATCACGACCTCATCGAGGTCGCGACCGATCCCGATGTCGCGCAAGTCACGGCCATGGCAAAGGCGGTCTACCGCGACGAGCACAAGATGCATGCCTTCGTGCGCTTCCGCGAGATCGGCAGGGAACGCGAAGCGCACTACGTTGCGTGGTTCGAGCCGGAGCATCACATCGTCGAGCTCGCCGCGCCGTTCTTCGCCAAGCGCTTTGCCGACATGCCCTGGTCGATCCTGACGCCGGATTTGTGCGCGCATTGGGATGGCCACGCTCTCTCCTTCACATCAGGCGTCAGCAAGAGCGAGGCGCCGAGCGAAGACCGGCTGGAGGAAACCTGGCGGCGCTACTACGCCAGCATCTTCAATCCGGCCCGCCTGAAGGTGAAGGCGATGCAAACGGAGATGCCGAAGAAATATTGGAGGAACCTGCCCGAGGCTTCGATCATTAAGCCCCTGATCGAGGACGCCGAACGCATGACCGGCGCCATGATCGCCAATGCCGCAACCGATCCGCACAAGCCTCAAAAGCGGCCGGAGGCTCCGATGAAACGCAAGACCGCCACCGACGATCTCGAAGCGCTCCGCGAGGAGGCCGCTCACTGCCGCGCCTGCCATCTCTACAAGGACGCCACCCAGACCGTGTTCGGCGAAGGCCCGAAGTCCGCCAATATCATGCTGGTCGGCGAACAGCCCGGCGACAAGGAAGACCTCGCCGGCCATCCCTTTGTCGGTCCGGCCGGCCAGATGCTCGACCGGGCGCTGCAGGAGGCCGGCGTCGACCGCAAGAAGGTCTATGTCACCAACGCGGTGAAGCACTTCAAATTCGTGCCGCGCGGCAAGATCCGTCTGCATCAAAAGCCGAATACGCCGGAGATAAAGGCCTGCCGACAGTGGTATGAGCGGGAGGTCTCCGTTATCCAGCCCGATCTCATCGTCGCGATGGGCGCGACCGCCGCGCAGAGCGTGTTCGGCAAAATCACCCCGATCGGAAAGAACCGCGGCCGGCTCATAGACCTGCCCGACGGCCGCAAGGCGCTGGTGACGGTGCACCCGTCCTATCTGCTGCGGTTGCCCGATCCGGAGGCCAAACTGCTGGAATATCACCGCTTTGTCGAAGATTTGAAGATCGCCGCCGGCTTACAGAAGAAAGCCGCGCGCGCCGCCTGAATACTGGCGGGAAAACGGCTTTCAGGCGCCGCCTGTCATCCAGCCTTCAAATCCATCGGGGACAATAGCCCTTACAGAAAGTTAAGGGGCGTCCAGACATGACCGATGTTGCATTCGACCGCGCGGTAGCCGATCCCGCGCCGATCCAGCCGGCCTCGCGGCCAAATCTCGACAAGGGCTTCAATCCGCTGACACTGATCCTGTTCTTCGGCATCCTCGCCGCGGGCCTGCTCTACGTGGCCTACAGCATCTATTCCGATGTCGATGCGACCGGCACCAGGGTCACGAGCTACCTGCCTTATATCCTCCTTATCGTTGCGCTCCTGATCGCGCTCGGCTTCGAATTCGTCAACGGTTTCCACGACACCGCCAACGCGGTAGCGACCGTCATCTACACCCACTCGCTGCCGGCCGAAGTCGCGGTGATGTGGTCGGGCTTCTTCAACTTCCTCGGCGTGCTGCTCTCGTCCGGCGCCGTCGCCTTCGGCATCGTTTCGCTGCTGCCGGTCGAGCTGATCCTGCAGGTCGGCTCCAGCGCCGGTTTCGCGATGGTGTTCGCGCTGCTGATCGCCGCGATCCTTTGGAACCTCGGCACCTGGTATTTCGGCCTGCCGGCCTCCTCCTCGCACACGCTGATCGGCTCGATCATCGGCGTCGGCGTTGCGAACGCGCTGATGCGCGGCCGCGACGGCACCTCGGGCGTGGACTGGGGCAAGGCCACGGAGATCGGCTATGCGCTCCTGCTGTCCCCGCTGGTCGGCTTCGTCTGCGCCGCCGGCCTGCTGCTGCTGCTCAAGCTGATGATCAAGAACCCGGCGCTCTATGCCGCTCCTGAGGGTAACAAAGCCCCGCCGATCTGGATTCGCGGCCTGCTGATCCTGACCTGCACCGGCGTCAGCTTCGCCCATGGTTCGAACGACGGCCAGAAAGGCATGGGCCTGATCATGCTGATCCTGATCGGCACTGTGCCCACGGCCTATGCGCTCAATCGCGCATTGCCGGAGTCGCAGGTCGCCCAGTTCGCGAAGATTTCGGAAGCCGCCTCCAAGGTGATTGCGGCCAAGGGCGCCGGCCATGCGATCATCGGCGATCCCCGTCCTGCGGTGACGCAGTACGTCACCTCCCATCACATCAGCGAAGGCACCTATCCTTCGCTGGCAGTGCTGGTGAAGGATGTCGGCGAGCAGGTCGCGAAATACGGTTCGCTGAACAAGGTGCCGGCGGAAGTCGTCGGCAACACCCGCAACGACATGTACCTGACCTCGGAAGCGATCCGCTTCCTGATGAAGGACAAGGAAAACGACCTTAGCAAGGAAGAGGTCGCGACCTTGAACGCCTACAAGGGCGGGCTCGACAGCGCGACCAAGTTCATCCCGACCTGGGTGAAGGTTGCGGTCGCAATCGCGCTCGGCCTCGGCACCATGATCGGCTGGAAGCGCATCGTCGTGACCGTCGGTGAGAAGATCGGCAAGACCCATCTGACCTACGCGCAGGGTGCCTCCGCCGAGCTCGTCGCCGCGGCCACGATCGGCGCCGCCGACGTATTCGGCCTGCCGGTCTCGACCACCCACGTGCTGTCGTCCGGCGTCGCCGGCACCATGGCCGCGAACGGTTCGGGTCTCCAGGTCGCCACCATCAGGAACATGGTGATGGCCTGGGTGCTGACCCTGCCGGTCGCCATCCTGCTGTCGGGCACACTGTACGTGATCTTCTCGCGGATCTTCTGAAAGATCTCTCCACTCCCTCTCCCCGTTCTTACGGGGAGAGGGTTCGGGTGAGGGGCCGCTTCCGCGATCACGGTGAGAGACGGACTCGCGGAGAGTCCCCTCACCCGGAATTCAAGCTGCGCTTGAATTCCGACCTCTCCCAGCAAGCCGGGCGAGGTGAAGTAAGAGTCTTACGATGCCGCGAGCGCTTCCTCGACCAGCTTGACCCAGTACGACGTACCGTAAACGATCGCCTCGTCGTTGAAATCATAGGCGGGGTGATGCAGGCCGGCGCTGTCGCCATTGCCGCAGAAGATAAGGGCGCCGGGCCGCGCTTCCAGCATGTAGGCGAAGTCCTCGCCGGCCATTTGCGGCGGCATCTCGTACACTTTGGCGTCTCCGACGACCTGTTTGGCGATCCGACGCGCCACCTCGGTCGGTGCCGCGTGGTTGTTGGTCACGGGATAACTGTTGTTGTAGCGCAGGTCGATCTTGGCGCCACTGATCTGGGCCACGCCGGCCACGATTTCGCGCACGCGCTTCTCCACGAGCTTGCGCGCCTCCGCGGTCAGCACGCGGATCGTGCCTTTCAACTCCGCCGTTTGCGGAATGACGTTGCGGGTGTTGCCGGCGTGAAATTCGCAGATCGAGATGACGGCCGCGTCCAACGGATCGACGCTGCGCGCGACGATCGACTGCAGGGCCGTGATCACCTGCGCGCCGACCAGAACGGGATCGACGCATTTGTGCGGACGCGCCGCGTGGCCGCCGAGGCCCTCGATCCTAATGTCGACCGCATCGGTCGCCGCCATGATCGGGCCCTGCCGGATCGCGAACGCCCCGATCGGAATGCCGGGGGCGTTGTGCATGCCGTAGACCTGATCGATGGCGAAACGCTCCATGAGTCCATCCTTGACCATGGCCGCGCCGCCGGCACCGCCCTCCTCGGCGGGCTGAAAGATCACGATCGCATCGCCGGCGAAGTTGCGGGTCTCGGCCAGGTAACGGGCTGCACCCAGCAGCATCGCGGTGTGGCCGTCGTGGCCGCAGGCGTGCATCTTGCCCGGAATCTTCGAGGCGTAAGGCAGGCTGGTCTGCTCCTCGATCGGCAGCGCGTCCATGTCGGCGCGCAGACCGATCACCCTGATATCAGCGCTCGCCGGCCGCTTGCCCTTGATCACGCCGACGACGCCGGTCTGGCCGATGCCGGTCACGACCTCGTCGCAGCGGAAGTCGCGCAGGCAGTCTGCCACGAAGGCTGCGGTCCGGTGAACGTCGTACAGCAGCTCCGGATGCTGGTGAATGTCCCGCCGCCAGGTCTGGATGTCGGGTCGAAAGTCGACGACGCGGTTCACGACGGGCATGGCTTTCCTGGATCCTGACTGACACCTCCCTCGGTGGAGCAGGCAAGAGCGCTGGCAATTTCGACAGGCCCACCCGAAGGAGATCTTTACAACGTAAAGATACCTAAGGGTCGGACAGGGGCATCGTCAAGCCAAATCTTGACAGTGTCAAAATTGAAATGGATGTGACGGATCAAGAAAAATGCCCGGGGCAAGCCCGGGCAACGAAGGGATGGACGGGAATGACCTCACGCCGCGAGTTGGCCCTCCACCAGCTTGACCCAGTACGACGTGCCGAAGACGATCGCCTCGTCGTCGAAATTGTAGGCGGGGTGATGCAGGCCGGCGCTGTCGCCGTTGCCGCAGAAGATGAAGGCGCCGGGGCGCGCTTCCAGCATATAGGCGAAATCCTCGCCGCCCATCAGCGGCGGCATCTCGAGCACATTGGCTTCGCCCGCAACTTGCTTGGCAATGCGCTTCGCCACCTCGGTCTCCGCGGCGTGATTGACCACTACCGGATAATTGCGCTGGTAGCGCAGGTCGATCTTGGCGCCGGTGATCTGCGCCACGCCCGCGACGACCTCGCGTACGCGCTTCTCGACCAGCTTGCGCACCTCCGGCGACAGCGTGCGGATGGTGCCCCTCAGTGTCGCGGTTTGTGGAATCACGTTGCGGGCATTGCCCGCGTGGAACTCGCAGATCGAGATCACGGCCGATTCCAGCGGATCGACGCTGCGCGCGACGATCGACTGCAGCGCCGTGATGACCTGCGCGCCGACCAGAACGGAATCGACACATTTGTGCGGCCGCGCGGCGTGGCCGCCGAGACCCTCGATCATGATATCGACCTCGTCGGTCGCCGCCATGATCGGACCCGGCCGGATCGCGAACGAGCCCACCGGAATGCCCGGACCGTTGTGCATGCCATAGACTTGCTCGATGCCGAAGCGCTCCATCAGGCCGTCCTTGACCATGGCCGCTCCACCCGCGCCGCCCTCCTCGGCCGGCTGGAAGATCACCACCGCATCGCCGGCGAAGTTGCGGGTCTCGGCGAGATAACGCGCAGCACCGAGCAGCATCGCGGTGTGGCCGTCATGGCCGCAGGCGTGCATCTTGCCGGGAGTTTTCGAAGCATAAGGCAGGTTGGTCTGCTCCTCGACCGGGAGCGCATCCATATCGGCGCGTAGGCCGATGGCCTTGAGGCCCTCGCCGGCCGGCTTGCTGCCCTTGATCACGCCGACCACGCCGGTCTGGCCGATGCCCGTCACGACCTCATCGCAGCCGAACTCGCGCAGGCGGTCCGCGACGAATGCTGCAGTGCGGTGGACGTCATAGAGCAGCTCCGGATGCTGGTGGATGTCCCGGCGCCAGGCCTGAATATCGGGTTGAAGGTCGGCGACGCGGTTCACGATGGGCATGGAGGGTCTCAAGCTTTGTTGAAAATGCAGGCCTGTCTACCATGCAAGCACCAGTCCACCCAACTGGCGCGGATCGGGGTGTAGCCCTGACTCACAGGCATGGCCGGACTTGTCCCGGCCATCCACGTCTGACTATTAGAACGGAAAGCTCGTGGATGCCTGGGACAAGCCAGGGCACGATTCCTGTTGGGTGGAAGAAGAATGCCAAGGCGGCTCGAAGGTGAGTTTGACTACATTGTCGTTGGGGCCGGCACGGCGGGCTGCATCGTCGCCAACCGGCTGTCGGCCGTTTCCAGCAATCGCGTCCTCGTCCTCGAAGCCGGCGGCGACGACAACTGGATCTGGTTCCACATTCCCGTCGGCTATCTCTTCGCCATCGGCAATCCGCGCTCGGACTGGATGTTCAGGACCGAGGCCGAGCCCGGCCTGAACGGCCGCTCGCTCGCCTATCCTCGTGGCAAGGTGATCGGCGGCTCTTCGGCGATCAACGCCATGATCTCGATGCGCGGGCAGGCCGCTGATTACGATCACTGGCGCCAGCTCGGCATGACCGGCTGGGGTTATGACGACGTGCTGCCGCTGTTCAAACGGCTCGAGGATCACTTCCTCGGCGCGAGCGAGCACCACGGCGCCGGCGGCGGCTGGCGCATCGAGGCGCCGCGGCTGTCCTGGGACATCCTCGATGCCGTGGGCGACGCGGCCGAGGAGATGGGCATCAAGCGCATCCCGGATTTCAATACCGGCGACAACGAAGGCACCAGCTATTTCCACGTCAATCAGAAGCGCGGCCGGCGCTGGTCGTCGGCGCGCGGCTTCCTCAAGCCGGTCCTGAACCGGCCCAATCTGCGGCTCGAAAAGCATGTGCTGGTTGATCGGCTGATCGTCGAACAGGGCCGCGCCGTCGGCGTGCGCTTCATCCAGAATGGCGAGATCGTCGAGGCGCGTGCGAGGCGCGAGGTGATCCTCTCGGCAGGCGCGATCGGCTCAGTGCAGGTGCTGCATCGCTCCGGCCTCGGGCCGGCCGACTGGCTGTCGCCGCTCGGCATCGATATCGTGATGGACAAGCCCGGCGTCGGCCGTAATTTACAGGATCATCTCCAGCAGCGCGCGATCTACAAGGTCGAGGGCGTGCGCACACTGAACGAGACTTATTACAATCTGCTCCGCCGCGGCCTGATGGGGCTCGATTACGCGTTCCGTCGCCGCGGGCCGTTGACCATGGCGCCGTCGCAGCTCGGCATCTTCACCCGCTCCGATGCGACGCGCGCACGCGCCAACATCCAGTTCCACGTCCAGCCGCTGTCGCTCGACAAGTTCGGCGATCCTCTGCACCGCTTCCCCGCGATCACGGTGAGCGCCTGCAATCTCCAGCCGACATCGCGCGGCACCGTACGTCTGCGTTCGGCGGCGCCGGACGAGAAGCCCATCATCGCGCCGAATTATCTTTCAACGGATGACGACCGCCAGGTCGGCGCCGATGCCATCCGCACCACCCGCCGCCTGATGCAGCAGAAGGCGCTGGCAAAATATCGCCCGAGCGAATATCTGCCCGGCCCCTCCGTCGGCGACGACGATGCCTCGCTCGCGAAGGCCGCCGGCGACATCGGCACCACCATCTTCCATCCCGTCGGCACCGCGAAGATGGGCGCGGTGAGCGATCCGATGGCGGTGGTCGACGAACGCCTGCGCTTCTACGGTCTCGGCGGCCTTCGCATTGTCGATGCCTCGATCATGCCGACCATCACGTCGGGCAACACCAACACGCCGACTGCGATGATCGCCGAGAAAGGCGCGACGATGATTTTGGAGGATGCGAAGTGAATGCATAGCCCCGATGGGGCGTAGCGAAATCCGGGAGAGGACGCTCGATTGGTCCCGTATTCCGCTGCGCTCCATACGGGCTACGCGTCCAACCACCTCACGAAAACGTCATCGCGTCCGGGAATAACACCCCCGCTCCCCCAATCACCTCCCCGAAGCCCAATTCCGGGCGGAGTGGAGCTGCGCGATGAGCGGACACGATCACGGCGAGGACGGCTTAAGCCGCCGCAAGGTGTTGGAATGCATGACCTGGGCCGGCACCGGAGTGCTCTGGACCATCACTGGGGGCGTGCCGCGCTCGCTCGGCATCATCGATTCCGCGCAAGCTGCGACCGCGGCCGCGCCCGGAATGACCTTCCTCCAGATCAGCGACAGCCATGTCGGCTTCGACAAGCCGGCCAATCCCAACGCGCTCGGCACGCTCGAGGAAGCCATCAACAAGATCAACGCGATGCCGGTCAAGCCGTCGTTCATGATCCACACTGGCGACATCACGCATCTGTCGAAGGCCGCCGAATTCGACAATGCCGATCGCATCATCTCGCAGAGCAAGCTCGACGTGCATTACGTGCCCGGCGAGCATGACTTCCTCGACGAGGAGGTGAAATTCTATCGCGAGCGCTACGGCCGCGGCACAAAGGGCGCAGGCTGGTATTCGTTCGACGCTGGCGGCGTGCACTTCATCGGCCTCGTCAATGTCGTCGACCTCAAGGCCGGAGGCCTCGGCAATCTCGGCGCCGAGCAGCTCGCCTGGCTCGAGGACGATCTGCGCGGCAAGTCGAAATCGACGCCGATCGTGCTGTTTGCCCACATCCCGCTCTGGACGGTCTACCCCGAATGGGGCTGGGGCACCGAGGACGGCGCCCGCGCGCTGGAACAGGTGAAAGGCTTCGGTTCGGTCACCGTGCTGAACGGGCATATTCACCAGGTGATGCAGAAGGTCGAGGGCAACGTCACCTTCCACACCGCCCGCTCCACCGCCTTCCCGCAGCCGGCACCCGGGGCTGCCCCCTCGCCCGGACCGATGAAGGTCGAGGACGCAAAGCTCCGCGCGATGCTCGGCGTTGCCAGCATCAACTTCAAGCAGAACGAGCAGCGGCTCGCGATCATCGACACGCCGCTCCAGGGTTGATGCAGGGCTAACGGAAGCTGACAATGAAGACACTCAATCGCCGCGACTTCGGTGTCGCTTTGGCCGCGGCCATGCTGTTACCCGCCACAACCGCCCGTGCCGACGACATGGAGGTGCATATCGACAATTTCGTCTTCCAGCCGGCCGAGCTCAAGATCAAGGTCGGCACCACCGTGACCTGGACCAACCGGGACGACATCCCGCACACCGTGGTGTCGGCCGGCAAATTCAGGTCCAAGAGCCTGGACACTGACGACAAGTTCTCGTTCACCTTCACCAATGCGGGCGACTACAAATATTTTTGTTCTCTGCACCCGCACATGACGGGGATGATCAAGGTTGAGTAACATCTCGAACCAAGGCATCAACGTCTTGCCCGGCCGGTGGTCCCACGCCGGCCGGGCTCGTGTGCCTTCGGTCACACACAGAGACAAAACGAACAGGGACGAGACGAACAGCGACGACACGACTCAACGCGCAGAACAAGAGGCAAAGCGAGGAGCGATGCCCGTTAACGACGATTTGCAGAAGGCGCAACGCTTCCGCGAGGCGGCGCTGCCCTATCTCGACGACGTCTACACGCTCGCGCGCTATCTCTTGCGTGACGCCTCCGATGCCGAGGACGCGGTGCAGGAGTGCTATCTGCGCGCTCTGAAGCATTTCGATAGCTATCGCGGGCCGGCGATGAAGCCCTGGCTGTTCGCGATCCTGCGTAACGTCTGCAATGCCGAATATGCACGCCGCGCACACAGGCACAGCGCGATCGAGGATACCCCCGGCGCTGCCGAGCAGACGCCGATCTGGCAAGAGACCGAGGCAAGCCCGGAAACCGAAGTGCTGCGCAGCCGCGATGCGGGCGCGATCCGCAAGCTGATCGACGCGCTCGCCGAACCGTTCAAGGAAACATTCGTGCTGCGGGAGATCAACAACCTGTCTTATCGTGAAATCGCAGAGGCCGTCGGTGCACCCGTCGGCACCGTGATGTCCCGCCTCGCCCGCGCCCGCGCCATGCTGCGCGCGGCCTGGACGGCGGATGAGGAGCAAGCAAGATGACCTGCGACGAAGCAAGAATCCTGCTTCACGCGCTGCTCGACAATGAGCTCGATGCCGGCCACGCGCGCGAGGTCGAAGCCCATATCGCCAGCTGCCCGGCCTGCGCTGCGGAGTTTTCGGCCCAACGCGACATGCAGCGCGTGCTTGCGGATGCCGATTTGCGCTACACCGCACCGGCGAGCCTGCGTGCGCGTATCGAGGCTTCGCTGCCGCAGCCGCAGCGTCAACAGCCGAGCCGCCGCTCCGTGCTGCGCGGCTTTGCGATGGGCTCGGCAGTCTCCGCGCTCGCCGCCTCCGGCGTCGTCGCATTGGTGCTGCGCCAGGACGACCAGCAGCGCATCCTGTCGGAGGTCGTCTCCGCGCATCTGCGCTCGCTCCAGGCCGGCCACCTCATCGACGTGGTCTCCACCGACCAGCACACGGTCAAGCCGTGGTTCAACGGCAAGCTCGACGTCGCCCCGCCCGTAATCGACCTCACCGCGCAAGGTTTTACGCTGGTCGGCGGCAGGCTCGACTATATCGACGCCCGTGCCATCGGCGCGGTCGTCTACAAGCGCCGGCAGCACGTGGTCAATCTGTTCGTGTCGCAGACATCGAACGCGGAATACCGCGCGCCCAAGACCGAAACCATGCAGGGCTTCAACTGCCGGCGCTGGGGCAATCGCGGCCTGAACTTCTGGGCCATCAGCGATCTCGGCGCCGACGAGCTCGCCGAGTTCGTCGAGAAGTTCGAGGCGGCGATGAAGGCCAATGTGGAGGGATAGCGGCGCATCCCGCAAGTCAGACTCACAACTTTTGATTGCGAGCTCGGGAGAGCGCTGCTAATTCAAGCGCCATGATGCGCCCTCTCCTTCTTGCCGCAGCGCTTGCCTGGACGATCGCCGCTTCCGGGCCGGCAGCAGCCCGCGACGGACTCGCCACCACGATGCGGGCCGTCCTCTACGAGGAAGACGTGAGCAACCCGAAGGGTGATCGCGCAGAAGGAAAGATCACTTGGCGGATAGAACCGACGACCGATGCCTCCGCACCATCAGGCGATGTTACGATACGCGGGAATGTCGAGGTGCCTTCGCGGAACCTGCAGATGACGCTCTCCATCCGGCGCAATTTCGACCCCGCACTGCCAGCCACCCACACGGTGCAGATCGATTTCGCCCCGGACTTCGCCGCCGGCAGGATCAAACAGGTCATGGGCCTTCTGATGAAGGCCAACGAGCAGGCCAAGGGAGCGCCCATTGCCGCGCTGTCGGTGAAGGTCGACGACACGCATTTCCTGATCGGCCTGTCCGCTGTGCCGCAGGACGCGGCAAACAATTCGCTTCTGATCCGAAGTAGAGCCTGGATGGACATCCCGATCGTCTACGCGACGCAACGCCGCGCCATTCTTGCGGTCGAGAAGGACGGCAACGTCCTGGCGCTCTTCAATACGGTGTTTGCCCATTGAGGCGGGCACCTCCCGCGGCCCTCGATCACATCGAAGTGGCGAACAAGATTGAAGCCGCCTGAGCGCCTCGGCCTTACGCCGACCGCCGCACCGCGTTGTCGACCAGCGTCTTGCCGAGCGACCAGATCGCGCCGGGGACCTTGTGGCTGCCGGCGATGACGTCGTCGAAGGCGCGCTCGATCCAGCCGCAATCTTCTTCGGTGATGGTGAGCGGCGGCAGAAGCTTGATGGTGTGGCTGCCATGGCCGGCGACCTGCGTCAGGATCTTGTGGTCCTTGAACAGCGGCACGGTGATGAGCTGGCAGAACAGGCCCTTGTTGGCTGCCTCCAGCACGTTCCAGGACGCCCGCAGCCGCAGCGATTTGGGCGGGCCGAACTCGACGCCGATCATCAGGCCCTTGCCGCGGACTTCCTTCAACAGCTCGTAGCCGGGCACCATGCGCGTGAGCGCGAGGCGCAGCTCGGCACCGCGCTTGGCGGCGGACTCGATCAGCTTCTCGGCCTCCATGATGTCAAGCGTGGCGATGCCCGCAGCCATCGCCAGGTCGTTCTTGGAGAAAGTTGAGCCGTGCACGACTGCACGGTCCATCTGGTTGAAGATCTTGTCGAAGATGCTCTTGCGCGTCAGCACCGCGCCGACCGGCACGTGGCCGCCGGACAGCGACTTCGAGAGCAGCACCATGTCGGGCTCGACGTTCCAGTGCTCGACCGCGAGGAAGCGGCCGGTGCGGCCCATGCCGGTCTGGATCTCGTCGGCGACGAACAGCGTCCCGTATTTCTTGCAGAGCGCAGCCGCACCCGGCAGGAACTCGTCGGTGGGCATGTTGACGCCCTTGCCCTGGATCGGCTCGACGACGAAGGCCGCCACCTCGCGCGAGGCCAGCGCCTTTTCAAGAGCGGCGAGATCGTTGAACGGGATCGAGGTGCAGCCCGGCAGCAACGGCTCGAAGCCGGTACGGAAGTTCGAATCACCGGTCAGCGACAGCGCGCCATAGGTCAGGCCGTGATAGCCGTGGGCACAATAGACGATCCCCGGACGGCCGGTGGCGCCGCGGGCGAACTTGATCGCGGCTTCGACGCATTCGGCGCCGGAATTGGCGAAGAAGGCCTTGTCGAGATAGGGGACGTACTTCAAAAGCCGCTCAGCGAGCACGCCGGCAAGCACCGAGACGTCGAATTGGACGAGGTTCGGCAGGTCGGCATCGAGCACGCTCTTGAGCGCCTCACGCATGACAGGATGATTGCGCCCGATCGCAAACACGCCAAAACCGGACAAGAGGTCGAGATAGCGCGCCCCGTCGCGGTCGTAGAGGTACTGCCCCTGCCCCTTCTGGAAGCCGACATCGTAGCCGATGGTCTTCAGAACCCGAACGAACTGCTCGTTCAGATGCCGATTATGCAGGGCGCTGCGCTGGGCCTGGCGGTCCGCGAACAGCTGAGACATGTCTGGATTTGGGCTGTGCATCCGCTACATACTTCGGTTGAGGGCCGTCTCGTCAACTGAAAACGGAACGTCGCTGAAAACGGTCTGTGCGGCCTTTTGCCCTTTTTCGGACCATCTTCGCAAGCAGAGCTTTAGACCATGTTGCACTGCCAAGGAACTATCATGCGTTTAGCCCTTTACACCGGACTAATACTGGCTGGCGGTTACACCTGCCTGGCCCCGGCGCTCGCCGCCGATCCGACCGGCGACTGGCGGGTTGCCGACGGCGTTGCCAACATTCGTGTCGCCCAATGCAATGGCAGCATGTGGGGCGCGGTTTCCTGGGAAAAACAGCCCGGCGGCCGCGACGAGAACAATCCGGACGCGTCGAAAAAGACCCGGCCCACGCTAGGCATGGCGACCCTGATCGACATGAAGAAAAAGCCCGGCGCCGAGCAGTGGGAAGGTCAGGTCTACAACGCCAAGGACGGCCAGCTCTACAGCGCGACCATCACGCCGGTTGGCACCGACCAGCTCGAGATCAAGGGCTGCGTGATGGGGTTCCTGTGCGGTGGCGAGACTTGGACCCGGGTCAGCCCCCCGATTCCCTTGAGCTCCGCCAACGCCATGGCCAAGGGCGCGCCGAAGCCCGCCGGCGCGGCACCGAAAGCCCCGGGAACGACAGGTACTACAGCGGCGCAGCCTGCGCCCGCAGCCCCGAAGGCCGCCGGCAGTGCCAAACCCGGTCAGAAGGGCGCCGCCGACCAGGTCGGCGACATCTGCCTACTCCCTGAGATTGCGGGGTTTGCCCATTAGGGCGGGCTGAAACAGCAGCACGGCGGCGAGCGTCGTCACCAGCGACAGCGCGAGCAGCTTGCCCATGCTGGACGTGCCGGGATGGCTCGACAGCCAAAGGCTGCCGAACGCGGTCGCCGTTGTCAGCGCGCTGAAAAATATCGCGCGCGTCAGGCTGGTCTGGAGCAGGTTTGTCCTGCCCGAGCGCCAGGCCACGACATAGTAGATCTTGAAGGCCACGCCGACGCCGAGCAGCAGCGGAAACGCGACGATATTGGCGAAGTTGAGCGGCAAGCCGATCAGCACGCAGATCTCGAGCGTCACCGCGCCGGCCACCAGCAGCGGCACCAGCGTCATCAACACGTCGACGAACCGGCGCAGCGTGATCCACAGCAGCAGGCCGATCACCAGCAGCGCGTAGATTCCCGCATGGATGAACGCCTTCACCACGGTGTCGCCGGATTTCAGGATCGAGACCGGACCGCCGATCGCGGTCGGCTCGGCAACGAGCACCGCCGCCGCAAATTTGCGCAGCGTGTCGTTGTCGTTGGGATCGCCCTTCGGCAGCGCCTCGACCCGGATGATGCCGTCCTTGCTCTTCCAGGCGCTGACGAGATCTGCCGGCAATGACTTCAGGGTAACCGGCTCGGCTTGCATCGCGTTCCGGAGCTGGTCGAACACGATCTTCATCGGCGCGACGAACACGTCCTGCGCCTTGTTCCGCGTGGCTTCATCGCCATTGGCGAGCTTTTCCAGCGCGTCAGCGAGCCGACGCGAGGCGACCGCACCCGGGCCCTTCGCATCGCCTGCGGTCCGGCGCAGATTGTCGACCGAGGATTTCAGCGCATCGACGTTTTCCTTGTCCGTGGGCGCGGCGTCGATCTGGTCGGGATTGAGCGCGGGGTTCAGCACCTTGGCGCCCTGCGCGATCAGCTTCAGCTTCGGCGCCTGGTCTTCGGGAACGAAGCTGTTGAGCGACATCACGCGCAACACCTCCGGCACCTTCTCCAGCTTCGCCTCCACCTGCCTCGCCTGCTCTTCCGACGTGGTCATCACGTTGATGGCATTGGCGCCAGTGTTGGGATCCTTGCGCAAATCGAGGAAGGTCGCGATCGACTCTGCCTTCGGGTTGCGCAGGTTCATCGGGTTGAAGTCGAACTTCATGTAATAGAGCAGCGGCAGGCCGGCGACCGCCAGAAACATCGTACCGCCGACGACCAGCACCCGGTGCTTCTCCAGGAAGTGATCGAGCGGCGCCAGGAAGGCGTAGCCGACCGGCTCCTTCTCGCCGGGCGGGTTCAACAGCTTCAGCATCGCCGGCAGCACGGTGATGCTGGTGACGAACGCGACCAGCATGCCGACGCCGGCGATCTGCCCGAGTTCGGCAATACCCTTGTAGTCGGTGGGGATGAAGCAGAGGAAGCCGGCCGCGGTCGCCATTGCCGCCAGCGACAACGGAATTGCCGAGCGCTTGGCAGCCAGGATCAGCGCGCCCGAAAGGTCGTTGTGCTTGTAGCGCTCGGAGCGATAGCGGACGCTGTACTGAATGCCGAAATCGACGCCGAGACCGACGAACAGCACGGCGAACGCGATCGACAGCAAATTGAGCGAACCCACCATCATCAGGCCGGCGGCGGTTGTCAGCGCAAGACCGACGAAGAGATTGACGAACACGGCGAAGATGATCTTCGCCGAATGCAGCGCCAGCCAGAGGATGAGCAGCACGACGAGAACCGTGCCGATGCCGTTGACGACGGCGCCTTCCTGGACGGTTGCGTATTCCTCGTTGGCGATCGGGACCGGCCCGGTCAGCCGGACCCGCGCCTGGTATTTGGTGGCAAAGTCCAGATCGGCTGCGGCCTTGCGGATCGCGTCGGTTGCGCCCTTACCGGGCTCCAGCGCGTTGTAGTCGAGGATCGGTTTGAACTCGATGAAGGCGCGCTTGTCCGAATCCGTCAGCGGCTCGTCACTGACGAGCTCACGCCAGGAGAAGGTCGCATTGCCCTTGTTGAGCACGGTCTCGACCGTTTGCGCGATCTGGTTGAAGGGCCGCTCGGTGTTGTCGAGCTTGACCTGCCCGCGCTTGACGCCGGCAAGTCCCGTTTCCAGCGCCCCGGTCAGGCCGCGGATCGAGGGATCGCCTGCCATGATCTCGATCAGAGGCGCGGCGGATTCGAACTGGCTGGTGACCTTTGCGACTTCCTCTGTCGGCAGGAACAACAGGCCATTCTTCTCGAAGAACTCGCCGGTGCCGAGCTGCTGCACCGACTGGAAGTCTGTCTTGTTGTCCTTCAGCTTGGCATAGAGCGCGTCCGAGGCCGCGGTCGCCATCTCCGGCGTTTTGGCTTCGACCACCGCCGTAATCGTCGCATCGCGGTCGAAGGCGCGATCGAACTGCTGGTCGCGTTGGCGCCAGTCCAGATTTTGGGCAATCAGCGAATTGATATCGGTGTTGATGGCGAAATGCCGGGACGTGTAATAGCCCGCCCCCACCGCCAGCAGGAGCCCGAGAATGACGACGAGGGAGGCAAACCGGGTGCAGGCCCTGACGATGGCAACGACGACGCTTTGCAGCACTACTTTTCTTTCTGCGGTTAACAGCTTGCCGGAAACGCCCGCTGTTTAACGGAGTTCCCGGCCGAAACCTATTGCTGTTTTGAGTGGTTATCGCCGTCAGAAGGTTCGAGGTAAACGGCGGAAGACCATGGCGAAATCATGCGGGGCGGTCGGTATAGCCGGGGAGTTGAGGCGGGAAAGTGACGAAGGCGCAAACACCGATATCACCGCTTTTCTGACCAAACATCCCTCTACTATAATACCGTAAAAGTGATCCCAGAGGAACCAAAGTTCATTCCACCTTTCCTTGCTGCCGATTTTTTGACACAAAGTATTGCGCCTCCATGCACGGGGCCCCGACAGGGGTGGGCGGCTACCGCGTGAGCGAAACCGGTGGTGCGGATATTGCAACTCATTGGTTCGTATCGGGGTGTCCCCTGAACTTGAGAGCGGATTGGTGCAACTTGCGTGATGGGCGTCCAATGGAAGTTTATCTGGCGCAACCGCGCGGCTTTTGCGCGGGGGTGGTACGTGCGATCGAGATCGTGGAACGGGCGCTGGAGAAGTACGGCCCGCCCGTCTACGTGCGCCATGAGATCGTGCACAATAAGTACGTCGTCGAGAGCCTGAAGAACAAGGGCGCGATCTTCGTCGAGGAACTGTCGGAGGTGCCGCCGAAGGCTGTGACGGTCTTCAGCGCTCATGGCGTCGCCCGCAGCGTCGAGGAAGAAGCGGCCGCGCGCGACCTTCCGGTGCTCAATGCCACCTGCCCCCTGGTCACGAAAGTTCACAATCAGGGGAAGCGCTACATCGCCAGGGGCCGCACCCTGATCCTGATCGGCCATGCCGGCCACCCCGAGGTCGAAGGTACGATGGGCCAGGTTCCCGCGCCCGTACTGTTGGTCCAAAGCGTTGAAGAGGTTAAGGCCCTTGAGCTGCCGGCGGATACGCCAGTGGCCTACATCACCCAGACCACCCTGTCTGTGGATGACACAAAGGACATCATTTCGGCCCTGCAGGCCCGCTTTACAGATATTCAAGGCCCGGATATCCGGGATATCTGCTATGCGACACAGAACCGCCAATCTGCGGTAAGGGACTTGAGCAAGCTGGTCGACGTGATCTTGGTGGTGGGCGCTGCCAATAGCTCGAATTCGAACCGGCTCCGCGAAATCGGCACTGAGGCCGGTGTCGCGAGTTATCTGATTGCCGACGGCAGCGCGCTCAATCCGGAGTGGTTGAAAGATGCCAGAACCGTCGGTGTCACGGCCGGCGCTTCGGCGCCCGAGGTACTCGTGGATGACGTGATCGAAGCGATGCGGCGGATCGGACCGGTCAAGGTCTCGGTGCTTCCGGGCCGCGAGGAAAACATCGAATTCCGGCTTCCGGCCCAACTGGCTGCGAGCTGACCCACCCGAATTTCAAGCCCAGAAAGAAACTTGTAATGGCTATCCCCTTCTTCAAGGAAATGCGTATCGGCGGCTATTTGATCAAGCAGAAGCTGCTTGGCCGCAAGCGCTATCCGCTCGTGCTGATGCTGGAGCCGCTGTTCCGCTGCAACCTCGCCTGCGTCGGCTGCGGCAAGATCGACTATCCGGATGCGATCCTCAACCGCCGCATGACCGCACAGGAGTGCTGGGACGCGGCCGACGAGTGCGGCGCGCCGATGGTCGCCATCCCCGGCGGCGAGCCGCTGATCCACAAGGAGATCGGCGAGATCGTGCGCGGCCTCGTGGCGCGCAAGAAGTTCGTCTCGCTCTGCACCAACGCTCTGCTGCTCGAGAAGAAGCTCGATCTGTTCGAGCCCTCGCCCTACCTGTTCTTCTCCGTGCACCTCGACGGTCTGAAGGAGCACCACGACAAGGCGGTGTCGCAGAAGGGCGTGTTCGACCGCGCCGTCTCCGCGATCAAGGCGGCCAAGGCCCGCGGCTTCACCGTCAACGTCAACGCCACCATCTTCGACGGCCATCCGGCCGAGGAGATCGCCAAGTTCTTGGATCTCACCGTCGAGCTCGGCGTCGGCGTCTCGATGTCTCCGGGCTACGCCTATGAGCGGGCGCCCGACCAGGAGCACTTCCTCAACCGCACCAAGACCAAGAAGCTGTTCCGCGACGTCTTTGCGATGGGCAAGGGCAAGAAGTGGAATTTCATGCATTCCGGCCTGTTCCTGGACTTCCTCGCCGGCAACCAGGAATACGAGTGCACGCCCTGGGGCATGCCCGCGCGCAACATCTTCGGCTGGCAGAAGCCCTGCTATTTGCTCGGTGAAGGCTACGCAAAAACCTTCAAGGAGCTGATGGACACCACCGACTGGGAGACCTACGGCACCGGCAAGTACGAGAAGTGCGCCGACTGTATGGCCCATTGCGGCTACGAGCCGACCGCGGCGACCGCGGCCATCAACAATCCGCTGAAGGCAATGTGGGTGTCGCTGCGCGGGATCAGGACCACGGGTCCGATGGCCCCGGAGATCGACATGAGCAAGCAGCGCCCGGCGCAGTACATCTTCTCCGCGGAAGTGCAGAAGCGCCTGTCGGAGATCCGCAAGGACGAGGCCGCCGCCGCGCAGGAGAAGGCGGCGCGGAAGGCTTCCACCGCCGCGTAAGCGCGACGCCCGCCCGGATGGAGCGCAAGCGAAATCCGGGACGGCCCCTCTGCTTTGAAGACGTCGGATTGCGCTCCGCTCCATCCGAGCTACGCACACCGAAATAGAAAAGGCCCGATCGCCAATGGCGACCGGGCCTTTTGTTTTTAGTGATCGCAGAAACCGCTCAGGCTGCCTCAGAGACCAGCGCCTCGCTCTCCACGAGCTCGGTACCAATCAAATAGTCGCGGCAACCGCGCAAGCTGCGCAGCGCGCGGTTGAAGTCGAGGCCGGTCGAGACCAGTCCATGCAGCGCGGTCGGATTGCGCACGATGCCGCGCAGCACGGCCAGCACGTCGATCTGGCCGTTCGGCTTGATGGCGGCGCGGGCGAGCGCCGGCAGCGCGCGATGGGCGGGATCGCTGATGACGCGGACCGCGGCGAACGGCAAGCCGGCTTCGGCGGCGTAGGCGGCCGCGATGTGGCTTTCCATGTCGACGGCGGCAGCTCCGGTCTCCGAATGCAGCGCCGCCTTGCAGGAGCGCCTCGTGACCACTTCCTCGGCACCGGCGAGGCTGCCGCGCACCACGCGGCGGCGGCCCGACGTCAGGCGGTCGATCAGGTCGTCGCCGAGCGAGAGGCCAGCGGCCCAGCGCGTGTCGCCCGCGAGCACCTCGGTCGCCAGCACGACGTCGCCGGAGCGCAGCGTCGGGTCGAGCCCGCCGGCCACGCCAAAGGAGATCACACCGCGAATCGTCTCGGGATCCAGCACCGTCAACAGCGCCCGCAACTGGGTCGGGCTGCTCGACGAACAGATCACCGCCATTCCGGGCCCGGCCGCGATGCGGGCCTCCTGAACCAATCCAGTCACGATCAATATCGGCCTCGGATCAACGGTTTGACCCGCGGTAAGATAGTCCCCCGTCCCCAAAGTCACATTCCGACCCCTACCACCCTGCTGTTGGTGTTCCGCAAGTTCCGATACCGCGCCAACGCCCACAGCGGGAAGAACTTCGGGTAACCATGGTACCGTAGATAGAATACACGGGGAAAGCCTGTGGCGGTGTACCGCTGTTCGTCCCACAGTCCTTTTTCGTTCTGTGTTGCAATCAGGTACTCCACCCCGCGGGCGACGGCCGGGTGATCAACCTCGCCAGCAGCCATCAAGGCAAGCAAGGCCCATGCCGTTTGCGATGCGGTCGAGGGGGCGGCTTCCCAGCCTCGGTAGTCCAGCCGGTAGCTGACGGCATCCTCGCCCCAGCCGCCGTCCTGATTCTGGATCGAGGCCAGCCAGCCGGCGGCTTTCCGGATCATGGGGTCGTCATGGCGGACGCCGGCCATGTTGAGGGCGCACAGCACCGACCAGGTTCCATAGATGAAATTCATGCCCCAGCGGCCGTACCAGGACCCTTCGGGGTGCTGGGTCTTCCGCAGGTAGGCGACGCCCTCGGCGACATGCTTGCTGGTCTTCGGGGTCTCGCCGAGCTGGGCCAGCATCGAGATGCAGCGCGCGGTGACGTCCTCGGTCGGCGGGTCGAGCAGCGCGCCATGGTCGGAGAACGGGATGTTGTTCAGATAATATTCGAGGTTGTTGACGTCGAAGGCGGCCCAGCCGCCGTCGTCGCTCTGCATGCCCTCGATCCACTCCCGGGCACGGTCGATCGCGGCGTCATAGCCGGTCGCACCGTGCTCCCGGCGCATCCGGTCCATCGACATCACCACCACCGCGGTGTCGTCGAGATCGGGATAATGGGCATTGTTGTACTGGAAGGCCCAGCCGCCCGGGCGCACGTCGGGCCGCTTCACCGCCCAGTCGCCCTTCACCTCGAGCTCCTGCTTCGGGATCAGCCAGTCGAGACCCTGCTTGGCCGCGGGCACCGCTCTGTCACAGCCGGCTTCGAGCAGCGCGTGGGCGGTCAGCGTCGTGTCCCACACCGGCGAGACGCAGGGCTGGCAATAGGCCTCGTCGTCCTTGATCACGAGCAGCTTGTCGATACCCCGGCGCGTGATCGCGCGCGGCGGATAGGTCTCATCCTTGCCGAGCGCGTCGTACATCATGACGATGTTGGCCATCGGCGGATAGATCGCGCCCATGCCGTCCTCGCCGTTCAACCGCTCCTCGGTGAAGGCGAGCGCGGCATCGATCGCGCGCTTGCGCAGGCTCTTGGGAAACATCGGCTCGACCACGCGCAAAATGCCGTCGAGCGCGCGGAACAGCACGAACCAGGCCATGCTCTGGTGCGGCGCCTTGGCCGTCATGCCAATCGAGCGCGGATCCTGCAGGAACAGCTCGTCGATGCCGACACCCTTGGGATTCTTCGCCCGTGGCTTCAGCGCGGCGATGACCATCAGCGGCACCATGGTGGTGCGTGCCCAGTAGGAGATCTTGTTGATGTGGAACGGCGACCAGAACGGCAGCAGCACGATCTCGATCGGCAGCACCGGTACCGCGCGCCAGGTCACGACGCCAAACATCGCAAGCATGAAGCGCGTGAAGACGTTGCTGTGAATGGCGCCGCCGCGGGAATGGATCGCCTCGCGTGCACGCACCATGTGCGGCGCGTCGATGGAATCCCCGATCATCTTCAACGCGAAATACGCCTTCACGCTGGCGCTCATGTCGAACTCGCCATCATGCACCAGCGGCCAGCCGCCATGGACGCCCTGAACGCGGCGAAGATAATTGGCGATCTTGGCTTCGAGCACGGCATCGACCGGCTCGGCGAGATAATGGCGCAGCAGCACGTATTCGGCCGGAATCGTGCAATCGGCCTCGAGCTCGAACACCCAATGCCCGTCGGATTGCTGGAAGCCGAGGACGCCTTCGGTGGCCGACGCAATGCTCGATGCCAAGTTCCCGAATTCTTGGGCTTCGCGGCTGGTCGCGTTCACGGAATCCATCTCGCTCGATTGCTCCGATAGTCGATTGAATTGGCCGAAATTGACCGGGACAAATACCCGTCAGGGCCGCCTGTCACTATCCCTTGGCGGCCAGAACCAGATCGGCGGCGCGATCACCGGATCGGACCGATCCCTCGATGGTTGCAGGCAATCCCGTAGCAGTCCAATCGCCTGCAAGAAACAGGTTTTTCAGCGCAGTGACCGGCCCTGGACGCAGGGCATTCTGCGCCGGCGTCGCCGCGAATGTGGCACGGCGCTCGCGCACGATCTGCCAAGGGGGCAGCTCGCCGGACACACCGCCCGCCTTGCACACGTCGTTCCAGATCGCCTGCGCGAGTTCCTCGCGCGGCATCTCGACCAGACGGTCGCCGTTGCTGATGGTGACGGACAGCCGGTTCGGGAACGCAAACAGCCATTCCACGACGCCGCCGATCACGCCGAGGATCGGAGCCGATCCCGCTGGCGGCTCAACGCGGAAATGCGCATTCACGATGGCGCGGAATTCGGTCGGCGTCTTCAGGCCCGGCAGCAGGTTGGAGGCAGCGCGCGGCGGTACCGCCATCACGACGACGTCGCCCTCGCCGATTTGGATCACATCTTCGCCGCCGAAATTCAGCGCGCCGACCTTGCCGTCATGGGTCGCAAACGAGCGCAGCTCATGGCCGAGCTGAACGCTGTGCCCGCGCTCCTGCAGGAACGTCACGGCAGGCTCGATCAGCACCGCGCTGAGCCCGTCGCGCGCGATCAGGGGACGGCAGGCCTGCCCGCCGGCGAGCAGCGTCTCGCGCACGATCGCGCCGGCCAGCCCCGCCGAGCCTTCGGGTGGATCGACGTTGAGCGCCGCCAGCAGCAGCGGCTGCACCAGGCGCTGATAGAGCACGCCCTCGCAGGGAATGGACTTGCCGACCAGCGTCTCTTCCGATGCCCAGATCAGCGGCGCCAGCTTCAGGTAATCGGTCAACCCGGTGTCGGGGACGCGGCGGCTCTCGTCGAGCACCCAGGTCGGGAGCCGGCCGTCGCCGAGGTCAATCTGCCAGCGCTGCCCGGTCGTGAGGTCGACAAAGGGAAACTGCGCGCGCTCCGGACCGACGAGGCCCGCTTCAGTGCCGATCGAGCGCGCGTAGGCGCGCGCATGGCTGTTGCCGGACAGCAGCAGATGGTTGCCGTTGTCGATAGTGAGATTGGTGGCGCCGTCGAAATAAGAACGGCAGCGGCCGCCGGCCTGCTGGGTCGCCTCGTGCACGGCGACCTTGAAGCCGGCATTGGCAAGCCGCACGGCGGCGGAGAGGCCGGAAATTCCAGCGCCAATGATGTGAGCTGTTTTTTGCATCAGATGAGAGCGTATCGGAGCAGGATGGCGATGCGTGTGATCTTCGACACACGCACCGGCTCACGCGGCGCGTTGAACCCGCGCGCGATCAGAAGATCCAGAATGGCATGATAGTATTTCGACATCATCCGGGGCGCGCGCACCGCGCGGCGCCGATTGCGGTTCATGATCTCGTCCGACTTCTCGAAATACACCTTTGCGCGCTGCGCCAGCGGCAGGCAGACCTTCGGCAGCGCGCGCTCGACGATCACGCGGTCCGGATCGTTGGAAGTGATGCCGGCATGCAGCAGCGCTTCGCGCGGTAGATAGAGCCGGCCGAGGCCCGCGTCCTCGTCGATGTCGCGCAGGATGTTGGTGAGCTGGAGCGCGCGGCCGAGATGATGGGCGAGCTCGATGCCGTCTTCTTCCGGCAGGCCGAAGACGCGGACCGACAGCCGCCCCACGGCACTCGCGACGCGATCGCAGTAGAGATCCAGCGTCGCCATGTCGGGCGCGCGGATGTCCTGCGGCACGTCCATCTCCATGCCGTCGACGATCGCGAGGAAATCCTCGCGCTTGAGGCCGAAGGTCTTCACCGAGGCGACGTAGTCCTTCAGCCGTGGCGGCGGATTGCCCTGGTAGAGCGCATCGATGTCGTTGCGCCACGCCTGAAGGGCGGCGAGCCGCTCGTCGCGCGGTCCGTCGGAATCGGCGATGTCGTCGACCTGGCGGCAGAAGCTGTAGATCTGGAACATCGCTTCGCGCTGGTCGTGCGGCAGGATGCGCATCGCGGCGTAGAACGAACTGCCGGATGCGGTCGAGCCATAATTGGCGCCGGGCGAGGTCGCCTCAAGCGTCATGTGCAGTCCCCGGTCTTGAAATGGCCTTGCGTCCGACCGCGCGGCGGCCGACTTCGCCGATCATGCCGGCGAGGCTGAAGGTGAGGAGCTCGAGCTTGTTCAGGTGCACGCGCTCGCGCAGGGGATCGCGCACCTTCAACAGGCGCACGATGCGGTCGGCATAAGCCTGGATCACCGAGACCTCGATGCCGAGGCGGAAATCCCTGATCTCCGCAGCTAGCGACCTGCCCTCGTCGAGCAGCGCTTCGTTGCGCACGGCGAGAGCCTGAAGGCAGGCCAGCATCGCCGGTGGCGATTGCGCCTCTCCGAGCTGCTCGACCGAGGCGCCACTCGCGGCCAGCGCATCGCGCGGCAGATAGACGCGGTTGAGCTCGCGGAAATCCTTGCCGCAATCCTGGAGATGGTTGTTGATCTGCAGCGCTGCACAGAGCGCATCGGACGCGGCCCAGGTCGAGGTGCTCTCACCATGGACGTCGAGCATGAAGCGGCCGACCGGCATCGCCGAGTAGCGGCAATAATGGATGACCTCGTCCCAATTCTCGTAGCGCAACTTGGTCACGTCCATGCGGAACGCGATGAGCACGTCGAGCGCGTGGCGCGGCGCCATACCGCGTTCGGCCAGTGCGTGCCGCAGGCTGACGGCCTCGGCCTGGGTGTCGCCTTTGCCGAGCAATTCCGCCTCGAGCAGGTCGAGATAAGCGAGCTTCTCGTCCGGCGGCAGCGTGGCGTGGTCGGCGATGTCGTCGGCGGTGCGAACGAAATTGTAATACGCCAGGATCAGCGCGCGATGACGCGGATGAATGATCCAGGACGCGACGGGAAAATTCTCGTCGCGCTCACCCTTGCCGGATCGCAATTCGCTCGCAGAGGTCATCGAGGGCTGGTCTACAATCGTTTGGACAGGAAGGGCTTTTTCGCTCGCGCTAGCCCGTGCGGGCGATGCCGCCGCGGCCCCCATATAGGGGAATACGGCCGCAAAACCAATCCTGTCTCTCGATGGCTGCCCTTTGCGGATCAGGCCCGAAAAGGCGGCCCCGGAGGCCGCCTTTTGTGGGCCAGTGGCCGAGCTTACTGGTTGTGGTTCTTCAGGACCTGGTCGCAGGCCTGCGAAATCTTGGCCCGGTTCTCCTTGAGGCAGGCCAGGATGGTGAAATCGCCCTGGTCGATGACCGGACGGCAGAGCTTCTGCACATCGCGCGAGCAGGCCTTCTGCTCGGCGTCCGTGCCGCGCCCTTGCTGGGCGAACGCTGCGGTCGAGAGGGAGGCCGACAGCAAGGTGAGAGCGACGAGAAGCTTACGCATTGTATTCCTTCATTCTGACGGCAGAATCGCACCAATCCCGGACAGCACAGGGCGACGACCGGAACGGATTGTTCTGATGGCAAGTCGCCGCGGGAGTAGCGGCCTCGGAGAAGGCACAAGCACTGGCAAATGCGGCCAAATTGGCGCCACGTCCACCAGATCAGGTCTTCCCTGCGCCTTCTGTGACAAATGTAAGAGACTGATACTACGTCATAATTCGGGTACGCCGCGTTTTGCTGCGCACCTGTTGCAGAGCTGCATCTCTACATCCCGCCATGGGCCCCAGAAACATGCCGAAACGCAGAGAATCCGGAGGCCGATCATGGCAAGTGCGCTTCGCGATGCCGACATGTGGGCGGCCGGCCATTGAACCTGACACAGGCTCGGAACACTAAACCTTCGATGTGGCGAGACGTCCTTGGTGACAAGCGGACGTCGTTCCAAAACGGGATATTTTGAAGATGAATTTTTTTGGGCGATCTGAACTGGCAATCAAGGCGGCCGGCATCGGCGCTGTGCTGCTGTTCTCAGTTTCGGCAAGTCAGGCTCAGTCGTCCGGACCGTTTGCAGGTTTCGAGGGCGCATGGACCGGCACGGGTACGGTGTCGCTGTCCGACGGCTCCACCGAGCGCATCCGTTGCAAGGCCGACTACAAAGTTGCCGGCACCGGTCTCAGCCTCAAGCAGGCGTTGCACTGCGCGTCCGACAGCTACAAGTTCGACCTCACCAGCGACGTGACCAGCCAGGGCGAGCGGATCTCCGGCAATTGGAGCGAGACCAACCGCAACATCTTCGGCAATCTGCAAGGCACCGCCGGTGGCGGCCAGATCGAGGTGTTCGTCGAGGCCAACGGCTTTGCCGCCAATTTGTCGCTGCGCACCAACGGCACCAAGCAAACGGTGCAGATCTCATCCAAGGGCGAGATTCGCGGCGTCAACATCACGATGACGAAGGGCTGACGGCTCTTACCGCTTCGAAAGCAACAAGCCCCGGTTCTCGCGAACCGGGGCTTTGTTGTTTTCGGGAGACGCGGCGCAATCGCCCGGACCGCGCCGATTCGAGTGTCTGATGAACGAAGCCGTTCAGATCGCCGGCTTGTCGCCCTGAAGCTTGGCGTGCAGATTGATCAACCACATCGCCGTCGGCCGCAGGATGAAGAGGTCGGCGACGAGCGCCATCACCATCGAGAAGGCGCTGAGCCAGCCGAACAGCCGTAGCGACGGCAGGTCGGAGAACACCGTGACGACGAGACCGCAGGCCAGCACCAGCGTGGTCAGGATCAAGGCCGGGCCGACCAGCACGGTGGCGCGCTCCACCGCGAGCGCCGAGCCGACGCCCGGCTTGCTCTCGAGCCTGAGGCGGTTGAGGAAATGGATGGTGGCGCTTAAGCCGAGGCCGAACGAAACGGTCAGAGCCACGACGCTGGCGAATTGCAGTCCCTCACCCATCGCCCACAGCACCGTTCCCGACATCACAACGGGGAAGATGCCCGGCAGGATGCAGGCGAACATCACCACCCAGGAACGGAAGGCCAGGCCGATGAAGATCGCGACCAGCGCGAATTCGACGGTCAGCCCACGGTTGAGCTTCTCGATCATGCCGGCCGAGTTGCGCGCGGCAATCGCGGCAAGACCCGTGACCGCCACTTCATAGCCGGGATGCTTCTTGCGCACGGCGTCGAGCTCGGTATCGAGCTTGTCGACGATCGGAAGGAGCTGGCTGGAATCCTTGTCCGGCACGCGACCTGCGACCACGACGGCGTCCTGCTCGGCATCGATGAACCGGCGCACCAGATGCTCCGGAATGACGCTGACATATTCCTTCAGGGTCGCGACGTCGGCGCTGCCGGCCTTGTCCGCGAGCCAGCGGCGCAGGGTCTCGACCGACCAGACATTGCCGACACCGGCTGCCTTCTCCACCCTCGCGTGCACATCCGCGATGGTCTGCAGCGTCTCCGGCGAATAGAGCGATTCACCCTTGGGGAACTGGATCAGAACGTTGACCGGGTTGGCGCCGGTGAGCTTGGCGTCGAGCCGGTCGCTGGCGGCGACCGCCTGGCGCTTGTCCGGCACCTGGTCGGCGAGCCGGTAGCGCGGCTCCAGATTTGCGTAGATGACGCCGAGGCCCGCCACGAACACCACCGCGATCAGGCTGAACAGGCCAGGACGGCCCACCATGCGCACCGCGATCCAGTAGCAGAAATTACGCAGCGCCTGCACGCCGGCATCCGCGCTCTGGAACTTGGTCGCAAAGACCTTCTCGTTGCGCACCAGCAGCACGCCGAACACCGGCACCAGCGACAACACCGCGACCAGCGCGATGATGGTGGCGGCGAGACCCGCCTCGCCAAACTTGCGGATCAGATCGGAGTCGGAGAACTGGAGCGCGATGAAGGAAATGCCGGCGGTGCCGTGCGTCAGCACGCAGGCCGGTCCCACCACCAGCACCGCGTTCTTGAACGCGGTGAACTTGTCCTGGCCCGCGATCAGCCGGTCGCGCGCGGCGAAGGTGAGCTGCATCGAGTCCGAGAAGCTGATGACCATGATGAGCGGCGTCATCACGTTCAGGAACATGTTGAGGTTGAAATTGGCCCAGCCGAGCGCGCCGAGCGCCAGCAGGATCGCAATCATCGGCGGGAACGCCGCCGCCACCATGAACGAGATCTTGCGGAAGAAGATGATGGCGATGACACAGCCGGCGAGAATGCCGAGGATGTTGTAGGTGAGCCCGTCGCGCTCGACCGCGTTGCGGATCTCGAGCTGCATCACCGGCACGCCGGAAAGCTGCACGTTGAGGCCGGTGTCGCCGAGGTCTTCCTTCATCAGCGCGCGGATGTCGGCGACGGTCTTGGTCAGCTTGTTGGAGGCGACCACCTCCGGATCGAGCGAAAGCACGATCAGCGCCAGCGTGCCGTCCTCGGACAACAGCTTGCCGCGGATGATCTCGTTGGCTTTGACGCCCTCGATGAACTTGTCATAGGCCGCGCCCTCGGGCAGCTCGGGCGGGAACAAGGCTGCGGGAAGCTTGCCCGGCGCCGGCGCCTGACGCGCGGAGAACAGCGAGACCAGTCCGCGCGTACCCTCCACCAGCTGCATGTCGGTGACGAAGTCGCGCAGCTTCTCGAGGTTGTTCCGCGCCAGCAGGGTCTTGCCCTCGACTACGACGAGGACGTCGAATTCTTCGGCCGGGAACTTCTTGGTCACCGCTTCGTACTGGCGGAATTCCGGCGTGTTGGACCGGAACAGCTGCGACAGCGAATCGTCGATCTTGATCCGATGGATGCCGAACACGGCGCCGACGATCAGGACGAGCAGGACGATGCAGGAGACGATGGGCGCCCGGACGGCGAACAGCCCGATGCGCTCCAGCCCGAAGGCGATCGAGGACGCAGGTCCCTGCTCGACCTTGTCGACATGAACCTCACTCTCGCTGTGCTTTTCGAGCATGCCTTGTCCAGTTCCTAAATCGGCTCGGGTCTGTGAGCTTGTCGCGCCCCGCGAACGGCTTGAAAATGCCATACCAATGGGAGGCTTGCCCTTTGAAAATGCGCAGAAAATCGCCGCGAGGGGTTTAGCAGGTCAATCGCCCTTCTCGCAAGCAGGCGGAGTGTGGCCGAATCGATCAAGATGTGGCGATTTTGCCTTAATGCCCTTCATTCGGGCAAAGCCGTGCCAATTCGACGCGGCGCGCGGTCCGCGCTCTCGTCCTTCAGCGCCACACCGCTCACTTCCCGCGCGAGCCCCTCGCGGACCAGCCAGGCGATCTTGAAAGCAGCCTCGTCATAGCTCAACCCGGCCTTGTGGATGTTCGACACGCAATTGCGCTCGGCATCGGTGCGGCCCGGCTTCGGGGCGAAAGTCAGATAGGCGCCGAGACTGTCGGGCGCCGACAGGCCCGGCCGCTCGCCGATCAGCGTCACGACCATGCGCGCGCCGAGAATGGCGCCGATCTCGTCGCCGAGCGCGACACGCGCGCCTGAGGCGACCACGACATGGCCGATCGCGACACCATCGCCGGCTGCGAGCAACGGCAGCAGGCGCATCACCAGCGCGGCCGCATGGGCGTGGACCGCCGCAGCCGACAGCCCATCGCCAATCACGACCGCGAGTTGGCACGGCTCCGAGGCGCTCCGCGCCAGAGCCTCGACTGATCCGGCATCCAGCAGTCTGCCCAGATCGGGCCGCCGCAAATAGTCCCTGCGGTCGACCGCCCGGCTGTTCGCCTCGGTGACGACGAGGCCGAGCGCGCGGAGATCCGCGACCAGCCGCGGCGCATCGAACACGGCATGTACGGCATCGCGGGCGCGGGCATGGTCCAGCGTGAAATCGAGCAGTGCCCGCGTCGGCAGGCTCGCGCCGCTGCGCCCGAGCGCGACGCGCGCGGGCGTAAGCGACCGCAGATCGAGGGTCGGACGACGCGGGATGGCCGGATCAGACATGTTGTGTCATTCGGCGGGGACGGAGGCCTCGCGTAGCCGGATCGAATAGTTCGAGGCGTTCTGCTGGCCGGTCGAGGCCGCCCGCGCAAAGGTGATGAGATGGTGCGCGATCAGAGTGCAGCCGATCAGACCTTCGAGGTCGCCGCGCTTGATGCGGCCCAGCGCGAACTTCCAGAACACGCGCTTGTAGTCGCCGAGCACGCCGACCTTCCAGAAGATGTTTCGCAGCATGACGAGGCCGCGCCTGATGTTGGGCCAGGTCTTCATCTCGTCCGGCGTCCGCATCTTCAGGCGATGCACGTAAACGTGGTCGCATTGATACTGGAAGCGCGCGTAGACCTTCTCGGGCTCGTAGGCGACGGCCATGGCGTGTTTCCAGGATGCGACGACGTCGTCGTAGGGCAACAGGAAGTTGACATTGGAATCGCGGCCGTCGTCCTCGACCAGGCGTCCCTCGCGCTCCAGACGGTCCCATAGCGGCGTCTTCGGCAGCGCCTGAAGCAGGTTGATCGTGAGCAGCGGAATCCGGGAGTCCTCGACGAAGGCGAGCAGCGCCTCCGAAGTGTTGGGCTTGTCGGTGTCGAGCCCCATGATGATGCCGGACACGACCTCCATGCCGTAGGAGTTGATGGTTTGCACGCCCTCGAGGATCGGGACCATCATGTTGTGGTCCTTGTGCATCGCCTTCAGCGCATCGGGATCGGGCGTCTCGATGCCGCAGAAGATGGTGACGAAATAGGCCTCGCGCATCTTCTCGAGGATTTCCGGCCGCTTGGCGATGTTGAGCGTCGCCTCGCAGGCGAGCCGCACCATATAGCCGGTCCTCTTCTGCCATTCGATCAGATGCGGCAAGAGGTCCAGCGCCGCCTTGCGGTTGCCGATGAAATTGTCGTCGACGAAATAGACCGTGTCGGTCATGCCGCATTCGCGCAGGCGGTCGAGTTCGGCGATGATCTGCTCCGGCGATTTGATGCGCGGATTGCGGCCGTACAGCCCGGGGATGTCGCAGAACTCGCACTGATACGGACAGCCGCTGGAATACTGGATGCTGCCGAGGAAGTATTTCTTCACGTCGGCGAGCTCGTAGGCCGGGATCGGAAACTCCGTCATCGGCACGCGGTCTTTGGTGGTCAGAACCACCTGGGTCTCGGGACGCGAGATGTCGCGCGACAGTATTTCGAGCAGCTGATTGGTGGCGTCGCCGAGCTCACCGACATGGAGATAGTCGAACGACGGATAGTAATCCGGGCAGGCGCTGACGGAGGGACCGCCAAGCGCGACCGGCAGGTCGAACTCATGGGCGCGGCGGCAGATGTCGTTCATCTGCTGGCGCTGGATGTGCATGCCGCTGACGAAGACCACCTCCGCCCATTCGAACTCCTCCTTCGTCGTACGGCGCAGGTTCTCGTCGACGAATTTGACCTGCCATTCCCTGGGCAGATAGGCGGCGAGCAGCAAAAGTCCCTGCGGCGGCATGAAGGCGCGGACGCCATCGGTCAGGGGGTAGGAATGCTCGAACGTCCCGAACGACGATGTGTATCGCGGAAACACGCAGAGAATCCGCCGGGACGTCCCGTTACTTTCAGCTCGCATCAAAGCTCCCCCGCCACGCTCGACTTAGCTGCGGAAATTGCCAGACAGCCACATAGCGTAATGCTGCCGCCGGAATTTCTCAATATTGTGGCATGAGCATAATTCCTTAGGGCACCAATGGTTTCCTCGGGCCGCCGGGTGCTTCCGCCGCGTCACGCGATCAGCCGGGAGGCAAAATCGGGCAGCAGGCCTGCATCGCCGGCAAGACGGAAATCGGCGCCCGCAATGCCGGACCGCACCAGCCAATCGTCGAATTCCGGCGCGCGGCGCAGTCCGAAGACGTCGCGGACATAGAGCGCGTCGTGAAAAGACGTGGACTGATAGTTCAGCATGACGTCATCGGCGCCGGGGACACCCATGATGAAGGTGACGCCGGCGGCAGCGAGCAACGTCAGCAGATTGTCCATGTCGTCCTGGTCCGCCTCGGCGTGGTTGGTGTAGCAAATGTCGATGCCGAGCGGCAGGCCGAGCAGCTTGCCGCAAAAGTGATCCTCCAGCCCGGCCCGGATGATTTCCTTGCCGTCGTAGAGATATTCCGGGCCGATGAAGCCGACCACGCTGTTGACCAGGAGGGGCGCAAAGGCGCGGGCCACCGCATAGGCGCGCGCCTCGCAGGTCTGCTGGTCGACGCCGTGATGGGCGTTGGCCGATAGCGCCGAGCCTTGCCCGGTCTCGAAATACATCACGTTCTGCCCAACCGTACCGCGCCTCTGCGACAACCCGGCCTCTTGCGCCTCCTTGAGAAGCGCGAGGTCGATACCAAAACTGCGGTTGGCAGCCTCAGTGCCGGCGACCGACTGGAACACGAGGTCGACCGGCGCCCCCTGCCCGATCAGCGACAGCGTCGTGGTGACATGGGTCAGCACGCAGCCCTGTGTCGGGATCTTCAGCCGCGCGATGACCTCGTCGAGCAGCCGCAGCAATTGGCCGATCACGGCCGGGTCGTCGCTCGCCGGGTTGATGCCGATGCAGGCATCGCCGGCGCCGAGCAGGATGCCGTCGAGGATGGAGGCGGTGATGCCCCTGGCGTCGTCGAAGGGATGGTTGGGCTGCAGCCGGGTGCTCATCCGACCCTTCAGGCCGATGGTGTTGCGGAAAGCGGTGGTGATCTCGCATTTCCGCGCCGCCAGGATCAGATCCTGGTTGCGCATCAGCTTCGAGACCGCGGCGGCCATCTCCGGGGTGATGCCGCCGGCCAGCTTGCGCAAGACTTCGGGTGTCGCGGCGTCCGATAGCAGCCAGTCGCGAAAGGCGCCGACCGTCAGCGAAGCCACCGGCGCGAAGGCCTTGGCGTCGTGGCTGTCGATGACGAGGCGGGTGACCTCGTCGGTCTCATAGGGGATGACGGCTTCCTGCAAGAACTGCCCGAGCGGGACGTCGGCCAGCGCCATCCGCGCCGCGATCATCTGTTCGGCACTGGCGGCGGCGATCCCGGCCAGGCGGTCGCCGGAGCGCGGCGGCGTCGCCTTGGCGAGCAGGTCGCGCAAATCCGGGAACGTGTAGGTCGTGGCGTCGATGGTGTGGCGGTAGACCAAGGGTCTCTCCGGGGTTCGTCGGCCAGTGACCGAGTCCAGCACGATCCCAAGACTATACCTTCAGATCAAGACGCTGAAATATCTACCTTTCCTTCGACCGAGGGCGAAGGGCGCCAAACCCGGCGTTAACGCCGCGTCCATCTTCATTCTGCATAGTTTTGCAATAATTTGCACGACCGCGCTCTCCGGCCGCTCCCGGCCATTCGGGCCTCTGAAAACCATGACAACTGACCGACCTGGGAATGCCACCGGCCTCGCCGGCCGCTTCACGCTTGCCAACAAGCTCTACGCCATCTTCGCGCTGTTCGCGATTCTCACGGCGGCGATCGCGATGCTGTCCGACTACAACAGCCGCCGCGGCGCCGAGCTGACCACCGCGATCGAGACCGCGAACGCCGCCGCGCTGAACGTCGAGCGGGTCAACTCGCTGGTCTATGCGGTCGTGATGGAATCGCGCGGCGTCTACATGTCGACTGAACCGGCCGTGGTGAAGAAGTACGGCGAGGGCCTGCTCAAGTTCAACGCCCAGATCCTTGACGTCGTGAAGCGCTGGGAGACCATCGTCAAGGCTGACGATGCCGAGCAGTTCGCCACGTTCAAGAAGCGCATCGAGCAGTTCGTCGAGTTTCGCAAGGAGCTGGTGCGCCGCGGCGTCGAGATCAATGCGGCCGCGGGCCGCGAATGGGGCGACAACGACGCCAACCGCGCCGTGCGCTCGGCGCTGAACAAGGATCTCGAGGCGCTGTCCAAGGTCTATGCCGAGCGTGCAAGGCAAATCGCGCACGAGACCGAGACCAATCGCACCCTGTCCTTGGTCCTGACCTGCCTCGCCGGCGTGGCGCTCGCCCTCGTCGTGATCGGCATCGTCATCATCGCCCGCTCGATCGCACGCCCCCTCTCCGCCATCACCGCGACCATCAAGCAGGTCGCTGACGGCGCCGAGAACGTCGTGGTGCCCCACTCTGACCGGGCCGACGAGATCGGCGCACTGGCACGCGCGATCCAGATCTTCCAGGACGCGATGGCGCGCAACCGCAACCTCGCCTCGCAGGTCTCGCAGGACTCCGCCGCGCGCGAGGAGCGCGCCCGCCACATCGAACAATCCGTCGACGCGTTTCGCGAGGCGATCGGCGCGATCATGCGCGGCCTCAGCGACAACGCCTCGGTCATGCGCGAGACGGCGCAGACCATCACCCGCGTCACCGCGGACGCGAGCAGCCGCGCCGGCACGGCGGCGAACGCCACCGAACAGGCTTCGCACAACGTCACGGCGGTGGCAGGCGCGGCCGAGGAGCTGTCTGCGTCGGTGGTGGAGATCGGCCGGCAGGTGCGGCAATCCGCCAGCGCGGTCGAGCAGACCGGCCAGCGCACCGAGAAATCGATCGCCGACATCGAGAGCCTGGCGGCCGCCACGCAACGCATCGACGGCGTGCTCAGCCTGATCCAGGCGATCGCCGAGCAGACCAATCTGCTCGCGCTCAATGCCACCATCGAGGCCGCGCGCGCGGGCGATGCCGGCCGCGGCTTTGCCGTCGTCGCGCATGAAGTCAAGGCGCTCGCGGGGCAGACCGCGAAGGCCACGGCCGACATCAGCGAAAACGTCTCGATGATCCAGTCCTCCACCCGCAACGCGGTCGACGCCGTCCGCGAGATCGGCGGCGCAGTGCGCGAGATCAACGACGTCACCTCGGCGATCGCCGGCGCCATCGGCCAGCAGGACGCCGCCACGCGCGAGATCTCGTCCAACGCGCAATCGGCGGCCCAAGGCAACGAGACCCTCGTCGCCAACATCAGCTCGCTCCGCGACGCCATCGGCGAGACCGACACTGCAGCCTCCTCGGTGCTGACGGCTGCGAGCAGCGTGACCGAGACGGCGGAGACGCTGTCGCGCGAGGTGGAGAAGTTCTTCCAGAACCTGCGCTCGGGCGCAGCGGACGGCCGCGTCGCCAAGGCGGGCTAGCAGCACGTCCATCGCCAGCAGAGTCGGCGGTGGGGTCTCTCCAGCAAAAAACGCGAAAACAACCCCATGCACAGTAGCCGGGGACAGCGATATCAATGGCTTGGCTCTAGTCCAAATATATTCGTATTTTACGAAATGACATTTGACTCGTCGGGCAAAACACCGGCATGATGTCATCATGGCGAAGGCGCGCCGCCCGAGACCTTGGTCGTCCTGCCGAGGGAATGTACGCGCGAATTTTTCCCGCCAACGAAGCGTCGTGTCTCCACGCGTCAGGCACGCTTCCCGCCGATCGAGACAAACGCGATGAAGCCATCGAGGCGCTCGACTGTTCTGGACGGGCGTGTTGCTCGACGTTCTGATGCGACGGTTCAGCCAACCGGTCCGGGTGTCCAATCGCCGCCGGCAAGCGGCCGGACTTTTACGTCAGGAATGACCCCGCGCTCCAGGCTCGGATCGAAATGGCGCATCGTCCGCTCATTGAAGTCGATGATGCGGCCCGGCCTTAGCGGTCCCACGTCATTTATCCTGACGATGACCTTCTTGCCGACGGCCTCGACGAGGGCATATTTCGGCTTCGCGCCAAATTGGACCCCACCGAATTTCTTACGCAAGCTCGTCTTGATGGCGGCCGACCAGACCGAGGGATCATAGCGCTCGCCGGAAGCCGTCTTCGGGCCGCCCTCCTCTTTGCCGGGCTTGAACGGATTGTACATGGATGCCGCGCCAACGATCGCTTCCCCGGAAGCGGCATTGTCGGCGGCGCTTGAGTGAACCCCACCAGCTTCACATCGCGCAATAGAAACGGAAACGGCAAGCGCAACCACGGCGCCGCAAATTGCGGCGCTCGATCGAAACACCATTATATCTCCTGTGATTTTCGATTGTTCGGTTCCGATGCCGCAAATCGTTTTGCGGGTCGAGCCAACCCCTGGCTCCGGAACCGTTTGTAGGAACCCCAACGGTTCCAGCACGGCGTTTTAGTTGTCGCCGTCTAAGACAGACATTGCGTCAACAGCATGACGACGAGAGCCCCGACGAATAGCTGCGAACTGACAGTGCCGGCCCCTAACAAATCGGCAGAGGGCCGGCAAAGGACTATGCAGCCGAAATATTCCTCACGGTCGTCTCGGCCTGCTCGGCGAGCCAATTCACGAATAACTCGACGCTGCGATCGCCGATCAAATCGGCTGGCCACTGGGCAACCTGAATTTTCGTGCACTCGACTGCGGGGTAATCGGCGAGTGCGGACACGAGGCGTCCAGACGAAACCGCATCTGCCACAAGAAGTGAGCGCCCAAGTGTCACCCCGGCTCCTTCGGCCGCAGCCGACATGCACATTCCCATGTCGTCCAGCGTCAAGCTGCCAGCGGCAGCGCCCGATTTCGGCAATCCCAGGCGTCTAAACCAGGAGGGCCAACCCCAGTCGCCGGTCGCGTTGTCGCCTTTGTGGATGAGCGGCAGGGTCAGCAAGCCGTCGGGGTCCGTCAAGGGACGCCGCCGGGGCAACAGGTGCGGCGCACAGACGGGAAAAATCCGCTCCCAAAACAGCGGCAATTGAGTAGACGTCCGCCGTGCGTCTTCGCCGGCGTTCCAGACAATTCGCACGTCGAGCGGCCGCTTTGAACTGTCACCCGTCTCCAGTGGTTTGAGATCAACGTTGATCGACGGATATCGCGCCGTAAAATCTGGCAGGCGGCGGACGAGCCACCATGTTGCCAACGCCGAGCCGGCGCCCACGCGCAACGTCGTTCGGTTCGAGCGCCGCCGCACCTGAGCATCCAGCGCACCAAGCGCGTCGAGTGCTGCGGCAAGCTCTTGCCTAAGCTGCGCGCCGGCAGGTGTTATCCCGACCCCTGGATTCTGCCGCTGCAACAATGCAACCCCGAAATGGTCCTCCAGTTTTCGGATCTGATGGCTGACCGCACTCTGCGTGACGCCCAACTCCGCCGCGGCGCGCGTGAACGAGCCATGGCGGGTGACCGCGTCGAACGCGACAAGGGGCGCGAAGGGTGGCAAGCGGCGTGGCATCTCGATCTCCTCACGCCATGATACCGATTCATGAGGTTTTGAGGAACCATCATTCGACCAAAGCCCGTTGCCCGGCCATCCATGCTCCATGGAGGCCGAAACAACCATGCTCGACAAACCTCAGCACGACGATGATGAAATGCCGAGCGCCAGTTGGCTTGCCGATGACGGCCATCGCGGCAATCGCATGTCCCTGGAAACGGCGACGCTGCTTGCAGCGTGCTTGAGCGGCTCTCTGTTTCAAGTCGACCTGACGGCTCTAGCGGCTGCCTTACCCGATGTTGGCCACGATCTCGGTGCCGCTTCCGCACGAGCGGCCTGGGTCATCGACGTCTACAGCCTTGCCTTGATCTTCTGTTTGCCGATTGCAGGTAGCCTTGCCGACAGATACGGACGCGTTCAAATGTTCACCTGGGGTGCAGGGCTGTTTGGCCTGGCCTCTCTGCTGTGTGCGTGCGCCAACACGCTCGACGTTTTGCTGACATTCCGCACATTGCAAGGTATCGCCGGTGCCTGCATCACCAGCACCTCGTCTGCCCTCCTTGCTGGTGCTTACGAGGGGCCCCGACGTGCGCGGGCGTTTGGACTTTGGGGCACGATCGTCGGTGCCTCGATGGTCGCTGGCCCGCCGCTCGGATCGCTCCTGGCTGATACGATCGGGTGGCGCTGGATTTTCTGGATCAACTTGCCGCTTTGCGCCGTTTTGGTCTTCCTGGTGCTGTACAGAATTGGCAATGAGCTCGACCAGCAGCGTTCGAGCGCCAAGGTGGATTGGCTCGGTGCTGGCCTTCTTGCGACAATTTCGGCGGCGTTGGCGTTTATGTTGCTGGAAGCAGCTGCGCTTGGTGGCGTCGCCTCGGCGACGTTCCTGACGGGACTCGCCGCTTCGGGGATTGCGCTCCTCCTTTTCGTTTGGGTGGAACGCCGACATCCCAACCCGGCGTTCGATCTCAAGCTGTTCGGATCTCGGCAGTTCGTCGCGATGTGCCTCGTCCCGATGGCGGGATCGACCGGCTTCTGGTCGCTTCTCGTCTACGTGCCGCAATTGGCGCGCGGTCCGTTGGGTCTCAGTCCGTTTGAGGCGGGCTGGCTCCTGGTCGCGCTCACATTGCCGATGATGGTGTTGCCGCGCTATGGAGCGGTTTTGACGACCCGCATCCCATCACGCTCGTTCTTCTGTGGTGGTCTCGCGCTTATCGGGGTGGCTGACCTGGCCCTTGGTGCAATCTCCGGCGGAAACGTGGGGCCGGACACGCTGGTAGTGACAGTCATTGCGTTGCTCGTCAGCGGGTCAGGCTGTGCCGTGATCAACGCGCAGATCACTGCCGCCGCCGTGTCGGCGGTTCCAAGCGATCGTGCGGCGACCGCATCTGCCATCTGCGTCACGATGCGCCAAATCGGTTTCAGCTTCGGGATCGCACTTTTGGGCGCGGCCCTGCAGTTCAGTTCGAATGGCGACTATCTCGCCCCGTTTATCGTTGCAGGCGCATCGACCCTTGCTCTGACAGCCATCGTCTATTGGCTTATGGATGAGAAACCGGCTGCATAGCGGCGGGTGATCGACGGCAGTTCAGGAGCAAAAATCAAAGTGTCGGCGTTGCCGCAATCTGCTTCACCCCCATGAGCGGGCATCCGCCGTCTATGACTGCACGCCCTGGCTAAGAGCAACCACCTACCCCTCCATCACCCCGCCCCGCTTGATCAGCTCCTTCCCCACCGCAGCCAGATGCACCTGATCCGGCCCGTCGCCGATGCGGATGAAGCGGGCGTAGACATAGGCGCGGGCGAGGAACGTGTCCTGCGAGACGCCGGCGGCGCCGTGGATCTGGATGGCGCGGTCGATAACGCGGGCGGCCATGCTGGGCACCACGATCTTGGCGGCCGCAATCAGGTCGCGCGCCATCTTGTTGCCCTCGCGGTCCATCCTGTCGGCGGCTTGCAGCGTCAAGAGCCGCGCCTGCGCGATCTCGCAGAATGAATGTGCGATGTCCTCGCGCACCGAGCCCTGCTCTGCGAGCGGCTTGCCGAACGCCGTGCGGGAGACCGCGCGCTGGCACATCAATTCGAGCGCACGCTGGGCGCAGCCGATCAGCCGCATACAATGATGGATACGGCCGGGGCCGAGCCGGCCTTGCGCGATCTCGAAGCCGCGGCCCTCGCCGAGCAGGATGTTCTCTGCGGGCACGCGAACGTTCTCGTAGACGATCTCGGGATGGCCGACCGGCGCGTCGTCATAGCCGTAGGTCGGCATGTCGCGCACGATGCGCACGCCGGGCGTCGCTTTCGGCACCAGGATCATGGATTGCTGACGGTGGCGGTCGGGATCGTCAGGCGCGGTCTTGCCCATCACGATCAGGATCTCGCAATCCTCGTTCATCGCGCCGGAGGTGAACCATTTGCGGCCGTTGATGACGTAGTCGCCGCCGTCGCGCCTGATCTCGCACTGGATGTTGGTGGCATCGCTGGAGGCGACCTGCGGCTCCGTCATCGAGAAGCCGGAGCGGATGCGCCCCTCCAAAAGCGGCTTCAGCCAGCGCTCCTGCTGTGCCGGCGTGCCGTAATTGGCCAGCACCTCCATGTTGCCGACATCGGGCGCCGAGCAATTGAAGACCTCGGGCGCCCAAAGGATGCGGCCCATGATCTCCTTCACGGGCGCATATTCGAGATTGGTCAAGCCAGTGTTGTTAAGGTCTTGGCCGTGCTCGCCGGAGAGGAACAGGTTCCAGAGCCCCTGCTCGCGCGCCAGCCGCTTCAGGTCCTGAAGGACCTGCGGCGTCTTGTAGCGTGTCGCTTCCGGCTTCACCTGCTCGTAATAGAGCTCCTCGACCGGCTCGACATGCGTCCGCATGAACCGGCGGACGCGCTCTTGCAATTCCATCGAGCGGGCGGAGTGTTGAAAATCCATTCTTGATCCTCCCGTTCGCCGACCTTCGCGCCAGTATCGTAGGGTGGGCAAAGCGAAGCGTGCCCACCGCTTCTCTCGAAGCATTGATAGGTGGTGGGCACGGCGCAAGTGCGCCTTTGCCCACCCTACGATTCCGAACTCGCGGAGAGAGCTCCCTCAACCCGTTCGTCGACCTCGCGCAGTCCCCTCACGTGCCGCGCAATAGCTCGCTCGCGACGATCCAGTCATTGCCGTTGAACTGGAGCATATAGCCGTCCTTGATCGGGCGGAAATCCTGCGGCGTGGTGTTGAGCGTGATGCCGGGCATCAGCAGCGACAGCGGCACGTTCTTCAAATTGGCCGCCTGCGCCATGATGTTCTCGCGCGTCAGATTGTCCTTGCACTGCTTCAGCAAGACCACCAATGCCTCGGCAACGGTGTAGCCGTAGAGACCCGCGACGTTGTTGACGTCGGCATTGGGCAGGCGCTTCTTCATGAAGTCGATATAGGCCGTCATCGCCGGATCGTCCTTCGGCACCTCGACGAACGGCTTGAGCGAGCCGAGCGAGAGCACGCCCTTGCCGGCATCGAGGCCGGCCGGAACCATCACGGTGGCCTTGTTGGCGCAGCCCGAGGCGAGGAAGCGCGTCGCCTGCCAGCCGACCTCTTGCGCTTTCCGGATCGCCTGGGCGCAGGCACGCGGCGTCACCGAATAGATCATGAACACGTCGGCCTTGGTGTTGGCGAGCGTCAGCACCTGGGAATCGACGGTGGGGTCGGCGACCTCGAAGCTCGACGCCATCGCGATCGCCTTGTCGGCGTCGGCACCAAGCGCTTCCTTGACGCCGCGCAGATATTCCTTGCCGGCATCGTCATTCTGATAGAGCACCGCGAAGCGCGCGTTCGGGTTCTTGGCACGGGCATAGGCGACGTCGATGGCGGCCTCGCTGGTGTAGTTCGGTGCCCATGGCAGCGCCATCGACCAGGGCATGTTGGCGGGGTCGTTCCACTTCGAGGCCGAGCTGATCAGAAACAGCTGCGGCACCTTGTTGCTGTTGAGATATTTCGCGATCGCCGAGCTCGGCGCGGTGCCCATGGTCGCGAAGATGAAGGCGACGCCGTCGCCTTCGACCAGCCGCCGCGCCGCTTCCATGGTCTTCGGCGGCGAGAAGGCGTCGTCGAGCGACAGGAGATTGAGCTTGCGGCCGTTGATCCCGCCCTTCTCGTTGACCTCGTCGAAATAGGCCGAGATCACCCTGCCGGTGATGCCGAGCGGCGATGCGGGGCCGCTATAGGGCATGGTGTTGCCGATCTTGATCTCGGTGTCGCTGATGCCGGGACCGTAAGATTTCTGCGCGGAGACAGGCGTGGACAAGCAGGCAGCCAAGGCTGCAGCCAGGACCAAAGCGGCTTTCATGGTTTCTCCCCGGTGATGATCGCCGCGCTGGTCGGAAGGCGCGGCGTGCTGCTTTTTGCCAGCACGCCAGATCAGCGGAGTTCCGTGAGAGGGTCTTGCGTCGAGTTGCTGATCAGTGGCGCCGCTTCAGGCTGAAGCCCAGGCTCACCCACCCCGCGCCCGCCATGATCAGGTCGATGCCGAGAAACAGGCCGAGGATGTAGACGCTGTTCACCGGCCAACGTGCCAGGATCAACAGCCCCAGCAGCAGCGTGATGGCGCCCGAGAGCGCCACCCAGACCCATGGACTTTCACGCTTCATGCTGAAGGCGAGAAAGAGCCGGACGGCGCCGGAGGCGAGCAGCGATGCGCCCAGGAACAGAGTCAGCAACACTGCAGCAAACAGCGGGTTCTCGAAGGTGAGAAAGCCCGCGATAACATAGAGTACGCCGAGCAAGGCCCAGATCACAAACTTGCCCCAGCTTTTCATCTGGAACGCGCCGATGATTTCGGCCGCGCCCGCGACGATCATCATGGCGCCAACCACGATGACGCTCGCCACCGTCGCCATTACCACGCTGCCAAGTGCGACGAAGCCGGCGACGAGGTAGACGACTCCCAAGGCTACGATCCAGCCCCATTTGGCATGCAGGGCCGAGATCCCGGAGCCCAGGCCGGAAGGATGGGAGGTATCCGAGGCACTTGTCATGACGGTGACTCCTGCATGGAAGCCCGCGAGCACAGGCCAGTATAGCGCGCGCCGCACCGGGACAACAGCCAGCACAGCAGCCCTCGCGGCCAGCAACATTGACGCAAATCAAGACCGGATGCGCGCCTCAGCCGCGTGTTCGCTCCATCTCCAGCTCGGCCTTGAGATTGTCGAGATCCCTATAAATTGAAGCAACCGCGAGGACGCGGCCGCCCTTGCGATACTTCAGCAGGCAGTCCTTGCCGGAAATGCTGCCGTCGATCGCGATGTCGTCGAAGCTCTCGGCATGGCCGACATAGTTGATCGGTACGTCATAGTGCTGAGACCAGAAGAACGGCACGGCTTCGAAGCGCTCGCGCTTGCCGAGCATGTTGCGTGCCGCGGTCTGGCCCTGCCGCTCCGCCACGACCCAGTGCTCGACCCGGATGGTTTGCCGCGAATGCGGATCGGGCCAGCGCGCGATGTCGCCGGCCGCGAAGATACCGGCTATGCTGGTCTCCAGATATTCGCTGACGCTGACGCCCCGGTCGGCCGCAAGTCCCGCTTGCTCGGCGAGCGCGAGGCGCGGCTTGACGCCGATGCCGACCACGACCAGGTCGGCCTCGATCACGCCGCCGCTATTCAACGTGGCGCGCGTGCCGTCCAGCTTCTCCACCGTCTCCTTGAGATGGAAGTTGACGCCGTTCTCCTCATGCAGCGCGCGCACGAAGTCGCCCATCTCGGGACCGAGCACCTTCTGCATCGGCCGTTCGTCCGGCGCGACCACGTGCACCTCGATCTTGCGTGCCCGCAAGGAGGCCGCAACTTCGAGGCCGATGAAGCTGGCGCCGATTACCAGCGCGCGCTTGGCGCTGGCGGCCGCCTTGATGATGGCGCGGCTGTCGGCGACGGAGCGCACCGTGTAGACATGAGGCTGGTCGGCACCCGGAATCTGCAATCTGACCGGCTCGGCGCCGGTCGCGAGCAGCAGCCGATCGAACGGCAGCCTGTCGCCGTTGCCCAGCGTCACGCTGCGCGTCTTCGCCTCGATCGCGGCGACATTCGTGTTGAGCCTGAGATCGATGCCGGCGTCCCGATAGTAGTCCTCGCCCCGCAGCGGCAGCCAATCCTCCGGCGCGTTGCCCGCGAGGTAATCCTTGGAGAGATTGGGCCGGTCCACCGGCATCGCGCTGTCATTGCTAAGCATGGTGATGGCGCCGGCAAAGCCCTCGCGACGGAGCGTCTCCGCCGCCGCGAAACCCGCCGCGCCGCCGCCGATGATAACGAATTTTTCCGGCGTTGGCGCTGTCCGATGAGGCGCCGGAGGCTTCGGCATCTCGCGCTTGCGCTCAACGATGATCTTGTCCTGATCGCGCGAGACCTCCCACACCGCCAGCGCATTCAGCGCCGGCGGACGGGTCGCCTCGCCTGACCGCAAGGAGAAGCAGGCGTGGTGCCAGGGACAGCGGATGGTGTCGCCAACCACCAGTCCTTCGGCGAGCGGGCCGTGATAGTGGCTGCAGGCCGGCTCGATCGCAAAGATCTCGCTGCCGGCCTGCACCAGCAGGACGTCTTCCTCGCCGACATGGCCGAGCAATTTGCCGCCCTTGAACGCGGCGAGCGTCACGCCCCTGCTCAGGTCGGGCCCGCTTGGCTTCTTGTCCTCAGTCATGGCGTTGCCTCCTTGGGTCGCCGCGGATCAATCGTCCGAATTGGCCAGCCCCAGCAGCTCCTGGCGTGTCAACGCATTGTCGCGGAACACGCCGAGCATGCGGCTGGTGACGAGATCGGTCCCGGGCTTGTGCGCGCCGCGCGTGGTCATGCAGTGATGCGTTGCCTTGATGATGACCCCGACGCCTTCGGGCCTCAGCACATCGTTGATGGTGTTGGCGATCTGTGCGGTCATCTTCTCCTGGATCTGAAGCCGCTTGGCGTAGATGTCGACGAGACGCGCGAGCTTGGAGATGCCGACGACGCGCCCTTGCGGGATATAAGCGACCCAGGCGCGGCCGACGATCGGTGCCATGTGGTGCTCGCAATGGCTTTCGAAGCGAACACCGCGCAGAACGATCATCTCGTCATAGCCTTCGATCTCCTCAAACGTCTTTTGCAGGATTTCGGTCGGATCCTGCGCATAGCCGGAGAAATACTCCTCGAAGGCGCGGGCGACCCGGCCCGGCGTATCGCGCAGACCGTCGCGCGCGGGATCATCGCCGGCCCAGCGGATCATGGTCCGGATCGCCTGCTCGACCTCCGCCCTCTCAGGCCGCTCGCTCGGCGCCTGCGCGACCGCGACACGTTCCAGCCTGCGCGTTTGCGTCTTCATCGAAAACCTCCCCTGCAACGAACCGCATACAGAAAGCGGCCCCACAGCTTGGACGGCTGCGATTGGAAAAGGTTCCCGGGATCAGGAAAAATCGGAAGCTGCGAGAGCGGCAAGACAGTGGGGACGAGAAACCCGGCTCTATGAGGCCGCTTTCCGCACATCGAGCACGGCCTGCGCCCATTCGGCCGGCCGCTCCTGCGGCAAATTGTGGCCGGCCCTTGCAAAGACGCGCCGCTCGAAAAAGCCCTCGAATTTGCCTGCATGGTGCGCCGTGCCGGAATTGACGCCGTCGCTGTCGCCATCGATCGCGATGGTCGGCACCCGGACCGGCGGCTGGGCGGCGAGCTTCGCCTCGATCGCGGCATAGGCGGGATCGCCCGCGACCAGCGCGTAACGATGTCGATAGGAGTGGATCACGACATCGACGAAATCAGGATTGTCGAACGACATTGCGCTGGTCTCGAACGTCGCATCGTCGAACGCCCATGTCGGCGACCACATCGACCAGAGCTGGCGCGCAAAACCGCGCCGGTTGCGCTCCAGCGCGCGGCGGCCGCGCTCGTTGTGGAAGAGATATTGATACCAGAGCGCCGCCTCCTCCGGTGGCGAAGCCGGCTCCATCGAACGCGCGATGTTCTGGATGTTGTAGGAATTGCCCGAGACGAGCGCGATCACGCGCTCCGGATGCAGCACCGAGACCACGCAGGCCGCGCGCCCGCCCCAGTCGTAACCGCCGACCACCGCGCGCGAGATTCCAAGCGCATCCATGAAGGCCAGCAGATCGGCGCCAAGCGCCGCCTGCTCGCCGGAGCGCAACGTCGCAGCGGAGCGGAATCGCGTCGGCCCGTAGCCGCGGAGCCAGGGCACCAGCACCCGCGCGCCCGCTTGCGCGATGATCGGCGCGGTCTCGGCATAGGCGTTCACGTCGTAGGGAAAGCCGTGACCCATGATGCAGGGCCAGCCGTCCGGCGCGCCGTATTCACGATAGGCAATGTCGAGGATATCGGTGGCGATTGTTTTTTGTTGCATGATCGACTGACCGATTTGCAATGTCGTAGCCCGCATGCAGCGAAGCGGAATGCGGGGCGGTGCGTCCGCAGCGACAGGTTTCCCGGATTGCGCTTCGCTCCATCCGGGCTACGAGAGTCCGCCCTACTTCTGCGGCCCGGACAACGTGATGTCGCGTTCGGCGCGGAACACGTTGCTGTAGAGGTTGGCGATCCACTGCCGACCGATCTCGGTCTTGTTGAGGTAGCCGATCTCGGTCTGAATGTGCGGTGCGACGCTATTCCAATAGAACTGCGGATAGCGGTTCACGATATCGGCCGGCGAATCGTAACCGAGCTGGCGGTTCATGCCGACTTCTTCGAATTCGTAATAGAGCGCGTTGGCCTTGCGCAGATAGTTGGGGTCGCCGAGTTGCCCGATGAAATCGGCAGCGCGCAGGATCGAGGCGTCGTCGTCGTATTCCTGCCCTTCGCGGGCCGGGAAGCGGGTTCCCTCGATGGCGCGGGCGACGCGCTCGCTGTCCACGCCCCGAACTTGCGGCAGCCGCCGCCGTACAAAAAGCTTCGAGCGATCGACGTGATACATCATCAGGCTGGCATCCGAAGCGCCACGCGGCAGCGCCACCTTGGTGCCGGAATCATCGATGATGAAACCGTCTTCATCATCCTCCGGAAACAGACCGCGGACATAGCCGATGTCGTGCGCAAGGCATGCGATCAGAACGTTGATGTAGTCCTCAGCCGCAAGATGCGTGTGGAGATTACGTCCCATCAGGATCGCCTGAGCGGCCAGCGTCACCAACATCGTGTGCTCGATGTTGTGATAGAGTGCGTCGCTGTTGCCGATGCATTCCATCGCCGTCCGAGTCGAGCCTTCCAGCACTCTGGCGTAGGACTCGTCGTACCGACGACGCATGAACGATCCCAGCAACTTCTCCAGGGTCTCCGCCGCCAGTTTCGGTAACGTGATCATGGATGCAGCCCCGCTTGTCGGTGGTGTTCCACGCCAACTCCCGACGTCTCATTCATGTCCTCGACGCAAAGGCCAGCTTAGCCCAACTTGGGCCGACTGGCCAAACCCGGGAACGAAAATACGGAAATATGTTGCGGTTGTGCCCCGCGATATCGCGATTGCGGTGCCGGCCCGACACACCCGAGCTGGGCGTCGCGGGCACGGCAGGACCCGTAATCATTCCACCAGAAGCACGTCGACGGCGACGTCGAGCTTCTGCTTCGGCGAGCCGACGATGATGCCGTCGACCGGCGAAACGTCGGAAAAGTCGCGGCCGACCGCGAGCACGATATGATCGCCAGCAACCATAAGATCGTTGGTCGGATCGAAATCGACCCAGCCAAGCTCCTCCCCGCACCACAGCGACACCCAGGCATGGGTAGCGTCGGCGCCCTGCAGGCGCGGCTGGCCCGCCGGCGGAATGGTGCGCAGATATCCGCTGACATAGGCCGCGGGCAGGCCCAGCCCGCGCAAGCCCGCAATCATCACATGGGCAAAATCCTGACAGACGCCATGGCGCTTGACGAAGACCTCGTCAAGCGGCGTCGAGATCACCGTCGCTTTGGGGTCGTAGCGAAATTCGGTGCGGATGCGATGCATCAGATCGACCGCCCCGGCGAGGATGGCTGCGCCGGGCGCGAAGCTTTCCGCCGCATAGGCGCTGACCGGTCCCAGCACCGGGACCAGCGGGCTCGCAAAGACATAGCCGACCGGCGATGACGGCCCGAGGCTCGTCGCCTCGAAGGCGATGTCGCGAATGTTCTCCCAGGTCGGGCTGGCAGCGGCGCGCGCCGGCGGCTGGCGCGACACCTTGACGCGAGAGCGGGAATCGATACGCAAAGTGCGATGCGCGGCCTCGATCACGACGCTCTCGGTCAGGGTGCCGAAGAAATCGCGCCGGACGCTACGCTCCGCGGGGCGCGGACGAATCTCGACCTTATGCGAGATCAGCTCCTGGCCATGGCCGCTCCCCGGCTCCAACCGCAGCGTGCAGCGGGCGAAGCTGACCGGACTCTCGTATTCGTAGGTGGTGACGTGGCGGATATCGTAGATCACGCCAGCCCCGTCAGTTTTTCCGGGCGGCTGGCATTGGGGCCGTGCGGGAAATAGTGCTGCCCGACTGCCTCGGCGAGGCTGAGCAGATCCTGCTCCAGGGCGAACAGCGTCTTGACCTCGAGCTTCTCGGCCTCCGCGGTCGCGAGCATCGCCTGCATCGCGACCGCAAGCCGCTGCGGCTTCTCGATCAGGCCATGCTCCTTCAGGCTCGGCAGTGCGGCGATGTGCTCGTTCAGCGCCGTCACCTGGAACGCCACCGAACGCGGATTGTAGCTGTCGAGCACGGCGAGGTCCCGCACCGGCGCCAGGATCGGCGCCAGCAGATAGCGCGAGCGGTAGGTGATCTGGCAATCCACCAGCGTGAGCAGGATATCGAGATCCTCGTCGCCGGCTTCGTCATAGGCAAACTGCCGGGCAAAACGCGTGGTGTTGATGGCGCGCTCGGTGCGGCGGCCGATATCGAGGAAGCGCCAGCCGGCGGCGCGGTTCATGTTCTCATGCGCAAGGCCGGCAAAGCTCGCGAGCTCCTGCAGGGTCAGCTCGGCCGCGCTCAGCACGCTGTCGTCGTCCTCGACCTCAAAGGCCAGCCGCTCGGTCATCTCGGTGATGACCTGCCAGGCATCGGGCGACAGCCGCTCGCGCAAGGAGGTCGCCGTGCGCTGGGCCGCGCGGACCAGCGACAGTGCCGAGCCGAAACGCTCCGGGCTCTGCAGCGCCTCGGCGACGATGCGGCCGGGCGCCGCGCGCGAGGTCTGCGAGATCGCGCCCCAGGTCACCAGCAGGCGCTGGATACGCTCGGCCGATTGCAGCGACGCCGCGGTGCCCTTGTTGGGCCCGCTCGGCGAGCCCAGCGCCCGCACCAGCCGCAGCGTCGCCTCGGCGCGTTCGAGATAGCGGCCGAGCCAGAACAGATTGTCGGCGGCGCGACTCGGCAGCACGCCGGCGATACGGCGGATGCGCACCTTGTCGACCGCAGGCAGCAGCGTCGCGGTCGAGACCTGCTTGTCCGAGACCACCCAGACGTCGGCGGAACGCGCGCCGTCGCCCATCGACACCGCGCGCGCATCCGGCTGCTCGGCGATCCGGCAGAAGCCGCCGGGCATGATGGCCCAGCCGTCGGGAGTTGCGGCCGCGAACACGCGCAGCACGAAGGGGCGCGGGGTGATCTGCCCCTGCTCCCACACCGGCATGGTCGAGAGCCGCACCACCTCCTGGCCGACATAGTCCATGCCGCGCGCGCTGATTGCGTCGATCAGGCGCTGGCGTTCGGCCGCATCGAGCTCGCTCGCGAGCACGGGGCCATTGCTGTCGAAGCCGGGAACGCCGCGGCGATAGGCCCCCTCGATCGCGACCCGGTCGAGCCGCGACAACACCTCGTCGCGCGCCGAGCGCTGGCCGCACCACCAGGTCGCGATGTGCGGCATCTTCAGCTCCTCACCGAGCAGGCGGCGGCTGAGCGCCGGCAGGAAGCCGAGCATCGCGCGCGCCTCCAGGACGCCCGAGCCCGGCATGTTGGCGACGACGACGCCGTCCTTGCGCAGCACGTCGATCAGGCCGGGCACGCCGAGCCGCGAGGAGGCATCGAGTTCGAGCGGATCGAGCGAATTGGAATCGACGCGGCGCAGCAGCACGTCGAGGCGCTTGAGGCCCGCAACCGTGCGGATGTGGATATGGTTGTCGCTGACGGCGAGATCGTCGCCCTCGACCAGCAGGAAGCCGAGATAGCGCGCCAGCGTCGCGTGCTCGAAATAGGTCTCGCTGAAACTGCCCGGCGTCAGCACGCCGATCCGCGGCTCGTCGCGGTCGGCGCGCGCCCGAAGACTGTCGCGAAAGGCCTCGAAGAACGGCGCGACGCGCGGCACGTTCATCGACTTGTAGAGATCCGAGAAGGCGCGCGAGAGCACCAGGCGGTTCTCCAGCGCATAGCCCGCGCCCGACGGCGCCTGCGTGCGGTCGCCGAGCACCCACCAGCGGCCGTCGGGCCCGCGGCCGACATCGGCGGCATAGAGCGAGAGATAGCGCCCGCCCGGCGGCGGCACGCCGCAGACGGGGCGGAGATATTCGGGGCTCCCGGCGATCGCGGCCGCCGGCAGCGCGCCTTCGGCGACGAGGCGGCCCTCGCCATAGATGTCGCGCAGCACGAGCTCGAGCAGCTCGGCGCGCTGGGTGATGCCGTCGGACAGCTGCTTCCAGTCGGCCTCGTCGATCAGCAGCGGCAGATGGCTGATCGACCAGGGCCGGTCGGCGCTCTCGCCGGGCGCGCGATAGGTGACGCCGGCCTCGCGGAGATGACGGTCGGCCATGCCGAACCGCCGCTCGACCTCGTCGGGCGCGAGCCCGCCGAAGGCATCGAAGAAGCGGCTCCAGACGGCGCGGGGCTTGCCGTCCGGGCCGAGAAACTCGTCGGGGATGCCGGGAAGGCGCTTATAGTCGCGGACCCATTGCGCAAAACGGCGCTGGCCTTCACGTTGACCTTGCGCCTTACCCGCCTTGTCGTCCTCTTCGGCTGCGCCCTCGGCCATGCGCCTCTCCCTGCCCCCGCATCATACTCATTGCAGGAGCGGGGACCGCAAGTCGAGGGTCAGCGGAAACTCATTTGTGCGTTCCTCGGGCGGCGGCTGCATCGGGCCCGGCGTATGGCCGTGGTCCTGGAAGCGCGCCAGCCGCCGCGCCTCGGCCTCGTAGGTGTTGACCGGCTTGGTGTCGTAGCTGCGGCCGCCGGGATGGGCGACGTGATAGACGCAGCCGCCGAGCGAGCGGCCGTTCCAGGTGTCAATGAGGTCGAACGTCAGTGGCGCGTGAACGGGAATGGTGGGGTGCAGGCCGGAGGCCGGCTGCCAGGCCTTGAAGCGGACGCCGGCCACGGCTTCGCCGGAGCGGCCGGTGGCGGTCATCGGCAGGCGACGGCCGTTGCAGGTGACGATATGGCGGCCCTCGACGAAGCCTTCCGCCTTGACCTGAAGCCGCTCGACCGATGAGTCGACATAGCGCACGGTGCCGCCGGCCGAGCCCTCCTCGCCGAGCACGTGCCAGGGCTCCAGCGCCTGCCGCAGCTCCAGCGTCACGCCGCCATGATGGATGCGGCCGAAGGCGGGGAAGCGGAATTCGAGCTGGGCCAGATACCATTCGGGCTCGAACGGATAGCCGGACTGCTTCAACTCGGTCAGCACTTCGAGGAAATCTTCCCAGATGAAGTGCGGCAGCATGAAGCGGTCGTGCAGCGCGGTGCCCCAGCGCACGAACTTGCCTTGTTGCGGCTCGCGCCAGAATTTTGCGATCAGCGCGCGGATCAGCAGCTGCTGCGCCAGCGACATGCGCGGATCCGGCGGCATTTCGAGCGCGCGGAATTCGACCAGGCCGAGGCGGCCGGTCGTGCCGTCCGGTGAATAGAGCTTGTCGATGCAGATCTCGGCGCGATGGGTGTTGCCGGTGATGTCGACAAGGAGATGCCGGAACAAGCGATCCACCAGCCACAGCGGCGCCTGAGTGCCCGGCGGCGGCACGTGCGTGAGCGCCACCTCGAGCTCGTAAATGCTGTCGTGGCGGGCTTCGTCGATGCGCGGTGCCTGGCTGGTCGGGCCGATGAACAGGCCGGAGAAGAAATAGGACAGCGACGGATGACGCTGCCAGTGCAGCACCAGGCTCTTCAACAGATCAGGCCGGCGCAGGAACGGCGAGTCCTGCGGGCTCGAGCCGCCGACCACGACGTGATTGCCGCCGCCGGTGCCGGTGTGGCGGCCGTCGACCAGGAAGCGATTGGCGCCGAGGCGCGTCTTGCCGGCATCTTCATAGAGCCCGGCGGTGATGTCGACCGCCTCGCGCCAGTTTTTTGCCGGCTGGACGTTGACCTCGATCACGCCGGGATCGGGCGTCACCTTGATGACGTCGACGCGCGGATCGAATGGCGGCGGATAACCCTCGACGTGGACCTGGAGCTGCATCTCCTCGGCCGTGGCTTCGAGCGCCGCGATCATCTCGAGATAATCCTCGATCTGCTCGACCGGCGGCATGAAGGCACAGAGCACGCCATCGCGAACCTCGACCGACATCGCGGTGCGGACCGGGACGGAGGTGTTGAGCTCTTCCGGCTCAAGCCGCTCCGGCGAGTCGGGACGCGCCGGAAGGCTGAACACCGGCAGCTTGCCGCGGGCCTCCATCGGGTCCCGCTCGACGATGTAGGGATATTGATCGGGCGGGACATAGCCGAGCGAGTCCAGCGGCAGGCGCAGGCCGAGCGGCGAATCGCCCGGCATCAGGAACAGATGACTGCGCCGGAGCTGCCAGCGCTCGCTGCGCCAGCGTGGTGCCGCGTTCCAGCGCTGCACCGGCAGCACGAAGCCGCGAGGATTGTTGAGCCCCTGCTCGAACACCCGCGCCATCCGCGCGCGGGCCTCCGGATCGGACAATTTGGAATCGGAGGGATCGACGTTGACGGGAAGCTCGGATTCCTTCTGCAGCCAGTACGCGGTGTCCTCATAGGCCGGCATGATGTAACCGGGATCGAGGCCAAGCCGTAACGCCGCGCCTTCCACGAACGCCTGGACGTCCTTGGCCTGTGCCGGCCGCGGATTTTCAATGCTGGCAATGAGGTCGGCATTCTTCCAGATCGGCACGCCGTCCTTGCGCCAGTACAGACCGAACGCCCAACGCGGCAGGCTTTCGCCGGGATACCATTTGCCCTGCCCGAAGTGCAGCAGGCCCCCGGGTCCGAAACGCGCGCGCAGGCGGCGGATCAGATCGTCGGCGAGCCCGCGCTTGGTCGGACCGACGGCATCCGTGTTCCACTCGGCGCCTTCGAGATCATCGACGGAGACGAAGGTCGGCTCGCCGCCCATGGTCAGACGCACGTCCTGCGCCGCAAGATCGCCGTCGACCTGCTCGCCGAGATCGTTGAGCCGTATCCAGGATTCGTCCGAGAACGGTTTTGTGATGCGCGGCGCCTCGCGAATGCGCTTGACGCTCATGTCGAAGGCGAATTCGACCTCGGCAAAGCCGGCCCCGCCGGAGATCGGCGCGGCCGAGCGGTAGTGCGGCGTCGCCGCGACCGGGATGTGGCCCTCGCCCGCGAGCATGCCCGAGGTCGCGTCGAAGCCGATCCAGCCGGCGCCCGGCAGGTAGACCTCGGCCCAGGCGTGGAGATCGGTGAAATCGTTCTCGACCTCCGGCGGCCCCTCGATCGGATCGATGTCGGGACGGACCTGGATCAGATAGCCGGAGACGAAACGGGCGGCGAGACCGAGATGACGGAAGGTCTGGATCAGAAGCCAGGCGGAGTCACGGCATGAGCCGGCCGCGGAGGAGAGCGTCTCCTCCGGCGTCTGCACGCCCGCCTCCATGCGGATGACGTAGCCGATCTTTTTCTGCAGCTCCCTGTTCAGGTCGACCAGGAAGTTGACGGTGTTCGGGGCTTCGGGCGGGATCGTGTCGAGATATTTCGCGAACAGCCGATCGGGCTTGACGGTCTCGAGATAAGGCGCGAGTTCGGTCTTGAGATCTTGCGTATATTCGAACGGAAAGCTGTCGGCATAGGGCTCGACGAAGAAGTCGAACGGATTGACCGTGGTCATCTGCGCCGTGAAATCGACCTCGATCTTGAGCTCGGTCGTCTTCTCCGGGAAGACATAACGCGCGATCCAATTGCCCAGCGGATCCTGCTGCCAGTTCACGAAATGATTGGCCGGCGTGACCTTGAGCGAATAACTCAGGATCGGCGTGCGCGTATGCGGCGCCGGCCGCAGACGGATGGTCTGCGGGCCGAGATCGATCGGGCGGTCGTATTTGTAGTGCGTGACGTGGTGTAATGCGACGTAGATCGACACGGGGTGCGGTACTCCAGCAGCTTTTTTGAGCAGAACACCGCTGGTGACCTCGATCAAGCACTAACAACGGGCAAAGGGTGCCTACGCAAGGTGCGGGCGGTCGCTTTCTTCCTTCTCCCCTTGTGGGAGAAGGTGGCGCGAAGCGCCGGATGAGGGGTACGTCTCCGCGAATTCCGGCGTGAGAGGTGCGCGCGGAGAGAGACCCCTCGCCCGTCTCGCTGCTGAGCGGCGAGCCACCCTCTCCCACAAGGGGAGAGGGTTAGCAGAGTGCATCTGCATCGAAGGCCCTACGCCGCTGACGTCAGCCGTTGCAGGAATTGCGTCACCTCGCGCCGGAGCGTCTCGACCTCGCCATGGACGCGTTCGGAGGCGCTGTTGACGCGGCTCGCCACACGGCCCGTGTCGGCGGCGGCTTCGCTGATGCCGGTGACGTTGGAGGACATTTGCGAGGTACCGGCCGAGGCTTCCTGGACGTTGCGGGCGATCTCACGGGTGGCGAGACCCTGCTGCTCGATCGAGGTCGCGATCGAGGCGGTGATGCCGTTGATCTCGGTGATGGTCTGCGCGATCGCCTCGACGGCGGCGACCGAATTGGTGGTCGATTGCTGCATCTCGCCGACCTTGGCGCTGATCTCCTCGGTCGCCTTCGCGGTCTGGTTGGCGAGGCTCTTGACCTCGGATGCGACCACGGCGAAGCCGCGGCCGGCCTCGCCTGCCCGCGCGGCCTCGATGGTGGCGTTGAGCGCCAAGAGATTGGTCTGCTCGGCGATCTCGCTGATCAGCTTGACCACGTCGCCAATCCGCATCGCTGCATCCGCAAGCATGCGAATCTCGCTGCCGGCACGATTGGCTTCGTTCACCGCCCGCCCCGTGCTCGTGGTCGAACCGGCCACCTGCCGGCTGATCTCGGCGATCGATGATGCGAGCTGCTCTGCGGCGCTGGCGACGGTGGCGACGTTGCGCGAGGCCTGGTCGGACGCACTGAGCACGCCGGACGTCTGTCGGCTGGTCTTCTCGGCCGCCGCCGCCATCTGGCCGGCGTCGGATTCGAGATCGGTTGCCGCGCCCATCAGAGTGCCGGCGACCTGGTCGAGATGGGTGCCGAACTGCTTTGCGAGGTCCGCGATCTCGACCACGCGACGGCCGAGGCTGTCGGTGCCGGAATTGATGACGGTGGCTGAACGGCGGAACGAGCCGGGTAATCCGTGCGCGAGGATCTTGCGGAAATATTTACCGCGGCTTGCATAGTCCATCGACGCAGAAGCTTCCCGCAAATAGGCATCGGTGATGTCGAGCATGTCGTTGACCGACTTCTGAATGGCGCCGATCCGTCCGGCCTGGCGGATGCTGAGGATGCGCGCCTCGAGGTCGCCACCTGCGGCCTTGCGGCACACGCCTGCCACCTCGTCGACGGCCACCGCCGTGCGGTGCTGGCACCAGACGGCATAGACGAGCAGCACGACCGTGACGCCAAGCAACGCCGCGCCGGAAACTCCGGTCGTACCGGCGAGCGAGAGCACGAACGCGACGACGGCAAGAACGGATGCGAGCGCGGTCGCTCCCTGCGCCTTAGAGAGAGAGCACAAATTCATCGTAACCGACACCCTGTTGCTTGAGCAGCCCGACCATCGCCTCGAAGCTCGCATGCATGCCGTCCTTGGCATTGGCATGCCGCGCCTCTTCCGCGCACAGCGCCTTGTAGATCGGCTTGATACGCTCGATCTGCGCGGGATCGGGTCTGCGACGGTTGGAGTGATAGCCGACGATATCGCCACGCTCATCGAATGTCGGCGTGACGTGGGCGAACACCCAGTAATGGCTGCCGTCCTTCGCGAGGTTGACGACGTAGGCGAAGATCTCCTGCCTGGACTGGAGCGTGTCCCACAGCAGCTTGAAGACGGAGCGTGGCATCTCGGGGTGGCGGATCAGGCTGTGGGGGGCGCCCATCAGCTCCTTCCAGGAGTACTGCGCCATACGGATGAAGACATCGTTGGCGTAGGTGATGCGGCCTTGAGGTCGGTCTTCGACACGATCAGCTCCTCCTCTCCGAGGAGATTTTCCACGCCGGTCGGCCGTATCGCACGCGTCATCGTTGACGAATCCTCACGAAGGGCGAACGCTCCAAATGAGTGGAGCTCGCATCCTCCCAGGGATTACGGCAGAAGATGTTAATCAGGTGTGACCGCGGGAACCCCCGTGATCACTTGACGGCTCCGTATCATTACTTAGGAGCATCGCTTGTAGTGTCGGGCTACCGCCGGCGCGCAACAACGAGGTTACATCGTCGCGCCCAGCACCCATGGCGCGAACTCGGCGCCGCCGAAATCAAAACTCTCGCTCTTGGTCGGCTGTCCGGACGCGGTCTTGAGGATGAGATCGAAAATGCGCTGGCCGCACTGCTGGACGCTCTCCTCGCCTTCGAGGATGGTGCCGCAATTGACGTCCATGTCCTCTTCCATGCGCTTATACATGGGCGTGTTGGTGGCGAGCTTGATCGAGGGCGCCGGCTTGCAGCCGAACACGCTGCCGCGGCCCGTGGTGAAGCAGACGAGGTTGGCGCCGCCGGCGACCTGTCCGGTCGCGGCAACGGGATCGTAGCCGGGCGTGTCCATGAACACGAAACCCTTCTTGGTGATGGGTTCGGCGTAGCGCAGCACTTCGACGAGATTGGTGGTGCCGGCCTTCGCCATCGCGCCGAGCGACTTCTCCAAAATGGTGGTGAGACCGCCGGCCTTGTTGCCCGGGCTTGGATTGGCGTTCATCTCGGCGCCTTCGCGCGTCGTGTATTCGTCCCACCAGCGCATGAGATCGACCAGCTTCTCGCCGACCTCGCGGCTGACGGCGCGGCGCGTCAGCAGATGCTCGGCACCATAGGTCTCCGGCGTCTCCGACAGGATCACGGTGCCGCCGTGACGCACGATGAGATCGCTGGCCGCGCCCAGCGCCGGATTGGCGGAGACACCGGAATAGCCATCCGATCCGCCGCATTGCAGCGCCACGGTCAATTCGCGCACCGGTACGGATTCGCGCTTGACCTTGTTGGACTCCGCGAGCGCCTCGCGCACGAACGCGATGCCCGCCTCCACCGTCTTGCGGGTGCCGCCGACCTCCTGGATGTCCATCGCGCGCAGACGGCCGGCGAGCTTCTGCTCTTCCATCAGGCCGCCGATCTGGTTCACCTCGCAGCCGAGGCCGAGCACGATGACGTGGGAGAAGTTCACGTGCCGCGCATAGCCGCCGAGCGTACGGCGGAGCAGCGCTAGCGGCTCGTTCTGCGTCATGCCGCAGCCGGTCTTGTGGGTCAGCGCGACCACGCCGTCGACATTCGGGAAGTCGGCCAGCGGATTGTCGCCGGTGAACGGATTTTTCTTGAACACGTCGGCGACGAGGCTTGCGACATGCGCGCTGCAATTCACCGATGTGAGGATGCCGATATAGTTGCGCGTGGCGACGCGGCCGTCCGGACGGCGGATGCCTTCGAAGCTCGCCGGCAGATCGAAATTCGGCGTCGGCTTGACGTCGGCGCAATAGGCATAGTCCTTGGCAAAATCGCCCATGCCGCAATTCTGCACGTGCACGTGCTGGCCCGGCGCGATCGGCACCGTCGCAAACCCGATGATCTGGCCATACCGTATCACCGGCTCGCCGACTGCGATCGGCTTGATCGCGACCTTGTGGCCGGAAGGAATGCGCTCGACCGTGGTCACGCCGTCGGCCACCGATGTTCCCGGCGGCAGGCTTGCGCGCGCGATCAGCACGCCATCATCGGGATGCAGGCGAATGACGGGGCTGATGGTCATGGGATGTCTCCTGTATCGAAACTATCATGCCCCGGACGCAGCGCAGCCTGAAACGGTGCGCTGCTGAGCCGGGGCCCCAGTTGTTTACGTAATGTGCTTCACTGGCTTCTGGGTCCCGGCTCTGCGGAGCGGCGCTACGCGCCGCACCGCGTCCGGGACACAGAGAGAGATCAGGCCTTGCCGCCGGAATCCTTCCGGGTGGCGTTGACCTGCATCTTGGCGTAGGTCGTCATCAGACCGACCTCGTTCGACAGCGTCACCAGCTTGAAGCCCATGTTGATGGCGCGCGCGGCACCTTCGGCGCCGCTGCAATGGATGCCGGGGTTGAGGCCGCGCTTGCCGCACTCCTTGACGATCTTCTCGTAGATCGCGAGGATTTCGGGCTCGGTGCGATCGAGTTTCGGCTCGAGGCCGTAGGAGAAGCCGAGGTCGGACGGGCCGATATAGACGCCGTCGATGCCTTCGACGTCGAAGATCGCTTCCATGTTCTCGACCGCGGTCCTGGTCTCCATCATCGGCAGCAGCACGATGTCGTCGTTGGCCGTCTTCTGGTAGGAGCCCGCGGTGCCGTACATGCCGGCGCGAATCGGTCCGTTGGAGCGCACGCCCTTCGGCGGGTACTTGGAATAGGACACGAGGTTCCTGGCTTCCTGCGGCGTGTTGACCATCGGGCAGATCACGCCATAGGCGCCGCCATCGAGCACCTTGCCGATGATGCCGGGCTCGTTCCAGGGCACGCGGACCATCGGCGTGATCGGGTGCTTGTCCATCGCCTGGAAGCACTGCACCATCGACAGATAATCCTGCACGCCGTGCTGCATGTCGACGGTGACGCTGTCGAAGCCGCATTGCGCGATCATCTCGGCCGAGAAGCCGGAGGGAATCGCGAGCCACGCGTTGACCACGGCCTTGCCCGACTTCCAGATTTCCTTGACCTTGTTCGCCACGTTGCCTTCCTTCTTTGTTTTGGACCTTCGTCACCATGACGAGCGCCGCGACAGCACGATGCCGTTATTAGCGCGATCCCGACCGCCGCGCTACGCTCGCGATGGCGCAAGGTGTCACTGGCAAAGGCGGCGCAATCCGTTCCGGCGCGCCGATTTTGCAGCGATCGGCTTGAGCGGCACTTGAGCGAAAAAATGCGGCGATGTCCATGATTGTTGCCGCGCGCTCGCGCATATCTGCTTTCACTCCTCGGCACTTGCCTCCTCGCTTGCGCCGAGCCCTGCGAGACTCTGTTCGAGTTCGCCGAGCATCTCCTGCAACTCGACGAGCTTGCGTGCGCCGAAGCGTCGCGTGATCTCCGCATAGATCGCTTCGGAGGACGGCGCCACCGAGGCCATCAGCTTCACGCCTTTTTCCGAGATCGAAACCATGCTGCGGCGCTGGTCCGCCTTCGCGGTCTTGCGCTCGATCAGGCTGCGCGCCTCCAGATCGCGCAGGATGCGCGACAGGCTCGGTCCGAGCAGGAACGCCGTGCGCGCGAGTTCCGTGACCTCGACCGTGTCGATTGCCGCGAGCGCGCGCAGAATGCGCCATTGCTGCTCGGTCAGGCCATGCTCACGCAACGAGGGACGGAATTGCCGCATCACCGCTTCGCGTGCCCGCAGCAACGACATCGGCAGCGAGCGCGAGAAGTCGCGCATCGGCACCTGCCGCACGGCGGGCTCGCTTCCGTTCGCGGGATCAGCCGGTCTCTTCGTCATGACGCCCTTTCAAGCCGCGAAACGTTTGCAGTGCAGCAAGCCAAATTGTGTTTGACGCATTCACTTAACATGTTAAGTATCTTCCGGCACCACGATCTGTAAGATTACACATGGCGCTTTCAAACGACGATATCCGAGCTTGCGCGAACCGTCTGCACCAGGCGGAGAAGACCCGTACGCAGATCCGGCAGCTCTCGCAGGACTTCCCCGACATCAGCATCGCTGACGCCTACGCGATTCAGAAGGCTTGGGTCGATATCAAGATCGCCGAGAGGCGCATCGTCAGGGGACACAAGATCGGCCTGACCTCGAAGGCGATGCAGAGCGCGCTTGGGATCAACGAGCCGGATTCCGGCGTGTTGCTCGACGACATGTTCTTTGCCGATGGTGGCCTCGTCCCGACGGAGCGCTTCATCGCGACGCGCGTGGAAGCCGAGCTCGCCTTCGTCATGAGCAAGCGCCTCGCGGGCCCCGACTGCACGCTATTCGACGTGCTCAACGCCACCGACTTCGTGGTGCCGGCGCTGGAGATTCTGGACACGCGGATCGAGCGCGTCGATCCTCAGACCAAGGCGACGCGAAAGATCTTCGACACCATCGCCGACAACGCGGCGAACGCCGGCATCGTGCTCGGCGGACGGCCGATCCGCCCGCTGGATGCTGATCTGCGCTGGATCGGCGCGCTCTGTTTCAAGAATGGTCAGCTCGAAGAGACTGGCCTTGCCGCCGGCGTGCTCAATCATCCCGCAACGGCCGTTGCCTGGCTCGCCAACAAGATCGCACCGCTCGGCCTTGCGCTCGAGCCCGGACAAATCGTGCTCGCGGGCTCCTTCATCCGTCCGATCGAGACCCGCAAGGGCGACACAATTCAGGCCGATTATGGCGCCTACGGCTCGGTGAGCTGCTACTTCGCCTGACGAACAAGTAAAGACAGGGAGTGAAACCGCGATGCCGCATTTCACGATCGAATATTCGGCCAATCTCGACGACCGCCTCGACATCGGCGCGGCGTGCGAGGTGGTGCGCAAGGCGGCGGTCGAGACCGGCATCTTCCCGCTCGGGGGCATCCGCGTCCGCGCCGTCAGATGCGAGCATTATGCGATTGCGGACGCGCGGCAGGACTACGGCTTTCTCGACATGGTGCTGCGCATCGGCGAAGGCCGTGACCTCAAGACCCGCAAGGAGGCCGGCGAACAAATCTTCCAGGCGCTCTCCCGCCATCTCGATTCCGTCTTCGCAAGCTCGAAATTCGCGCTCTCGTTCGACATGCAGATCAACGACAAGGACACGAGCTGGAAGCGCAACAACATCCACGACGCCCTGAAAGCGGAGGCCGCCCATGGATAAGACCACGCCGAAAGCCGATGTATTCCAGGCCAACCGCGACCGGGTCGCGCCGCTGCTGAAGTCTCTGCGTGCCGACGGTATCGGCCACATGATCGACGGCAAGATCGTGCCGTCGATCTCGGGCGAGACCTTCGAGACGAAATCGCCGGTCGACGGCGCCACGCTCGCGAGCGTCGCCCGCGGCAATGCCGAGGACGTCGATCGCGCCGCCACCGCTGCCGCCCTCGCCTTCAAATCCTGGCGCGACATGGGCCCAGCGATGCGGAAGAAGCTGCTGCATCGCGTCGCCGACGCCATCGAGGACAATGCCGAGGACATCGCGGTGCTCGAATGCATCGACACCGGCCAGGCCTATCGCTTCATGGCCAAGGCTGCGATCCGCGCCGCCGAGAACTTCCGCTTCTTTGCCGATCGATGCGGCGAGGCGCGCGACGGCAAGAACACGCCGAGCGACGAGCATTGGAACGTCTCGACCCGCGTGCCGATTGGGCCGGTCGGCGTCATCACGCCGTGGAATACGCCGTTCATGCTCTCGACCTGGAAGATCGCGCCTGCCCTCGCGGCGGGATGCACCGTCGTGCACAAGCCGGCGGAGTGGTCGCCGATCACGGCGGCTATTCTCGCGAAGCTCGTCAAGGAAGCCGGCGTGCCCGACGGCGTGCTCAACACCGTCCACGGTTTTGGCGAAGAGGCCGGCAAGGCGCTGACCGAGCATCCTGCCATCAAGGCGATCGGCTTCGTCGGCGAAAGCTCGACGGGATCCGCGATCATGATTCAGGGCGCGCCGACCTTGAAGCGCGTGCATTTCGAGCTCGGCGGCAAGAACCCCGTGATCGTGTTCGACGACGCCGACCTCGACCGCGCGCTCGATGCCGTCGTGTTCATGATCTACTCGCTCAACGGCGAGCGCTGCACGTCGTCGAGCCGCCTGCTGATCCAGGCCGGCATCGCCGAAAAGTTCATCGAGAAGCTGACCGCGCGGGTAAGAGCCCTGAAGGTCGGCCATCCCCTCGATCCCGCCACCGAGATCGGCCCGCTGATTCATGAGCGGCATCTGGCGAAGGTCTGCTCCTATTTCGACGTCGCACGCCAGGACGGCGCGACGATTGCCGTGGGCGGCAAGGCCTATGACGGCCCGGGCGGCGGACATTATGTCGAGCCGACTTTGGTGACCGGCGCACACGGCAAGATGCGCGTGGCGCAGGAAGAGGTGTTCGGCCCCTTCCTCACCGTGCTGCCCTTCAAGGACGAAGCAGACGCGATCGAGATCGCCAACGACATTCGCTACGGCCTGACCGGCTATGTCTGGACCAACGATGTCGGCCGCGCGTTGCGTGTCGCGGATGCGCTGGAGGCCGGCATGATCTGGCTGAACTCGGAAAACGTCCGCCATTTGCCGACGCCGTTCGGCGGCATGAAGGCTTCAGGCATCGGCCGCGACGGCGGCGACTATTCGTTCGACTTCTACATGGAAACCAAGCACGTCTCGCTGGCGCGGGGCACGCACAAGATTCAGAAGCTGGGAATTTAACTGCCATTCCGGGGCGGCTCGAAGAGCCGAACCCGGAATCCATCGCGCAGCAGAGTTAGTGGAAGAATGGATTCCGGGCTCGCGCTCCGCGCCCCGGAATGACAAGGGCCGAGAGGGGAAACGCAATGCCCGTACCGCAACATATCTTCGAGCCGCCGTTCAACATCATCCGCTCCAGCCACGCCGTGCTGGACGTGACCGATCTGAAGCTCAGCCGCGAGTTCTATGAAAGCGTTGTCGGCCTGCATGTCGAGGACGCCGACGACAAGGTCGTCTATTTGCGCGCCGCTGAGGAACATCAGCATCACTCACTGGTGTTGCGCAAGGCGGCGGCGCCTGCCTGCAACCGGCTCGGTTTCAAGGTCGGCAATGACGGGGATCTGGACAAGGCCGCAAAGTTCCTGTCCGAGAACGGCCTGGGCTACGCCTTCGCCGATCAGCCCTTCCAGGGCCGGACGCTGCAGTTCACCGATCCCTTCGGCTTCCAGATCGAGCTGTATGCATCGATGGAGCGGCGGCCGCATCTGCTGCGCCGCTACGACCTCTACAGGGGCTGCCATCCGCAGCGGCTCGACCATTTCAACGTTTTCGCCGCCGAAGTGCAGGACACCGTTGAATTCTATGCCCGGCTCGGCTTTCGCCTCACCGAATACGCCGAGGAGGACGGACCGAACGGGCGCATCGCCGCGGCCTGGATGCATCGCAAGGGCAATGTCCACGATTTTGCGATCACCAACGGCAAGGGCCCGCGGCTGCACCACTTCGCGTACTGGACGCCGACGGCGATGAACATCATCCATCTCTGCGACGTCATGGCCTCGCAGGGCTTCGTGAAGAACATCGAGCGTGGTCCCGGCCGCCATGGCATCTCGAATGCGTTCTTCCTCTACGTCCGTGATCCCGATGGGCACCGTCTGGAGCTCTACACCAGCGATTACTTCACCGGCGATCACGACCACGAGCCGCTGCGCTGGTCGCTGCGCGATCCGCGCCGCCAGACATTGTGGGGCGCGCCCGCCCCGCGCTCCTGGTTCGAGCAGGGCTCGCCGTTCTCCGGGCAAGCCGTGCGTGAGCCGAAGTTCGTGGCCGACGTGCTGGTGGCGGATTAAGCAATGACCCTCCCTCACCTCTCCACCTATTCCGTCAAGGGTGCAATCCGCTACGGCGCCGTCGTCGACGGCGGCATCGTCGATCTCTCGGCGCGCCACGGCAAAGACTATCCCACGCTGCGCGAGGTGATCGCCGCAGGAAAGCTCGCGAGCCTCGCCGAGGAGGCCGCCAGCCGCACCCCCGATCACGCGCTCGGTGACATCATCTGGCTGCCGCCGGTGCCCGCGCCGGAAAAGATCATCTGCATCGGCGTCAACTATCCCGATCGCAATGCCGAGTACAAGGACGGCCAGGACGCGCCGAAATATCCGAGCATGTTCATGCGCTCGCCGCGCTCCTTCGTCGGCCATGACACGCCGCTGGTGCGCCCGCGCGCCTCCGCGCAGCTCGACTATGAGGGCGAGATCGTGCTGGTGATCGGCAAGGCGGGCCGGCACATTCCGGAAAATTCTGCGCTCGACTACATCGCCGCGCTGACGCTCTGCAACGAAGGCTCGGTGCGCGACTGGCTGCGCCATGCCAAGTTCAATGTCACGCAGGGCAAGAACTTCGATTCCAGCGGCAGCCTCGGCCCGTGGCTGGTGCCCTACGCACAGGAATCGCAGATCGCCGACATTCGCCTCACCACGCATGTCAATGGCGAGCTGCGGCAGGACGACCGTACCAGCCGGCTGATGTTTCCGTTCCGCTATCTCATCAGCTATATCTCGACCTTCGCAACGCTCGTTCCCGGCGATATCATCATCACGGGCACGCCGACCGGCGCCGGGGCACGGTTCGATCCGCCGCGTTATCTGAAGCCCGGCGATGTCGTCGAGGTCGAAGCCGAGGGCATTGGAAAATTACGCAACGGCGTCGTCGACGAAGCCTGAACAATGATTGAAATGGAATAGTGCCATGACCACCCTCACCGGCGGCGAAGCAATCGTAAGCGGCCTTGTCGCCCATGGCGTCGACACCGTGTTCGGCCTGCCCGGCGCGCAGGTCTACGGCCTGTTCGACGCCTTCCACCAGGCCCAGCTCAAGGTGATCGGCGCGCGGCACGAGCAGGCCTGCGGCTACATGGCGTTCGGCTATGCGCGCTCCAGCGGTAGGCCCGGCGTGTTCAGCGTGGTGCCCGGCCCCGGCGTGCTCAACGCCAGCGCGGCACTGCTCACCGCCTTCGGCTGCAACGAGCCGGTGCTATGCGTCACCGGCCAGGTGCCGACGCAATTTCTCGGCAAGGGCCGCGGCCATCTGCACGAGATGCCGGACCAGCTCGCGACCTTGCGCACCTATGTGAAATGGGCGGACCGCATCGAATATCCCGGCAACGCGCCAACCACGGTTGCGCGCGCCTTCCAGGAGATGACGTCCGGACGGCGCGGCCCCGCCTCGGTCGAGATGCCCTGGGACGTCTTCACCCAGCGCGCGGACACGGCCGCCGCACAGGTGCTGGATCCCTTGCCCGCGCCGCGGCCCGATCCTGATATGATCAAGCAGGCGGCCGCGCTGATCAGGAACAGCAAGGCGCCGATGATCTTCGTCGGCAGCGGCGCGATCGAAGCGCGCGAGGAGATTCTCGAACTCGCCGAGATGATCGACGCCCCCGTCGTCGCCTTCCGCAGCGGCCGCGGCATCGTCTCCAATGCGCATGAGCTTGGACTGACGATGGCGGCGGCCTACAAGCTGTGGCCGACGACCGATTTGATGATCGCGATCGGCACGCGCGCCGAGCTGCCGGCGTCGGGCTTCCGCTGGCCGTATCAGCCGAAGGGGCTGAAATCCATTCGTGTCGACATCGATCCGGCCGAGATGCGCCGGCTTGCCTCCGATGTCGCTATCGTCGCCGACGCCAAAGCCGGCACGGCCGATCTCGTCACAGCCGTGAAGAAGGCCGGCTATGCGAGGACGAGCGGCCGGCGGGGAGACATCCGCGAGGCGACTGCGACGGCCCAAGCCGAGATCCAGCGCATCCAGCCGCAGATGGCCTATCTCAACATCCTGCGCGAGGTGCTGCCGGCGAACGCGATCGTGACCGATGAATTGTCCCAGTTCGGTTTCGCCTCCTGGTACGGCTTCCCGATCTACGAGCCGCGCACCTTCATCACATCAGGCTATCAGGGCACGCTCGGCTCGGGCTTCCCCACCGCGCTCGGGGCCAAGGTCGCCAATCCCGACAAGCCGGTGGTGGCGATCACCGGCGACGGCGGCTTCATGTTCGGCGTGCAGGAGCTTGCCACCGCCGTGCAGTTCAACATCGGCGTGGTGACGCTGGTGTTCAACAACAACGCCTACGGCAATGTCCGCCGCGACCAGCGCGAACGTTTTGACGGCCGCGTGGTGGCGTCCGATCTGGTCAACCCGGATTTCGTCAAGCTCGCGGAGTCCTTTGGCGTCGCGGCTGCACGCGTCACCGCGCCGGACCAGTTCAAGGCGGCGATGGAGACGGCGCTGGCCCATGGCGGGCCGTATCTGATCTCGGTGGAAGTGACGCGGGATTCGGAAGTCAGCCCGTGGGCGTTCATTCACCCGCCGAAGCCGTGATGACGATCCTCATGGTGAGGAGGCGCGTGAGCGCCGTCTCGAACCATGAAGGCCCCGCTGCTGCAGCTCGGCCTTCATCCTTCGAGACGCGCGCCAACAGGCGCGCTCCTCAGGATGAGGAGATCGACTAGCGCGTCCTGCGAAAGGTCAAATTGACCCGCGTCCGCCCGAGCAGCGCATGCTCGCCATCGGCGAGCGGCGCTACGCCGTGATAGGCAAGCCGTGACGGTCCGCCCCAGATTACGACATCGCCATGGACGAGCCGGAAGCGACGCGGCTTGTCGTTGCGTGCCATGCCGCCGAACAGGAACGTCGCGGGCAGGCCGAGCGAGACCGAGACGATCGGCGCCGAATAATCCAGCTCGTCCTTGTCCTGATGCAATGACAGCCGCGTGCCGGGCTCGTAGCGGTTGACGAGGCAGGCATCGGGCGCGAAGTCTTTGAAACTGCCCTGCTCGGCCGCACGGCCGGCGAGATCACGCAGCACGGACGGCATGGCGGGCCATGGCGCACCGGTTTTCGGGTCGATCGGATCATAGCGGTAACCGGTATGATCGGTGATCCAGCCGCGCTCGCCGCAATTGGTCATGGCGACCGACATCAAATGACCGCCGGGCGTGGTCATGCGGCGGAACGGCGACTGCGCCACGATGGCGCGCACGGCTTCGATCAACTCGCTTTCGATCGGCTTGACGAAGCCGCGCAACAGCACGGCGCCGTCGGCGATCTCCTCGCGCGACGGCTGGGCTTCGGCGACGCTATCGAACAAATCCGCCATCAGCGGCAGCGCTTATTTGGCATCGTGAAAGATCACACCCAGCGTGTGGCGCTGGCCAGAGCGAATCCGGCTGACGCCATGGCGGAGATTAACGCGGTAGGTGCCGCGTGTCCCCTGCACCGGACGGTGATGCACAGCGAAGGCGACCGCGTCGCCCTGCGCGAGCGGAACCACCTCGGCACGGGACTGCATGCGCGGGCGCTGCTCGGTCAGCACGAACTCGCCGCCGGCAAAATCGCGGCCGGGCTCGGACAAGAGGATCGCGACCTGCAGCGGGAACACGTGCTCGCCATAGAGATCCTGATGCAGGCAGTTGAAATCGCCGGCTTCATATTGCAGCAGCAGCGGCGTCGGCCGCGCCTGCCCTGCCTGGTGGCAGCGCTTCAGGAACGCTGCGTGTTCGGCGGGGTAGCGGATGTCGATTCCCATCGCCTCGTTCCAGCGATTGGCGACGCCCTGGAGATGCGCGTAGAGCGCCGGGCGCAATTGCGCGATCAGGTCGGGCAGCGGGTAGGAGAAATATTTGTACTCGCCGCGGCCAAAGCCGTGGCGGCCCATGACGATGCGGCTGCGGAAGTTGGCGTCGTCGGGATAGAGCGCGGCGACGGCGCGGCATTGGTCCGGCGTGAGCAGGCCCTTCAGGACAGCGCAGCCGTGCGTGTCGAGTTCGGCGGTGATCTGGGGCCAGTCGAGGGTATCGACATGGGCGGCGGGGTCGGCTGCCGCAGATTGACGCGATTTGCGTGCTGTAGCTGTCATGGCTCTGATCTTCGCAGGACCGCCCCGTCCTCTACCACCCGATTTCCGACTCTCGCCCCCGTCATTGCGAGCGCAGCGAAGCAATCCAGAATCCCTCCGCGGAACCAGTCTGGATTGCTTCGTCGCAAGAGCTCCTCGCAATGACAGTGCGGAGAGACCTTAGCCCCTCACCGGCAGCGTCACCACGTCGTAGCCGTGCTTGATCGTCCGCCTCAGCACGGGATCTTCCAGCTCGAAATCGAAACGGTCGGCGGGGCGGATACCGCCTTTCGCCGCAAACGTACCGCCGAACATGGCGCACCCGTCGGGGAATTTTCCACCCTCGAAACCGCGCGCGATCAGGTCGACGACCGGCAGCATCGCGTCCAGCGTGCCCTCCTGGTAGAGCACGCGCTCGCCCTTGATGGTGGCCCAGGAGCGCAGGATCATCCTGTCCCAATGGCCGATGACGTCCTCGAGCTCCCACAGCGTTGAGGAGATCGGCTTGTCGCACATCTGCTTGGACACCGTGACGTTGTAGGCCTCGACCTTGCGGTCGGTGTGGTCGGAGCCGCAGCCGACGAAAATGCGACCCTGCCAGCCGATCAGCACGAACTCGACCTCGCCGCTGGAATCGCCGCCAGTGCACTCGATGCTGTCTTCCATTGTCAGGCGCCGCGCCGAGGCGCGATAGTAGATCGGCGTCGAGGCTGGCGGGGCGATACCCATCTCCTGCAGCTCGGCAATGTGCTTGTCGCGCGCGACCGGATCGCGGCCGGTCCAGCCGGCGATGACCATCTGGTCGATCGCCAGCGTCAGCGGCGTGGTGGTGTCCTGGGCGTCGACGGTGAAAGTCAGGTCAAACACGAATTACGGCCTCCATGCCGGCAGCAAGCTCGAAGATACGGCGGTCCGATCCGCCCGCGCCCGCCAGCATCAGGCCGACCGGAATCTCGCCCTCGCGATGCGCAGGCAGCGAGATGGCGCAGCCGTCGATCATGTTGATCAGGGTGCAATTGCGGAGCGCCCGCAGGTTTTCCCTGGTGAACGCCTTGTCGTCGGCAAGATCCGCAATTTTCGGCGGCGTGTTGGCGGTGGTCGGCAGCACCAGCGCGTCATAGGGAGCGATGCGCGCATTGACGCGGGCGATCAGCGAGCGGCGCTCGTTGAGAAGATCGATGTAGTCCGCCGCGCTCTGCGCCTCGCCGCGCATGATGCGCACGGAGACTCTGGGATCGTAGACGTCGCCCTTGGACGTGAGGAGGTAGCGATGCCAGGCATAGCTTTCGGAAGCCGCAAAGCCGCCCTTGGCGTTCATCGGTCCGATGTCGTGGAATTCGGCCATCTCGATGCGCTCGATGATCGCACCGTGATCGGCAAGGGTCTTGAGCGCCCGCTCAAATGTCCCGGCCACTGCCGCATCGAGGTCGTCGAGCGCGATCGTGGTCGGCACCGCCAGCCGCATGCCCTTGACCGGGCGAGGCTTCAGCGGGGCGATCGGCTCGTTGGCGAGCACGGCGTCGAGAATGGCACAGCAACTGACCGATCGTGCCAGCGGCCCGATGCTGTCGAGCGAGAACGACAGCGGCACAGCCCCATCGAGCGGCACGCGCCGCTGCGTCGGCTTGTAGCCGACGATGCCGTTATAGGCCGCCGGAATCCGGCAGGAGCCGCCGGTGTCGGTGCCGAGCGCGCCATGCGCCATGCCGTCGAGCACAGAGACCGCGGCACCCGAAGACGAACCGCCGGGCACGTGGCCCTCGGCCCGGTTCCAGGCGCCCTTTGGCGTGCCGTAATGCGGATTGATGCCGATGCCGGAATAGGCGAACTCGGTCATGTTGGTGCGCCCGATCACGACGAAGCCGGCCTTGCGCAGCCGCGCCACCGTGGGGGCATCCTGTTCGGCCGGCGAGGAATCGTCGAGCGCGCGGGAGCCGGCGCGCGTCACCTGGCCCTTGATGTCGAAGAGATCCTTGATCGAGACCGGGATACCGGCGTAGCGCGAGGGCGCCGCCTTCACCTTGCGCAAACCGTCCATCGCATCCGCCGCCACAAGCGCGGCATCCTTGTCGACATGGATGAAGGCACGCTGCCCCTCGCCGGCCGGATCGGCGATTTTGGCGATGCAAGCCTCGACCAGCTTGCGGGAGGTGGTGCGGCCGCTTTCGAGGTCTTCGGCGAGCTTCTTCAGTGTCGAAAAATCGGGCATGTCTGTCTCACGGAATATTTGCGCGCAATGTATAGCGCTGCCTCACTTCGACACAAGCATTGTGCGCATGATGGCATGCATGCGCATTGCTGGACCGTTGACGCGCCATGGTCGATTGTCGCATCAAGATCGCAACAGCCGGGCTTAGCTTGGCCTTGGGAGGACCTGCCGAGATGGCCGAACCGCAGCGCGCGCGACCGAAACCGACGCCCGAGACCCAGCATTTCTGGGACGGCACCAAGGCGGGTGAGTTGCGCCTGCAGCGCTGCGACGCCTGCGCGCATGTCTATTTCCCGCCACGCCCGTTCTGCCCGTCCTGCGCCTCGCGCAAGGTCAGCATCTTCAAGGCGAGCGGCAAGGGCTTTCTCTACAGCTACGTGATCAACCACCGTCCCGCCGCGCCCGGCTTCACGCCGCCTTACGCGATCGCGGTAGTCGAGCTCGACGAGGGTCCGCGGATGATGAGCAACATCATCGACTGCCCGCAGACACCGGAGGCGCTCGAGCTCGACATGAAACTCGAGGTCGCCTTCGAGGCGCTCGACGATAAGGTCACCCTCCCCGTATTCCGTCCGGCGAAGGGATAGGCCATGCGCAGCGACCAGGTTGCCGTCGTCGGCGCGGCCGAGACCACCGAGCTCGGTGTCATCCCCAACGCCTCGCAGCTCCAGCTTCACGCGGATGCGGCGCTCAATGCTATCGCCGATGCCGGCCTGAAGCTGTCGGACATCGACGGTTTCGCCACCGCGGTCGAAACGCCGCAGCAGGTCTGTCACTATCTCGGCATCAAGCCGACCTGGGTGGACGGCACCTCAGTCGGCGGCTGCTCGTTCATGCTGCATGTCCGCCATGCCGCCGCGGCGATCGAGGCCGGCCTCTGCAAGACGGTGCTGATCACCCATGCCGAGAGCGGCAAGTCGATGATCGGCAAGGCACCGCGTTCGATCCCCGCCGACAGCCTGCAAGGCCAGTTCGAGGCGCCGTTCGGCGTCTATGGCCCCCCCAGCATGTTCCCGATCCCCGTGCTGCGCTTCATGAAGACCTACGGCATCACGCACGAGCAACTCGCCTCGGTCGCGGTGGTGCAGCGGGAATGGGCGGCGAAGAATCCGCGCGCGATGATGAAGGATCCGATCACGGTCGCGGACGTCCTCAACTCGCGCATGATCGCCTATCCGTTCCGCCTGCTGCAGTGCTGCCTCGTCACCGACGGCGGCGGCGCGTTGATCCTGACCTCGGCCGACCGCGCCAGGGATTTTCCGCGCAAGCCCGTCTACATCATGGGCACCGGCGAGAGCGTGGAGACGCCGATGGTCAGCCAGATGGAGACGTTCAACTCCTCGCGCGCGTTCAAGACCGCCGGTCCCCTCGCCTTCAAGGAGGCTGGTATCGCGCACAAGGACGTCGACCATCTCATGATCTACGACGCGTTTGCGCATCTACCGCTGTTCGGCCTCGGCGATCTCGGCTTCATGCCGCACGAGGAGACCGGCAAGTTCATCGCCGACGGCAACACGCGGCCAGGCGGCAAGCTGCCGCTCAACACCAATGGCGGCGGCTTGAGCTACATGCATTCGGGCATGTACGGCATGTATGCGCTTCAGGAGAGCGTGCGGCAGATGCGCGGTATTGCGCCAGCGCAGGTCGCGAATGCGAAGATTTCGGTGTGCCACGGCGTCGGCGGCATGTTCGCCGCGTCGGGCACGATCGTGTTTACGAACGAGAGGTAATGAGCTGCTCGCCTCTCCCTCTCCCCGTTCTTACGGGGAGAGGGTTGGGGTGAGGGGCTGCTTCCACACACTCGGACTCGTGGAGAGTCCCCCCTCACCCGGATCGCATCGTCGATGCGATCCGACCTCTCCCCGCAAGCGGGGCGAGGTAAGACAACAGGAGAACCCACATGACGAAATCACTGCAAGACAAGGTCATCATCGTCACCGGCGCAGGCCGCGGCATCGGGCGGGAGATCGCGCTACTCTGCGCTGGCGAGGGTGCCAAGGTCGTCGTCAACGATCCCGGCGTCGCCGCTGACGGCGCCGGCACCAGCGCCGCGCCCGCCGAGGAAGTGGTCGAGGAGATCAAGAAGCGCGGCGGCACCGCGGTTGCCAATTTCGAGTCGGTGGCCGAAGCCATCCCCGCGAGCAAGATCGTGAAGACCGCGACCGATCATTTCGGCCGGCTCGACGGCGTGGTCAACAATGCCGGCATCCTTCGCGACATGATCTTCCACAAGATGAGCGTGGAAGCGTTCGAGGCCGTCATCAAGGTGCATTTGATGGGCTCGTTCTACGTCAGCCACGCGGCGGCGCGGATCTTCCGCGAGCAGGAGTCCGGATCGTTCGTGCACTTCACCTCGACCTCCGGCCTGATCGGCAACTTTGGACAAGCCAATTACGCCGCCGCCAAGCTCGGCATCGTCGGCCTGTCGAAGTCGATCGCGCTCGACATGGGCCGCTTCAACGTCCGTTCCAACTGCGTCTCGCCGTTCGCCTGGACCCGCATGATCGGCACCATCCCGACCGAGACCGAAGCCGAGAAGGCGCGCGTCGAGAAGATCAAGCAGATGGGCCCGGAGAAGATCGCGCCGGTCTGCGCCTATCTGCTCTCCGATGCCGCCAAGGACGTCTCCGGGCAGATCTTTGGGGCACGCATGAACGAGCTGTTCCTGTTCAGCCAGAACCGTCCGCTGCGCTCGGTGCACCGGAGCGAAGGCTGGACGCCGCAGTCGATCGCGGAACATGGCATGCCGGCGCTGAAGGGATCGTTCTACAAGCTCGACCGCTCCGCCGACATCTTCCCTTGGGATCCCGTGTAAGGAATCCCGTCGGACCGCATTTGCGGCATCTCTGCCCTGCGATCTCCGGTTATCTTACTCCGGAGATCGCTCCGCTTTACGCCCGATTGCTGGCGGATCATTTCCTCCCAACACAATTTTGGGAGGAAACCATGACAAGAATACTGACCAACTCCGACGACACGACTGCAAGCAGCGGCCTCGCCCGCCGCACGCTGCTCAAGGGCGCCGCGACTGTCGCCGCGTCTGCCCTGCTCGCCTCGAACGCGGACGCCCGCGACTTCGGCGCCAATGCCGAGCCGCAGCGCTATCCCGATCCTGACATCATTGCCATCGATCCCAAGCGCTTCAAGGCCAAGGTCGGCAACACCGCGATCAAGCGGCTCTATACCGGCTGCCTGTGGGCGGAAGGGCCAGCGTGGAATGCGCAGGGGCAATATCTCGTCTGGAGCGACATCCCCGCCAACCGGCAGCTGCGCTACCTCGACGACGACGGCCATATCTCCGAGCAATTCCACAAGCCGTCGAACGAGGCCAACGGCAACTCGTTCGACACCGAGGGCCGCCAGATCAGCGCCGAGCGCACCCGCCTCGTCCGCTACGAGCATGATGGTTCGGTGACGTCGCTGGCCGAACAGGCCAACGGCAAGCCGCTCAACGGCCCGAACGACATGGTGGTGCATCCCAACGACAAGGCGATCTGGTTCACCGATCCCGGCTACGGCGCGATCAGCATCTATGAGGGCAAGCTTGCCAATACCGGCTCGCTGCAGCCGTATCAGAAGGAAGCGGTTTATCGCATTGATCCGCAGAGCGGCCAGGTCGCGAAGGTGGCCGACGAGCCGTTCAAGCCGAACGGCATCGCTTTCAGTCACGACTACAAGAAGCTCTATGTCTGCGACACCGGCATCACGCATTATCCGCAAGCCGAGAACGTGGTGTGGTCCTACGACATCGACGGGGCGAAGCTGTCGAACCCGAAGAAGCTGATCGACATGAAGCTCGACGGCAAATCAGGCTTTCCCGATGGGTTGCGGGTCGACACTGAGGGCAATATCTGGGTCGGCGCCGGCTGGGTTGGCCCCGGCTACGACGGCGTGCAGGTGTTCGCGCCGAACGACGGCGCGCGCATCGGGCAGATCCTGTTGCCCGAGACCTGCGCCAACGTTTGCTTCGGCGGCAAGAAGCGCAACCGCCTGTTCATGACCGCGAGCCAGTCGCTCTATGCGGTCTATGTGGAGACGCAGGGCGCGCATTTCTGTTGAGGCCGTGCTCTCACGACGCGTCATGGCCGGGCTTGTCCCGGCCATCCACGACTTGAACCGCGGCACTGAGAACGTGGATGCCCGGGACGAGCCCGGGCATGACGACGGAGGGTGGGTCGCCTTATCCCGTATTCCTCAGCCCCGCCGAGATCCCGTTGATGGTCAGTTGAATCCCGCGCAGCACCTGCTCGTCCGGGTTCTGCGCGCGGTGCTCTTTCAGCAGTTCGACCTGCACGTGGTTGAGCGGGTCGAGATAGGGGAAGCGGTGGCGCACCGAGCGCTCCAGCAGCGGATTACTCTGCAGCAGCCGGTCCTGGCCCATGATGTCCAGCAGCGTCTCGATGCAGGAATGCCATTCGCGGCGGATGCGGCCGAAGATTTTTTCGCGGAGCGCCTCATCCGGCACGAGCTCGGCATAGCGCGAGGCGATCGCGATCGAGCTTTTGGCCAGCACCATGTCCATGTTCGACAACAGCATGCGGAAGAACGGCCATTCCTTGTAGAGCTCTTTGAGGAACGGCATGCCCTTGTCGGGATGCTCCGCGATCCATTGCTCGACCGCGCTGCCAAAGCCGTACCAGCCGGGCAGCATCAGGCGGCATTGCGCCCAGGAGAACACCCAGGGGATCGCGCGCAAATCCTCGATCGCGCGCGTCTTTTTGCGCGAGGCCGGACGGCTGCCGATGTTGAGTGTCGCGATCTCGTTGATGACGGTCGACGCCCAGAAATAATCGACGAAGCCGTCGGTCTCGTAGACGAGGCCGCGATAGGCCTTGAAGGCGAGGTTTGAAAGCTCGTCCATCGCGGTCAGATATTCGCGGCGCGGCGCGCTCTGGCGCGGATGCAGCAGGCTCGCCTCCAGCGTCGCGGCGGCAAGGATCTCCAGATTGTTGCGGCCGACTTCGGCGTTGGAATATTTCGACGAGATGATCTCGCCCTGCTCGGTGATGCGGATCTGGCCGTTCACCGCGCCGCCGGGCTGGGCGATGATGGCATCGTAGCTCGGGCCGCCGCCGCGGCCGACCGAACCGCCGCGGCCATGGAACAGGCGCAGGCGCACGTGATGACGCTCGAATACGTCAACGAGGTTGATCTCGGCCTTGTAGAGCTCCCAGCCCGAAGTGACGAAGCCGCCGTCCTTATTCGAGTCGGAATAGCCCAGCATGACCTCCTGCACGCTGCCGCGGCTGTCGACCAGCCGGCGGTAATCGTGCAGCGAGAGCATGCGGTCCATGACGGTGGAAGACGCCTGCAAATCCTCGATGGTTTCGAACAGCGGCACGATGTTGATGGCGCTGCGCCCGGAGGGATGCACCAGCCCCACCTCCTTCAGCAGCACCGCGACCTCGAGCATGTCGGACATGCTCTTGCACATCGAGATGATGCATTGGGGGATGGCATCCGAGCCGAACTTCGCATGCGCCTCCGCGGCCGCATGGAAGACATTGAGCTCGCCCATGGTCTCGTCGCTGTATTTGACGAATGGCGACACCAGCGAGCGCGTCGAGCGCAGCTCGTTGGTGAGCAGCGAGATGCGCGCGTCCTCGCCGAGCGCGAGATAGGACATGCCGGGATTGGCGGCGTCCATCAGCTCGGCAATGGTGCGCTCGTGCACCGCCGAATTCTGCCGGATATCGAGCCGGGCCAGATGGAATCCGAAGCAGTCCACCGCACGGCGCAGCAGCCGCAGCCGGCCGCGGGCGATGACGCCGGCGTTGTTGGAGATCAGCGAGCGGTGCAGCACGTCGAGATCGGCCTTGAACTCCCCGACGCTGTCATACGGCGCGCCCTTGCCGACCGGCCGCCGCGTGATCTCGACCTGAAGCATTTCAGCCGTGGCGGTCAGGCGCGCATAGATGCCGGAGACCGCGAGGCGATAGGGCTCGCCGCTCCGGTGCGGCGAGGTATCGGGCGAGCGCTCCGCCAGCGTGCGCAACTCCTCGGATACGTCGGCGAGATGCGCCGCGATCGACAGCTCGGAGCCGAGCACGTGCAGCTCATTGAGATAGAACTGCATCACCCGGCTCGACTGCAGCCGCAGCGTGCCGCGCATCACGTCGGCGGTGACGAAGGGATTGCCGTCGCGGTCGCCGCCGATCCAGCTGCCCATGCGCAGGAACGAGGCGAGCTCGCCTGCCGCCTGCTCGCCGCCCTCCTCCAGCCGGTCCTCCAGCGTGTTGACCAGCCGCGGCACCTCGCGGAGAAACGTGTAATCGTAGAACGACAGGCCGTTGGCGACCTCGTCGAGCACGGTGAGCTTGGTCCGGCGCAGCAGATTGGTCTGCCACAGCGTCAATACTTCGCGGCGGAGCTGCTCGTCGCTTGCGGCGGCCTCGTCGGCCGTCAGCGCGACGCGCTCGCGACGATCGAGCAGGGCTGCGACCTCCATCTCGCGGTCCATGGTGCTCTTGCGGCGGACCTCGGTCGGATGCGCGGTCAGCACCGGGCTGACCAGCGCGCTCTTGAAGAAGTTGCGCAGAGCATCGGCACCGATGCCCGCAGCCCTGGCATGGGCGAGGGTCTCGGCCAGCACGCCGGAGCCGCCGCCCTTGTTGGCGCGCATCTGGCGAATGTTGTTCTGGTCTTCGGCGATGTTGGCGAGGTGGGAAAAATAGCTGAAGGCGCGGACGATCCGCACCGTCTCCGAGGTCGACATGCTGTCGAGGATCTGCTCGAGCTCGCGGCGGGCGAGCCGGTCCTCGTCGCGGTGGAATCGGATCGAGGTCTGCCGGATGCGCTCGACCAGGTCGAACACATCGGCGCCCTCCTGGTCGCGCACCGTGTCGCCGAGGATGCGCCCGAGCAGGCGGATGTCGTCGCGCATGCGCGCATCCGCCTCCAGCGCCTGGACATCCTCGGGGCGGTTGTTGCGTTGGTCGGCGGTGTCGGATGGTAATGTCTGGAGGGACATGGCTCGGCTCCCCTTGTAGAGCTCCCTATGGCTCCCCGGCCCGGTCGAGTGTGCGATATTCTTCTGCCGCAGTGCAAGGTGAACTTGGTGGCGGCGCACACCACCGGCGCCGTTCGTGTCCCGGGCACGAGAGATTTGCCTGCAACTCGTCACTGCACACGTCCGCGGTCTCGCGGCGCGGGCGCCCGAGTTTTGCTGTCCGTTTTCGCCCTCGTCGCAAAGAAAGGGCGCAGGGAAGGCCGGGCGCCGGCTGGCACCCAGGGTCCGCACGCGAAAACGCACGCGGGGGTGACCACAGGTGATGCCGGAACATCCGGCCTTCCCTGCGCGATGGTTTTACGGCTTATGGCGCGCTCTCCCCGGGGAGCGATGCACTATTGCCCCCGTCGCCTTGCGGATGATCGATGCGCGCACTCGGTCGAGCCGCACATCACCGCAAGCCTTGACGCACAGACCCCGGGCGTCAGGACCACACGCTTTTGCCGTCCGCGGACGTCCCTCCCCGGACATCCGGAAGCTTGCGCGTGCTCGCCACCGAAGCCGAAAAGAACCGATGTGACAGCGCCGGGTCGTTCGCGCAGATCGCGATGGCTCACAGGGGTCGCCCGCCCTGCCACCTCGTCACGCGCCGGCGCTGCCGCGTCCATCGCATCCCGGCTCACGTATCGTGACGATCGCGAAACGCCCCTTCTGGCGGGCTGGGATGGCTGCGGTTTACCCGAAGAGAATAATTCGGTCAATCAGAATATTCGACGGCCCGGTGCTTGACCTGCATGTGGCGTGTTTTGCTTGTCGGGCAACGCGAGGGATGGTGTGCTCGGCGTCGACTGAGCGCCCCACCCACTGCCACGAGCGGACATGGCTATGGTGTGAGAGAGCCATCCGCTCTGCCTTGGGCCGCGTAGGATGGGTAGAGCGCTTGCGAAACCCATCATGCTTCGTCTGCGGCGGAGGGATTGATGGGTTTCGCTGCGCTCTACCCATCCTACGAGTGCTGAAGCGCTCGGCAGGTCGACCAACGTTATTTTTGCTTTCGAGGATCATCCTCGGCGTTCAAATAGTCGATGCCTGTCGGTCCAATCCCGGTAATCTCGAAGATCACCTCTTCGTCCCTGGTTTCCGCAAACTGCCACACCTTTGGCGGCACGTGCGAAAACGTACCGGGGGGAAAGCTCAGGAGCTTCGATGCATCGACCTTGTCGCCCAGCGCAGAATAGTACGTCCCCGAAATGATGACGCGAACGCGTTCATCGGGGTGAGAGTGCACAGGCATTTTGGAATTCGCCGGTACTTTGAGTCGAACGGTATAGAGGCCCGGCTTGCCCGGATTGCCGTGTAGCACCGCCGATTGCGTCCCCTTAGGCATCGAAAGCAGCGGGCTCCACTTCAGTTCGGTCGCCGTCACGCGCTTGTATTCAAGTGAATTATCTTCCGCGAGGGCCGCACAAAATCCACTCGTCGCAAGGACGGCCAACAAACCGATCCCAAACTTGAGAAAGGACATCTCGGGCTCCGTTGAAAATATCCGGCGCCGCTACTCTACTCCAAGTGGTCTTTCTCTGCCATGGGTCGTCAGCACGCGTAGGATGGGTTTGGCGCTCGCAAAACCAATCATGCTTCGTCATCGGCGGACGGTGATGGGTTTCGCTCACGCTCTATCCTTCCTACGAGCTGTACAGTGTGCTTATCGCGTTCGCGTCAAATCATACTCGCCATGCCGAGCGCGCGAAGAAGGTCGTTCTGAATCGGGGCGACGGCCTCGTTCAGACGCTGGACACCGAGATCCATGCCTTCGGGCATCACGACCGTCCGCAGAGGCCGCCGTTCCGTGGCCTCGACCAGCTGCGCGATCGCATTCGCGACGAGCTGGGGCTGCGGCGGATTCTGCGGGTCGTTTCCATCGTTGGAGTGCTGCTTGATCTGACCCGGGCTCGCCGCAACACCGCCATAGGTTTTCAGCACGTCTTGGTCGGAGGGTTCAGGGCTGGATGGAAGAAGGTTGCTCGGGAACGGGCCTGGCTCGACGATGACCGAATCCACACCGAAGCTCGAAAGCTCGTAGCGGTAGGCTTCCGCGAGGGCTTCGAGCGCGAACTTGCTGGCGGAATAGACACCGAAGAACGGGAAGACCACCCGCCCCATGAGCGACGTGACATGGACGAGGACGCCGCTGCCGGCAGCCCGCATGTGCGGCAGAACGGCACGATCGGTACGAACGGCGCCGAAGAAGTTCACGGCGAACTGCGCTTCGATATCCTTGACCGTATAGGCTTCCGTGACGCCGACGGGCATCATTCCCGCGTTGTTGACCAGGGCATCGACCCGGCCGTGCTGCCGGACGACTTCCGCGATCGCGGCGTTGACGGATTGTTCGTCGGCGACGTCCATCTCGAGGACCTGGAGCGCACGCCCTTCAGCCTTTGCCGCTTCGACAAGCTCGTCGCGAACACGGCCATTTCTTCCTGCGACATCGCGGATGGCAGCAACCACCGTGTGACCCCGCTTTGCGAGCTCCAAGGCGGTGAGTTTCCCAAAACCACTGCTCGCACCCGTCACAACCACAACTTTTCCGCTCATCTCACGATCTTTCTCTGAAATCCAAGGAATAATGAATCTATAGACAGACCTGTATGTCTTTGCAATCCCTAGATTGACAGAATAGTCTGTCCAGCGACGCATACGGCTCGGTTAAGGACGATCGATGAGCACGCTGCTTGATTTCGTGGACGTGGATATTCAACCGCTCGATGCGCTCGCCCCGCGCGAGCGCATTTTGAAGACGGCGTCAGACCTGTTTTACCGGTTCAGCATCAACTCCGTCGGAATCGACCGGATCATCGCCGAAAGCGGCGTGGCCAAGATGACGTTCTACAAGCACTTTCCCTCGAAGGCCGACCTCATCGCCACTTATCTGCGCTACAAGAGCGCCGTCTGGTTTCAGATGCTTTCGACCTCCACCGAGCGAGCCGGTCTCACGCCAGTGGAGCGCGTTCTCGCTGTTTTCGACGCACTCGAACAACCGCTCCTTGCGCCTTCGTTCCGCGGCTGTCCGTTCGCCAAAGGAATGGCCGAATTCGGCCCGGAGGCAAACTCCCCGGGCGTAGAGGCGACCATCGCAGCGTATTTTACAAAGTTGCACGACTTCGTTGCGTCACTCGTTGAGCCCTTGTCATTGAGCAAACCCGAAAGGGCCGTGATCCAGATCCTGTCGCTGTTCGAAGGCTCGCTCGTGATCGCACAGTCAACGCGTGATCCCGCCATCGTCGAGGCTAACCGCGAGGCAGCCAGAGTGTTGTTGGAACAAGGGATCGCATCGTCGTCTTAATCTGGAGCCCTTGCGAAACTCTTCCTGGTTCGTCACCGGCGGACGGATCGATGGGTGCCGCTGGCGCTCTCCTCATCCTACGAGCGCAATCTGGGCGCCGCCTGAATGCGCTTGGTACAGCCAGAATTTGCAATCTTGGTACTGGTTTCATGACCAGGCGCGACGCATCTAGCTGCTAGTACCGCGACCGAAGCGAACCCGATCGGCAGTCTCAGTACGAGCTGGTCAATCCGGACAGCGCAGATCGCGGACACTTCCACACTGCCCGGCAGTTTGTAGATAGCCGTTGTGCTTACGCTGCCTGCAACAGTTGCATCAACAGACAATGACCGAGGAGATAATCCCATGAAGGCGATCGTTGTGAGGGAACGGGCCGCGGGAACGGCCGGGATGAAGCTGGTGGAGCGGCCCGAACCGCAGGCATCGATAAACGATGCCGTTGTTCGGGTTCATGCGTCGGGATTTGTTCCGACCGAGCTGACATGGCCCTCGACCTGGACCGATCGCCTCGAGCGTGACCGAACACCGTCGATCCCTGGGCACGAGTTGGCTGGAGTGGTCACCGCTCTCGGATATGGCACTACGGGGTTGTCGGTAGGACAGCGGGTGTTTGGCCTCGCGGACTGGTATCGCGACGGCACGCTCGCCGAGTATGTGGCGATCGAGGCACGCAATCTCGCGCCGCTCCCGGGCGACGTCGACTTCACGGTGGGCGCAAGCCTGCCGATCTCGGGCCTGACGGCATGGCAAGGGCTGTTCCAGCACGGCCGCTTTCAGGCGGGGCAAAGCGTCCTCGCACACGGCGCGGCCGGTGCAGTCGGGTCGATGGTGACGCAACTCGCACGAGAGGCCGGCGCCCACGTCATCGGCACCGGACGCGCCGCCGACCGTCAGACGGTGCTCGACTTCGGCGCGAAGGAGTTCGTCGACCTCGACAACGATGCCCTGGAAGACATCGGCAAAGTCGACTTGGTGTTCGATGTCATCGGCGGTGACATCCAGAAGCGGTCCGCAGCATTGATTCGAGCCGGAGGAACACTGGTCACCATCGTCGGGCCCGCAGAGGCGCGACCCTCCGACGGCCTGGCGGTCGACTTTGTCGTCGAGGCCGATCGTGCCCAACTGAGTGAGATCGTCCAGCGGGTGCGGGACGGACGATTGCGGACAAACATCGGCAACGTCTCGATCTTCGACGATGCCGTCGCCGCCTTAAACCCGACCAGGCGACGCAAGGGGAATACGATCATTCGCGTTCGTCCCTGAGGGCGCATGCGCATTGATGCACGCAGCGTGCAGGATGGGCCGAGCGCTTGCGAAACCCATCATGCTTCGTCATCGGCGGACGGTTTGATGGGTTTCGCTCACGCTCTACCGATCCTACGAGCTTGGTTGGTCCTCAAGCTCCCGGATGTGCTTCGCGGTCCGTATTAACATCGGTACCAACTCCGATCTCGGGACAATCGTGACGCTCACCAGTGGTGATGGTGCCGCCAGCCATAATGATGACCTCGGCCTCTGCCCCAACCGTAATGATGACCACGCCCACCGTGATGACCCCAGCCGTGGCCACCACCATGCCCGTGGCCGCCCTTGACCTCGATAGTGGCAGTCTGAGACGCGCCCAGTGCGTCCGGCTTGGCAGCGGGCATCGCCGAAGCAGAAGGTGAAGGTATTAAAGCAACGGTCCCCGCCACAAAGCCGATCAAACAAAGCCACTTCATGCAATCGCCTCCCGATAAGAATGAGCCGTGGGCCAGCCGGCCGCGGCACATTGCGGCAGCGTTCGCTCCCGTTCTTCAACAATGAAGCCGGGAAAAAGTTGCAATGAATCTGACGCATTGCCGAGGGGCAGGATACCTATGCCCGGTCGAAAGCAGTCGTGCTCCACTTCGAATCAGCGCGTAGGATGGGTTGAGCCCTTGCGAAACCCATCATGCTTCATCATCGGCGGACGGATTGATGGGTTTCGCTGGCGCTCTACCCGTCTTACGAGCTGAGCAAGCGCCTCGTCCTTCGAGACGACCGCTTCGCGGTCTCCTTAGGATGAGGCTGAGTTGCGTCGGGATTCGTTGCAGGTGGAGCCACGTGTTCCGCCCTCATCCTGAGGGCCCGCCAACGGCGGGCGTCTCGAAGGATGTGCCGCGGGGACGCTTACGAGTTCCCCTAAGCCGGCACGATCACCTTGCCGATCGGCCAGAGCGCGATGCCCGCGAGCTTGAGGTGGGCCCAGGCGAAGGGAATGCCGATGATGGTGATCGCGAGGGCCAGGGCGGTGAGGAGATGGCCGAGCGCCAGCCACCAGCCAGCCAGCACGAACCAGATGATGTTGCCGATCACCCCGAGCGGACCGGTGCCGACATCCTCGACACCGGTGACCTCATAGCGGCTGACCGCCCGCGAGCCGAACGGCATCAGCGTGTAGACCGCGATGTTGAACGCTGCCCGCGCCCACGGGAGGCCAATGATGGTGATCGCCATGATGACCGCGGCGATCAGCCAGCCGAGCGCCATCCAGGCGCCGCCGATGAGGATCCAGAGCAGGTTGAGCAGGATGGAAACGGGAGCCATGGGATGATCCGCGAGACGGTGATCCCGTGAGTATAGCACGATGAGCGAGGTTGCGGTCGACGAAGCCGCTCACGAATTCACGGGCGTGTGTAGCCCGGATGAGCGAAGCGACATCCGGGGCTTATTATCCCGGGTATCGCTTCGCTCACCCGGGCTACGCACTACGCACCGTCAGATCTTCCGCCCCGCCTGCTCCCAATAGGGATCGCGCAGGCGGCGCTTGAAGATCTTGCCGGAATCTTCGCGCGGCAGCCCGGCGCGGATCTCGATGTGTTTTGGCACCTTGTAGTCGGCGAGCGAGGCCTTCAGCCGGGCGCGGATTTCGGCGGCGTCGAGCGTGATGCCCGCCTGGGGCTCGACCACGGCCATCAAGGTCTCGCCGAATTCTGCGTCGGGAATGCCGAACACCGCGCAATCATGCACGCCGGGCACGGCATGCAGAACCGACTCGATCTCTGCCGGGTAAATGTTGACGCCGCCCGAGATCACCATGTCGCGCTTGCGGTCGCAGATGAAGACGTAGCCCTCTTCGTCGATATAGCCGACGTCGCCGGAGGTAATGAAGCCGTCGCGATCGATCTCGGCGCGCTTCTCCGGTTTGTTGTGGTAGGTGAAATCGGCCATCCCGGCCATGCGCGAATAGATCTCGCCGATCTCGCCCACGCCCAGCAGGCGTCCGTCATCGCCGATGAAGCGCAGCTCGGCGCCGGGCGAAATCCTGCCGACGGTGCCGGGTTTCCTTAGCGCATCCTCGGAGGTCGCGAAGGTGACGGCGCTGGATTCGGTCGAGCCGTAGAATTCGTAGATCACCGGCCCCCACCACTCGATCATGGCGCGCTTGACGTCCGCCGGACAGGGCGCGGCGGCATGGATGATATGGCGCAGCGAGGAGACATCGTACTTCTTGCGCACCTCCCCCGGCAGCTTCATCAGGCGGATGAACATGGTCGGCACCATGAAGATGGTGTCGATTTTGTAGCGTTCGATCAGCTCGAGAAATTCCTCGGGCTCGAAGCGCGGCATCAGCACCAGTGCACCGCCGAGTTTTCCCGCGCGGATGCCGAACGAGTTCGGCGCGGAGTGATAGAGCGGACCCGGCAGGATCGTGCGGGCGCCGGGCTTCAGCCCGTAGATCATCGCGCGCATGCGCTCGCCGGCGGCCGCCTGTTCCGGCGTCGGTGCATTGCGCCGTACGCCCTTGGGATGGCCTGTCGTGCCCGAGGTGTAGATCATGTTCATGGGCTGCGGCACGATCGGGCCGTCATAGGGCTGGTGCTGTGCGAGCCAAGATTCGAAATCGATCGCGAAGTCCGGCGTCTTCAGATGATCGGGATCGATCTTGTAGTTGGACAGGATCTCCGGCGGCGTCGGCACGCTGAGCACGATGACGCCTTTCGGGATCGCATCGCGCAAGGCATGCAGCATGTCGGCATGGCCGATCAGCACGGAGGTGCCGGTGTCGTTCAGGATGTAGGTGATCTCCTCCGGCTTGAAGTGCCAGTTGATCGGCACACCGTAGGCGCCCAGCCGCATCGCGGCATAGGCAGCTTCCAGAAAGGCAATGTCGTTGCGCATCAACATGCAGACGCAATCGCCCTGCCTGACGCCGATTTGGCTGAGGCCCGCGGCGATGCGATCGGCACGATCAGCGACCTCGGCATGGGAGCGGCTGCGCTCACCGGAGACGATGCCGAGGAAATTTGACGTTTCGCTCATTGTTGGTTTTTCTTTGTTGTTGAAGTTGCCCCTCATGGTGAGGAGGCGCAAGGCGCCGTCTCGAACCATGAGAGCCCGTGGCCCATCCCTCGAGACGCTGCTTCGCGGCTCCTCGGGATGAGGTCTGCGCTAATCCGCAAACTTCGGCGCGCGCTTCTCCAGATTGGCGCGCACCGCCTCGGTCTGGTTCGCACTGCCGATCAGCTTCTGCTGCTCGACGGACTCGGCAAGCAGCGCGGGGCCCGGATCGACCGAGAGATTGTTGAGCAGGCGTTTTGCGGCGCGGATCGCATCGGGGCTTTTTCCCGCGATCTCGCGCGCGACTTCGAGGGCGCTCGCGCGCGGGTCGTCGCAGATGCGCGTGGCGAGACCGTAAGCCATCGCCTCCTGCGCGGAGAAGATGCGGCCGGTGTAGGTGAGATCGCGCAAAATGTCGTCGCGTACGAGCGAGGCCAGGATCGGCGTGCCCGCCATGTCGGGCACCAGACCCCATTTGATTTCCATCACCGACATCCGCGCATCGGGGGTCAGGAAGCGCATGTCGGCGCCGAGCGCGAGCTGGAAGCCGCCGCCGAAGGCGACGCCCTGGATCGCGGCGATCACCGGGACCGGAAGCTGGCGCCAGCCCCACACCGCTTGTTGCGCAAAGTTCGCCTGGCCGTGCGTGCGTTTGGTGAGATCGCGATTTTCGCCACCCGGAATTCCGTTGCCGCCCTTCTCCTTCATGGCGGCAAAACGCCCCATGTCGAGACCGGCGCAGAAGGCGCGGCCCTCGCCCGACAGCACCGCGACGCGCACGCTCTTGTCCTTTGAAAGCCGGTCGGTTGCGGCGACAAGGGCCTCGAACATGGCCTGATCCAGCGCATTCATCTTGTCCGCGCGCACCAGGCGCACATCGGCGATGCCTTCCGAGATCGAGATCGAGACGCGCTCTTCCATGAATGAATTCTCCCCTGGTTCCCTGCTGTTCTTGTTCGGTGCCGCTTTACAGGACGACGGCGGCCGGATTTAGTCAATCGATCAATTAACCGACAATCGCGACAGGGGAAACAGACATGTTCAAGGAAAATCTTCTGGCGGGACGACGCATCCTCGTGACCGGCGGCGGCACCGGGCTCGGCAAGTCGATGGCGGCGCGCTTCCTCCAGCTCGGCGCCGAGGTGCACATCTGCGGCCGCCGCAAGATCGTCTGCGACGAGACCGCGACCGAGCTGATGGCCGAGTATGGCGGCCGCGTGAGCAGCCACGGCGTCGACATCCGCAACGCGCCCGCGGTCGAGGAGATGATCGAGACCATCTTTCGCGACGGCCCCCTCACCGACCTCATCAACAACGCCGCCGGCAATTTCATCTCGCGCAGCGAAGAGCTGTCGCCGCGCGGCTTCGACGCCGTCGCCAACATCGTCATGCACGGCACGTTCTACGTGACGCAAGCGGTCGGCAAGCGCTGGATCGCGTTGAAGCAGCCCGGCAACGTCGTCTCGATCACCACGACCTGGGTGCGCAACGGCTCGCCTTACGTGGTGCCGTCGGCGATGAGCAAGTCCGCGATCCACGCGATGACGATGTCGCTCGCAACCGAATGGGGCCGCTACGGCATCCGGCTGAACACGATCGCACCGGGTGAGATCCCGACCGAGGGCATGAGCAAGCGCATCAAGCCCGGTGACGAAGCCGGCGCGCGCACCAAGGCGATGAACCCGATGGGCCGCGTCGGCACCATGGAGGAATTGCAGAACGTCGCCGTGTTCCTGATCTCGGGCGGCTGCGACTGGATCTCCGGCGAGACCATCGCCATGGACGGCGCGCAGGCGCTCGCGATGGGCGGCAATTTCTACCAGCTCCGCGACTGGAGCGACGACGACTGGAAAACCGCGCGCGAGAGCATCATGGCGCAGAACGAAAAGGATCGTGCGAAGCGGGGGTGACGTAGTCGTCCTGGCGAAAGCCAGGACCCATTCCCACCGAATGTTTTTTGGCGAAGATAGGCCATGGCCGGTCTTCGCCAAATTGCGTTTTGTGGCTATGGGTCCTGGCTTTCGCCAGGACGACGACGTTGAAGCCATGGCGTACCTTCCCCCGTCTTGTCTTCCCCTGCGGATGACGCCACACTCCGCGGCATAAGAACAAGACGGTATGGGAGAAACATGACCACACAGCCATTGGCCAATCTCGCCGACATGGTGCGCGAGCGCGCCAAGAGCCGCGGCAACGCGATCGCCTTCGAGTTCGAAGGCCGCGTCACCAGCTTTGCCGAATTCGACGTCAAGACGAATAAAGTGGCCAACGCGCTGATCGCGATGGGTGTGAGACGCGGCGAGCGCATCGCCTATCTCGGCAAGAACAGCGACATCTATTTCGAGCTGCTGATGGGCGCCATGAAGGCCGGCGTGGTGATGGCGCCCGTGAACTGGCGGCTCGCGGGCCCCGAGGTCGCCTTCATCGTGAGCGACTGCAAAGCGCCGGTGCTGTTCGTGGGACCTGAGTTCATCGCCCTGGTCCGCCAGATCAAGGGCCAGTTGCCGGGCGTGCGCAGCGTCATCACCACCGAAGGTGGCGCGCCGGAATGGCAGGATTTTACAGCTTGGCGCGATGCACAGAGTGGCGATGATCCCAAGGTGCCGATCGACGCGAAGGACATCGCGATTCAGCTCTATACGTCGGGTACGACGGGCAAGCCGAAGGGCGCGATGCTGTCGCATGCGAACTTCCTCAACCTCGTGCAAACCGGCAATGCCGAGGACAAGCCTGAATGGAACCGGTGGTCGACCGACGACGTGTCGCTGGTGGCGATGCCCATCTTCCACATCGGCGGATCCGGCTGGGGCGTGATGGGGCTCTATCACGGCGCCCGCGGCGTGATCGCGCGCGAGTTCGATCCGACAAAAGTGCTGGATTCTTTCGAACAGTCCGGCATCACAAAGCTGTTCATGGTGCCCGCCGCGATGCAGTTCGTGGTGCGGCAGCCGCGCGCAAGGACTGTCGATTTCTCGCGGTTGAAATACATGCTGTACGGCGCCTCGCCGATACCGGCGGCGCTGCTGAAGGAATGCATCGAGATCTTCAAATGCGGCTTCGTGCAGATGTACGGCATGACCGAGACCACCGGCACCATCGTCGCGCTGCCGCCGGAGGATCATATCGAGGGGCTGGAGCGGATGCGCTCGGCCGGCAAGGCGCTGCCGGGCGTCGAGATCGCGATCCTCGATGTCGATGGCAAGCCGCTGCCGCCGCGCGAGGTCGGCGAGATCGCGACACGCTCGGGCTCCAACATGGCAGGCTACTGGAATCTGCCGGAAGCGACCGCCGCGACGCTGCGCGGCGACGGCTGGCTGCGCACCGGTGACGCCGGCTACATGGACGAAGACGGCTATCTCTACATCCATGACCGCATCAAGGACATGATCATCTCCGGCGGCGAAAACATCTACCCGGCCGAAGTCGAGAGCGCGCTGTGCGATCATCCCGACGTCGCGGAAGCCGCAGTGATCGGCATACCCGACGACAAATGGGGCGAGGCGGTGAAGGCCGTCGTGGTGATGAAGCCGGGCAAGCAGGCGACCGCCACCGACATCATCAACTTCACCCGCGAGCGCATCGCGGGGTTCAAGACGCCGAAGAGCGTGGAGTTCCTGCCGGCGCTGCCGCGCAATCCGTCAGGCAAGATTTTGCGGCGGCAATTGCGCGAGCCGTATTGGGCGGGGAAGGATAGAAGGGTGAATTAGGCCGACTGCGAGAAGCGATGGTGCAATCGGGAGCTCCGCCCATGGCGACATCTCTGGATTGCTTCGCTTCGCTCGCAATGACGGTGTGGAGGCGGATGCGCGCCTCTCTCCTCCGTCATTGCGAGGAGCCCTTGCGACGAAGCAATCCAGACTGTCTCTCTGGAAAGACTTTGGATCGCTTCGCTCGCGATAACAGCTAATGCTTCCCCGGCCCCATATAGCCGAACAAAAATCCCGCCACCTTGCGGATCTGGATCTCCTCGCTGCCCTCGGTGATGCGGTAGCGGCGGTGGTGGCGGTAGATGTGCTCGAACGGCTTGTGGCGTGAATAGCCCATGCCGCCGTGGACCTGCATGGCGCGGTCGGCGGATTCGCAGCAGAGGCGGTTTGCCCAATAGTTGCACATCGAGACGCGGTCGGAGAGCGTGCGCTCGATCTGCTCCTCAGTGAGCTTGTCCATCTCCCAGGCGGTCTTGCGGATCAGCAGCCGCAGCATCTCGGCCTGGGTCGCAAGCTCGACCAGCGGGAACTGGATCGCCTGGTTCTCGGCCAGCGCCTTGCCGAACGGTTTTCGCTCGCGCGCATATTTCACGCTCTCGTTGATACAGTAGACCGCTGCCCCCAACGAACTCGCCGCCTGCCGGATACGGTTCTGATGGACAAAACATTGTGCCAGCGACAGGCCGCGCCCGACCTCGCCGAACAGCGCGTCCTCGGGAACGAACACGTCCGTGAAGCTGACGCGAGGATGATCGGTCGGCATGTTGAAGGTCCACATGTACTCTTCGATCTTCACGCCCTGGCTCTTGGCCGGCACCAGGAAACAGGTGATACCGCGGGCATCGCCGTCATTGCCGCTGGTGCGCGCGAACAGCGCGCAATGCGTGGCGACGTGCATGCCGGTCGTCCACATCTTCTCGCCGTTGATGATCCAACCCTTGACGTTGTCGCGGGTCGCGGGCACCGCGCGCGTTTCCATGTGGGTGGCGTCGGAGCCATGATTTGGCTCGGTCAGGCCGAAGGTGATGCGGTACTTGCCCTTGATCGAGCCATCGATCATCGCCTTCTGGTCGTCGCGTCCGTAGCGATCGAGCATGGTAGCGACGGGGAAGTTGCCGACGATGGAATGCTCGTTCTGAAGATCGTTGTGCAGGCCGAGCCCCTTGGCGGCAAAGTGCTCGCGGATCACGGCCATCCAGAGATTGGAGCCATCCTTCCCGCCATATTGCTTCGGCACCGGAAATCGCAAATGACCGGCCGCGTCCGCGAGATCCTTGGCCTTGCGCAGCAGCGCTTCCCATTCGTGGCGCGGCAGGCCGCCATTCTCGAAATCGGTGCGGGCCCATTCGCGACGATGATCGAAGAAGCGGATATTATCATCGGCCTCTTCCAGCGGCTTGATCTCGCGTTCGATGAAACGGTCGAGCTCTGCGAGATAGGCGACGAGATCGGCAGGCAATGAGAAATCCACGGCTCTCTCCCGGGTGTTTTTTCGTTTTGCGTTAAGGCGCTGGGCGCAGCTTTGCTTCGCACGATTAAGGTGAGAAGAGCGTCGCCAAGTCAAGCAACGGAAGGCGTACTGGATGCGCAGGGCGCATTGCGCAATTCGATGGTGCTCTAGCGCGGTGGCGCGGTAGTATTCCGGCAATATTCCTTCACGAGAAACTGCGGGAGCGACCATGGAGCTGAAATTCTCAAAGGTGGAACGCAAGGGGCCGATCACGATCGTCACGCTGTCGCGGCCCGAGGTCTACAACGCGCTGCACACCGACGCGCATTTCGAGCTCAACAAAGTGTTTGACGATTTCTCCGCCGATTCCGAGCAGTGGATCGCGATCGTCACTGGCAGCGGCGACAAGGCGTTCTGCGCCGGCAACGATCTGAAGTGGCAGGCGGCCGGCGGCAAGCGCGGCTGGGACAAGGGCGGCTTTGCCGGCCTCACCGCGCGCTTCGACTGCGACAAGCCGATCATCGCCGCGGTCAATGGCGTGGCCATGGGCGGCGGTTTCGAGATCGCGCTGGCCTGCGACCTCATCATTGCCTCGGAGAACGCGACCTTCGCGCTGCCCGAGCCGCGCGTTGGCCTCGCCGCACTCGCCGGTGGCCTGCACCGGCTGCCGCGCCAGATCGGGCTGAAGCGCGCCATGGGCATGATCCTCACCGCGCGCCACGTCAGCGCCAAAGAGGGTCTCGAACTCGGCTTCGTCAATGAGGTGGTGCCGCAGGGCGAGGCGCTCACGGCCGCGCTGCGCTGGGCTGAGATGATCACCAAGAATTCGCCGATGTCGATCCGCGCGTCAAAGCAGGCGATCCAGAAGGGCCTCGGCGTGTCGCTGGAGCAGGCGATCGAGCAGCAGCGCGACTATCCGGCCGTGAAGGCGATGGCGGCCTCGCAGGACTACATCGAGGGACCGAAGGCATTTGCGGAGAAGCGGCCGCCGAAATGGATGGGGAAGTAGCTGTTTCCGTCATGCCCGGGCTTGTCCCGGCCATCCACGCCTCACCGCGCGGCACGAAGAACGTGGATGCCCGAGACGAGCCCGGGCATGACGATGCGAAGAGAGTAGCGCGCCTGCATCAACGCCGTCATTGCGAGCGTAGCGAAGCAATCCAGAATTGATCTTCCCCCAAAAAAGTGGACATGGATCAAGCCGATTTTAGCTCCATCTCGACCGGGCTGATATAGCCGATGGCCGAGTGTCTTCGGGTCTGATTGTAGAAGCCTTCGACGTAAGCGAAGATGTCGCGCTCGGCTTCATTGCGGGTCTCATATTGACGGTGATGGATCAGTTCGGTCTTGAGGGTGTGGAAGAAGCTTTCCATCGGGGCATTGTCGTAGCAGTCGGCTCTGCGGCTCATTGAAGGCCGGAAGCCGGCGGCTTGCAGTGCTTGGCGGTACTCGGTTGAAGCGTATTGGGCGGATTCAAACGGTCGTCGCAACACCAGTTACTTTCACTCATAACAGAAGATCGTCAAGCGCCTCCGCCGGCGTT
>NZ_JBVVPM010000007.1:0-95000 GCF_055811255.1 Bradyrhizobium sp. MI1.11
ACCGCGCCGATCTGCGCCTTACAACGTTCATCGCAACCTCCAAACTCCTGGTGTTGCGACGACCGTTTGAATCCGCCCTGTGTCCCGCGGGAGGTGTGGTGTGACCGCCACAGCCCAAGGCCATCGATCGGCCACGAAAACAAGACCGTCTGCGTTCGCGCGCCATCCGAGGCCGCACAAAAAAATACCCCATATCGAGCCTCACTCCCGCTCGGCCAATTAAGCAAAGCCCTCGCAAGCGGGCGAGGCGACGCACCTGAGTCTTGGCAACATCCGGGCACGCCCGAACTGAATTCGGCTCCTCACGCCGGCTTCAACTCCCGCGCAACCCCATTTTATGGTGGTCGCGGCAGGGCGGCTTTTCGTTTCATCACAGACGTTTAAGATCGGCACGAACCTGCATTCACTTCCGGAGATCATCCGAATGACCGAGACCATCCACATCAGGCGCTTCCATGCGCGGCCCGTGATCGTGCCGATGAAACTGCCGCTCCAGACCTCGACCGGGGCGGTCGCAAGCGCACCGCTGGTGCTGATCGACTGCGAGACCGACCAGGGCGCCGTAGGACACGCCTATCTGTTCTCGATCACGCCCTCGGCCTTGAAGCCGTTGGCGGCGATGGTCGCGGAAATGTCAGAGCTGCTTGCGGGCGACGAGCTGCTGCCGTTCGAGATCGAGCGCAAGCTGACCCAGCGCTTCACCCTGCTCGGCCTCGCCGGCCTGCAGCGGCTGGCGCAATCCGGCATCGACATGGCGGCCTGGGACGCGTTGGCACGCGCACGCGGCCTGCCGCTGGCGCGGCTGCTCGGCGGCGCGCCAAAACCGGTCAAGGCCTACAATTCGAAGGGGCTCGGCATCATGCCGGCGGATGCCGCGGTGGAGGAAGCCCACAAGCTGCTGGCCGAGGGCTTTCAGGCCGCAAAGATCCGCGTCGGCCGCCCCGATGCGCGGGAAGACCTGAAGGTGGTGCGCGCGGTGCGCAAGGCCGTCGGCGACGACGTGACGCTGATGTGCGACTACAACCAGGCGCTGACGGTGACCGAGGCGATGCGCCGCGGCGAGATGCTCGACGACGAGGGGCTGACCTGGATCGAGGAGCCGATCCGTCACGACGATTATGAGGGCAACGCCCGTATCGCGGACGCGCTGCGCACGCCGGTCCAGATCGGCGAGAATTTCGACAGCGCGTTCGCGATGCAATCCGCGCTCTCCGCCGAGGCCTGCGACTTCGTGATGCCCGACGTGCAGCGCATCGGCGGCGTCACCGGCTGGCTGCGCGCCGCCGCGCTGGCGCACGCCGCCGGCATCGAGATGTCGACGCATCTGTTCTCGGAAGTCAGCGCGCATCTGCTCTGCGTGACGCCCACCGCGCACTGGCTGGAATATGTCGATTGGGCCGACGCGGTGCTTTCGACGCGGCTGACGATCAAGGACGGCTTTGCGCTGCCGAGCGAGGAGCCCGGCAACGGGATTGCATGGGACGAGGCGGCGGTGAAGAAGTATCTCGTGAGTTAATCGTTGAAAGCGATGCCTTTCGCGGCCTCGCCCGGAGCACCGGGCTCGGCAATTCCCACGCAATTGCCCTGCGGCTTTTGTCCGGCGAGCATGCCGCGGAAAAACGCGAGCGCATCCGGGAAGGCCGCGTTCAGGCCGCCATTGTGCGTCGCGCCGGGATAAGTCTTCCAGACCACCTCGTTGCCGGCCGCGCACAGCGCCGCGACTTCGGCATATTGCCGTGTCGGGACCAGCGTGGAATCGGCAAGACCGGTCCCGAGCAGCACCGGCACCTTCAGCCGCACGGCCTTCATGTCCGTGATCGGCGTCAACCGCGCCAGCACATTGGCGATGGGCTCGACATAGACGTTCTCGGCGGTAATGCCGTCCTTGCGCGCGACCTCGCGCATCTCAGGCGTGCAGCTTTCACGCGCCGCTTTCAGGACCGGCTTGCCCTTGTCGGAGACGAGATCGTCGGCGGACGGCGCGCCATCCGGCAACGAGCCGCCGAGCATCATCAGCGACGTATAGATCGGCGAAGCGATCGCGGTCGTCTGCGGCGGCTTATAGGGGCCATCGGGGAACGTGGACACCAGGCCCGTCGCCACGGTGGCGATCAGCGGCACGTCGGGCGCGTAGCTTTCCGCGATCACGGTCGCGCCCATTGCCGCGCCCGAGCCTTGCGATTGTCCGGTGACGAAAACCTTTGAAGCGAGCTTGTCGCGATACGCGGCGAGCGCAGCACGCGCGCCGTCGAGCACGGAGCGCCCTTCCGCCTCCCAGATCAGATACGGATGCGGCCCCGCGCCGCCGAGCCCCTGATAATCGGTCGCCACCACCGCAAACCCGTTCTCGAGCCAGCGCTGGATGTAGGTGGCATCGCGCGGCTTGTGTCCGGTCCAGGACGGCGCACAGGAATCCGACACGCCGAGCGTGCCGTGCGCCCACGCGACCAGCGGCCAGCCTCCGGCCGGCGGCTCGCCCTTGGGCAGATAGACCGTACCGCTCACCGGCACGATACCGGCGTGCCAGCGCACATCCGTGGACGTGTAGAGGATGCGCTCGGCGACACCGGCGCTCGTGATCTCCGGCTGCGCAAGCATCGCCTCCCTGCGCAGCATCACGCCGGGGCTTTCTGGGAGGGCTTGGGGCCAGCGATAAAAGCCGGACAGGTCCTGATCGCCGACTTTCGGTCCCACCGGCAGCGACGAATCCGCGTGGGCTTGCGCCATCGCGAGGCCTGTGACGACGGCGAGCGCCATCACGAATTTCGGACTCGGGGTTTTGAACATCGGCGTCTCCAGTTCCCTTGCAGTGTGCCGCATTTTTGTTGGCGGGTTGATTGCCGCAGCAATGCACTTTCCGCGTCGATTATGGAGACGATCGTGCGCGGGTCCAGGTCTATTTGAGGCAAGTCTATTTCAGGCAAGTTTTTTGCAGACACGTCTTTTCGGACACGTCTGTTCAGAGATGGGCAGATGCCGGTCTGCGTAGCTACCAGGTCTCCGCGCCGGGGATTTTCTTGCGCACCGCCCGGCGCTGGATCCAGATGCAACGGCGCACGGCCGTATTGGAGCGGCCGACTGCGGATATTCCTTGGCCGGCCTGCAGCAGTGGCGCCACGTTTTCGCGCAGCGCGCGGCAGCGCTGGAGCTCAGCCTGCCAGTCGATGATGGCTGCGTCGGCCCGCGACGCCATCAGCGACAATATCGCCACGGCAAGACAGCTCCCTCGCATGGTGCGCATTCCCTTCACCGTGATGTGGCCGGATCGCGCCAGGCGGCATCGTGGCCCGGATGTCATCCGAGCTAATGACACTGCAAGACGATAACTCAACTTGACGCCGGCGGCGAGAGCTTGCCGGTTACGTCCCGCGGCATCCGACAGCCTGATCCAACGCATCTGTGATGCAGCTGTGAGCTCTGATCGCGCGATCCTGAAAAATCAGCGAAGCGATCAATGGTATGACAACGAGCATTCAAAACGCCAGCCGGCAAACAACGAGGTGAACATGATCCTTCCGAGGAAGTTTTTGGCCAGCGCCGGGTCACGACCGATTGCGCGACGCCCCCATCTTGCCGTGATGACCGCAGCGCTGTTTTTCGCCGCAACGTTCTGGCCGGTCGGACCTGCGCGCGCTGCCGCAAATGATGCCGAGGCGCGAGCCATCTTCGACAAGTTCATTGCCGCGCAGAATGCGCATAGCGCAAACGATGTGAAGGCCATGCTCTGGAATTCGCCGAGCACGCTGTTGTTTGCGAGAGGGATCGAGACCAGAGGCCGTGATCCGATCGCCGACCGCTTCAAGGCGTATTACGAAGGCACCTGGCACCTCGAACCCGACATGTCGAAATTCCACGTCGCCGTGATCTCGAACGAGGTCATGCAGGTCCTCGTGCCGATCGTCTTTACGCGCGGCCTTCCGGGCAAGCCGCCACAACAGAACACGTTTCTGATCAGCCAGACCTACGTTCAGGACGCGGACGGCTGGCACGTCGCCTCCATCCTTCCGGTCGCGAATACGGAACTGAAATAGGGGGATTTAGCGGCGGTATGTCGGCTGAGGAGGCTGCCGCTCCAGTCCGTCTCCGCTCTTCGAGCTACGCCGGACACGCTTCGCCGTGATTTTCCAGGCTGTGCCACGCGAAGCCGAAGGCGAAGCGTGGTGGGCGCGACAGGGATCGAACCTGTGACCCCTACCATGTCAAGGTAGTGCTCTCCCGCTGAGCTACGCGCCCTAGATGTCGTCTAGATCGGGTCGGGTCCCTATAACGGCTCAGGGGAGCCGGTGCAAGGACGGAAGGCGGCCGATTTAGGCCGCCAGCATCTTGTTCACTTCGCTGACCAATTCGCGCAAATGCACAGGCTTGGACAGCACCTTGGCGTTCTTGGGGGCGTCCGAATCCGAGTTCAGGGCGACCGCGGCGAAGCCGGTGATGAACATGATCTTGATGTCGGGGTCGAGTTCCGAGGCCCGGCGGGCGAGCTCGATGCCGTCCATCTCCGGCATCACGATGTCTGTGAGCAGCATTTCGAACGGCTCTTCCCGCAGCCGCTGATAGGCGGCCATGCCGTTATCGTGGGACGAGACCTGAAAACCGGCGTTTTCCAGCGCCTTGACCAGGAAACGGCGCATGTCGTTGTCGTCTTCGGCGAGCAGGATCTTTGGCATGGCGGAAATGTCGAATCCCCAGAGGATATCAGCAGAGGTCACTAAGCCCGACGGAGGGTAAATTTGGGGTGAAAATCTTTACCCTCAGCCGGCTGTGCTTGCCGGCCCCTTGTGAACCTGAAAGCAGTTCGAAGCAATCGAGCCGTACCTGCCGGTCCCCACCTCGCTGCCCGCAGGGTTAAGACATGTTCCAGCACAGATCTCATCTTTTCGCTTGGCAGGATGGTTGCGATTCCGGACAATGACGACACATAAGAGCCGCCCGATCGGCCGAATCAATGCGTTGAGGCCGGTGCCGGGCTTGTTGGATCGTGCGGCGCCAAGGGCGAAGCCTGATACCAACGGGCAAAGCCTGATTGCCAAGGGACGAAGCCTGACACCAAGGGACGAAGCCTGAGAAGATGACCCGGTTTGACGGCGACAAGTCGCCAGCCTTCGAGATCGTTGAGCCCGCGCAATGGCGCGCGCCAGTAATCTTCAACTCGCCCCATTCCGGCTCGACCTATCCGGACGAATTTCTCAGCGCCTCCAGGATCGACCTGCCGACGCTGCGGCGTTCCGAAGATTCCTTCATGGACGAGCTGATCGGCCATCTCAGCGAGCGCGGCTTTCCGACCGTGCGGGTCAACTTTCCGCGCTCCTATGTCGACGTCAACCGCGAGCCCTATGAGCTCGATCCCCGGATGTTCACCGGGCGCCTGCCGAGCTTTGCCAACACCCGCTCGATGCGGGTTGCCGGCGGACTTGGCACCATTCCGCGCGTGGTCGGCGACGGCCAGGAGATCTATCGCGAGCGCATCCTGGTCGACGACGCGCTGGGGCGGATCGAGACGTTGTACAAGCCCTATCATCGCGCGCTGCGCCGGCTGATCAACAGGGTGCACCAGATGTTCGGCACCGTCGTGCTGGTCGACTGCCATTCGATGCCCTCGGTCGGCGTCTCCCGCGACGAGCCGCGCCGGCCCGACATCGTGATCGGCGACCGCTACGGCACGAGCTGCACGCCGCTATTGCCCGACCGGGTCGAGGAGACCATGGCCGGCCTCGGCTATTCGATCGGCCGCAACAAGCCCTATGCCGGCGGCTTCATCACCGAGCATTACGGCAACCCGGCCAGTGGCCTGCACGCCGTGCAGCTCGAGCTCAACCGCGCAATCTACATGGACGAGCGGCGGCGCGAGCGCAGTCCACGCTTTGCGCAAGTGGCGTCGGACTTCGGCGTGCTCGCCGACGTGCTGGCGACTACGGTCCCGTTCGGCGATCTCGGCCCGTTCCAGGCCGCGGCGGAATAGGCGCAACGTTTTTCTTCTAACGATTGTGTTGGGTGCGATCAGCGCGAACGCGTTTCGCGGCGCGCATTGAAATGAAAGCCGATGCTGAGAGAAAGCAGAGGCTGAAAGAAAAAAGGGCCGCTTCTAATGAAGAAGCGGCCCAAGTCTAGGGAGGAAACGCCCAAGGAGGGCAGCAGTAACGCGAGAAGCGCTACCGCACCGCAACAATATGCGGCCGCGACGCACAAAGTGCAAGGGCTTTCGAGCGATTTCCCATGCAATGAGGACATAGCTCGGTTGCTTCCAGAGAAACCCAGATTCAGTTCCTTTGATAAGGAAATTCAATGGGTTGATAGTCATTTGCATACGAACAAGGCAGGCCCGGAACTAAGGTTTCAACTCAATGATCGATATTTGCCCAGCGGGTGTCTTCGACGAGGCGAATGCTTCCCGCATCCAAAATACCAGGGTGCAAAAGCAAGACAGCGCTGCACGATTCTTCCGATTTGAGCTAGGCAGGAGTGAGCTTCACCCGACTTTCGCTTTTTGAGGATACGCCGTGACGGTGATCGATTTCTCCGCCTTCATCGGACGGCTCGCCACCGCCTCCGGCGAAACCATCCTGCCGTTCTTCCGCACCTCGCTGTCGATCGAGGACAAGAGCAAGACTAGGGAATTCGACCCCGTGACCGAGGCCGATCGCGCTGCGGAGGCGGTGATGCGGCGTCTGATCAAGGCCAACTTTCCCCAGCACGGCATCGTTGGCGAGGAATTCGGCAACGAGCGCGAGGATTCGGACTATGTCTGGGTGCTCGACCCCATCGACGGCACCAAATCCTTCATCGGCGGCTTTCCGATCTGGGGCACCCTGATCGCGCTCCTGCACAAGGGCACGCCGGTCTACGGCATGATGCACCAGCCCTTCATCGGCGAACGCTTTTCCGGCGACAGCGGCTCCGCTCATTATAAAGGCCCCTCCGGCGAGCGCCGGCTCCAGGTCCGGCGCTGTGCTTCGCTGTCGGAGGCGACGACCTACACCACCAGCCCGCTGCTGATGAACGAGCGCGACCGCGCCATCTTCGGCCGCATCGAGCAGGGCGCGCGGCTGTCGCGCTATGGCGGCGACTGCTACTCCTATTGCATGCTGGCGGCAGGTCACGTCGATCTCGTGGTTGAGACCGAGCTGAAGCCTTACGACATCGCAGCCCTGATCCCGATCGTGACCGGCGCCGGCGGCGTCGTCACCACCTGGGAAGGCAAGCCGGCGCAGGGCGGCGGCCGTATCGTCGCGGCCGGCGACGCCAGGGTTCACGAAGAAGCACTGAAACTGCTCAACGGATAGGCGATATAGGAGCCTGCATGACCAACCGGCGCACGCTCCTTCTCGCCGCCTTGCTTCTGGTTCCGACACTGGCCTGCGCCCAGAACTTCCCGGCCAAGCCGATCAAGCTGATCGTGCCGTTCCCGGCCGGCGGCCCCAACGACATCATCGCGCGGGTGATCGGCCAGCGCATGTCGGAGCTGTCAGGACAGCCGGTGCTGATCGACAATCGCGGCGGCCAGGGCGGCGTGCTCGGCACCGATGCCGTCTCCAAGGCTGCACCCGACGGCTACACCATCGCGATCTCCAGCGCCGGCGCGCTGGCGATCAGCCCGAGCATGGAGAGGGTCGCCTACGATACGCTCAACGACCTCACACCAGTGACGCTGGTGGCGACCGTGCCGGAAATGCTCGTTGTCGCCACCAACGTTCCCGCAAAGGACATCGCGGAATTGATCGCGCTCGCCAAGGCGCAGCCCGGAAAGCTCAACTTCGCCTCCTCCGGCCCCGGCAGCCTGCCGCATCTCGCCGGCGAATTGTTCAAGCTGACGGCGAAGATCGGCATCGTGCACGTGCCCTATCGCGGCGCGGCGCCCGCCGTGAACGATCTGCTGGGCCAGCAGGTGCAGATGACGTTCCTGGATCTCCCCGTGCTGCTGCCGCAGGTCAAGGCGGGCGCCCTGCGGCCGATCGCGGTGGGCTCCGCCGAGCGTTCGCCGACGGCGCCTGACGTGCCGACCACGGCGGAAGCCGGCTTTGCCGATCTGCGCATCGAGAACTGGTACGGCATGGTGGCGCCGAAGGGCACGCCGAAGGAGATCGTCGCGGCGCTGCATGCCCTCGCCACGAAGGCGATGGCGGATCCCGCGGTGAAGGAAAAGCTCGCCGCCCAGGGCGCGACGCTTGTCGGCGATGAGCCGGAGCATTTTCGCAGCTTCATCGCGGACGAGACCAAGAAATGGGCGAAGGTGATCAAGGACGCTGGCGTGGAGACCGCGAGGTAGCGCAGAGCTCACACTGCCGCAGACCGCAAATGCTCCACCAGCATCTTTGCCGGGCGCGGCAGCGTCTTGAAGCTTCGCGCGCAGATCACGAGTTTGCGGTTGGCCCAGGTATCGCGCAGGCGGACCATGGCAAGCGGCATCAGTTTCGCGCAGCGGCGGGCCGCGGCTTCGGGCACCAGGGCAACGCCGACATCGGCGGCGACCATCTGGCAGATCGCGTCGAAATCGCGCAGGCGTGCGCGGTAATGCGGCCGCATGCCGAGCCTGGCGGCGTGCTTCGAAATATGCACCTGAAGCGCGGTGGCGCTGGTGAGCCCGACGAAGTCGCAAGCGCCCGCCTCCTGGAAATCGATCGCGCGGCGGCCGGCGAACGGGCCGCGCCTGGACGTCACCAGCGTCAGGCGATCCTCGCTGAAGGCGAATCGCTCGATATGATCGGGCAGCGCGTGCTCGGCTGCGAAGCCGAGATCGGCCGCGCCCGCAGTGATCGCGGCCGCGATGTCGGTGCTCTCGCGCTCCTCGATGTCGATGGCGACGTCGCGATGCTCGCGCAGGAAGCCGGCAAGCGCCTTCGGCAGATGCTCCGAGAGGCCGGAGGTATTCGCGAGGAAATGCACGCTCGCGCGCACGCCGCTGGCAAAGCCGGCGAGATCGCCCCGCATGGCGTCGATCTGGTGAATGACGAGACGGGCGTGATCGAGCAGGCTCTCGCCGGCCGAGGTCAACTCAACGCCGCGGCGCCCGCGCTTGAGCAGCGCGACGCCGAGCGCATCCTCCAGCCCCTTGATGCGCGCGCTGGCCGAGGCCAGGGCCAGATGCGACCGCTCCGCGCCGCGGGTGATGCTGCGCTGGTCCGCGACCGCGATGAACAGCTGGAGGTCGACGAGGTCGAAGCGCATCCCGGGTCCCTCCAGCCTTCGCTCCAGACGAAGGCTTTCTCCGTAAGCTAGAGATTGTGCCGACGCGCGGCATCGGTCAATGTGCAGATATGATCGACCCGCTCCTCATTCTCATCGCCGCCATCTTCCTGCTCGCCGGCTTCGTCAAGGGCGTGGTCGGGCTTGGCCTGCCGACGGTGTCCATGGGACTGCTCGCCGTGAGCATGGCGCCGAGCCGCGCGATCGCCATCGTGATCGTGCCCGCCATCGTCACCAACATCTGGCAGACTTTCGTCGGTCCCCATTTGCGCGACATCCTGCGGCGGCTGTGGCCGCTGATGATCGGCACCGTGATCGGGTGCTGGCTCAATGCCGGCGCGCTCACCGGCCCGCATGCGCGCTACGGCACGATCGTGCTCGGCGTGCTCCTGGTCGTCTACGCGATCATCGGGCTGAACAAATTCCAGTTCCACGTTGCGCCAAAGAACGAGAAATGGGTCGGCGGCGTGGTCGGCGTGGTCACCGGCGTGATCTCGGCCTCGACCGGCGTGCAGGTGATCCCCTCGATGCCGTTCATGCAGGCGATCGGCATGGACAAGGACGAGCTGGTGCAGGCGCTCGGCGTGTTCTTCACGACGGCGACACTGGCGCTCGCCTTCAACCTCACCGCGGGCGGATTGCTGACGCCGGCCAATGCGGTGCCGGGCGCCGTCGGCATGGCATGCGCGTTTGCCGGCATGTACATCGGCCAAACGGTGCGGGCGCGGATGCCGGCGGAAGCGTTTCGCCGCTGGTTCCTGATCGCGATGATCCTGCTCGGCCTCTATCTCGCCGGCAGCGCGCTGCTGAAGGAACTCGCGTAAAAAACGTTACCGCGTCTCCAGCATGGCGACGCGGATGCCGAGATAGATGAAGAGGCCGCCGAGGGCACGGTTGACCCAGGCGACCGCGCCTTCGGAGCTCCGCAGGCGGTGGGCGGCCTTTGCCGCGAACGCCGCCAGCACCAGGCACCACAGCGTTCCCGTGCAGATGAAGATCAGTCCGAGCGTCAGGAAGGCGAGCGGCTTGTGCGCCGAGTCGGCTGCGACGAATTGCGGCAGGAACGCCAGGAAGAACAGCGCGACCTTTGGATTGAGCGCGTTGGTGAAGACGCCCTGGAGGAAAACCCGCCGCAGCGAGCTCTGCACCGGCTCGTCGATGGCCGAGGCCGGCACCGGGCGCGACCACAGCATCTGAAGCCCGGTCACGACGAGATAGGCCGCTCCAACCAGCTTCAGGATCGAGAACGCGGTCGATGAGGCCATCAGCAGGGCCGAAAGCCCGATCGCGGCGCCCGCGACATGGAAAAAGCAGCCGCAACCGATGCCCAGCGCGGCCGCGGCGCCACCTCGCCAGCCCAGCTGCATGCTGCGGCCGATCACATAGACCGTATCGGGCCCCGGCGTGATGTTGAGCAGCACGCCCGACAGGACGAAGAGCCAGATTTCGTGAATGCCCAGCATGTGTGACGTACCTCCGCCGCCCAACCGTGGCCCAAGAGGCCGGCTTAGTGGGTTCGCTCGTCCCCGTCCACTGCCGGGATTGCCGAGGATTTACCTCGAATTTGCAATGCGGTTCGTACTTTCGCTCGGCCTCATCTGCTCTATAAGGAACGGGTTCTTTGAATGCGGGATTCGAGGCGACTGCCACGCCGTGGCCGGTCCTCGATCTCTTCCAAGTCTCTTGCAAGTCTCTTGGAGCTCCGGAATATGGAAAGACGTCTGGCTGCCATTGTCTGCGCCGATGTCGCCGGCTATTCGCGCATGATGGGCACCGATGAGGCCGGCACCCATGCCGCCTTCAAGGCCCATCGCAGCGCGATCCACCCCATCATCCTCAATCACGGCGGCCGCGTCGTCAAAAACACCGGCGACGGCTTCCTGCTGGAATTCCCCTCGATCGTCGGCGCCACCGAGGCCGCGATCGCGATGCAGACGCTGATGGCGGAGCGCAATCACCATCTGCCCGCCGATCGCGCCATGCAGTTCCGCCTCGGGATCCATATGGGTGATGTCATCGCCGACGAGGACGAGGTCTTCGGTGACGATGTCAACATTGCCGTCCGCCTCGAAGCCGTGGCGAGCCCCGGCGGCTTCGCGATCTCGGCCAAGGCCTACAAGGAGGCCGGCAAGCATCTCACCGTGCCGCTGGTCGATGCCGGCAACCACCGCTTCAAGAACATCAAGGATCCGATCGGGGTCTGGACCTGGACGCCTGAGGGTGCACCGGCGCTTGCGCCCGCGCTGAGGGAGGCATCCGCCCTCTCGCAGCAGTACCGCACCGCGATCGTCGGCGTGCTGCCTTTCGCCAATCTCAGCGACGCCCAGGACGAGTATTTTTCCGACGGCCTGACCGAGGATTTGATTCACGCGCTGTCGCTGCAATCCTTCTATCGCGTGCTGAGCCGCAACTCGACCTTCGTGTTCAAGGGCAACAACGTCAGCACCCGCCTGATCGCGCGGGAGATCGACGCTAGCTATCTGATCCAGGGTTCGGTGCGGCGTGCCGGAGCCAAGATCCGCGTCACCGCAGAGCTGATCGCGCCGGAGACCGGCGAGCAGCTCTGGACGGGCCGCTACGACCGCGACATCGGCGATCTCTTCGCCATGCAGGACGAGATCACCACCAACCTGTCCGCCGCCATCGCCACCGAGATCGTCCGGGCCGAGGCCTCGGCGCCGGCGCGGCTGTCGACCGACGTCACCGCCTGGGACCGCTTCCTCAAAGGGCTGTCGCACTATTATCGGCAAACCAAGGAAGACCTGGCCATCGCCGTCGACCTGTTCCGGGAGGCCATCAGGCTTGAGCCCAAGCTGTCGATTGCGCATGCCTATCTCGCCACGATCCAGATCCAGAGTATCCATTTCGGCTGGGTCAAGGGCACGCGCGAGATGTGGGCCGAGGCGATGAAGCTTGCCGAAACCAGCGTCCGGCTCGACCCGCGCTCGTCATTTGCGTTCTCGATCCTGTCCTGGACCCACGCGCTGGAGGGCCATTACGAGGCCGCGATGGATGCCGCCAAACGCGCCGTCGCGCTCAACCCCTACGACAACGGCGCGCGCGGCGTGCTCGGCATCTGCCATTTCGCCGTCGGCGAGCACCGCGAGGCGATCGAGCTGTTCTCGATGGCCGCACAGCGCGACAACAGCGATCCGCGCTACCAATGGGCCGCACTGAACGCCTTCAGCCATTATTTGCTGGGCCAATATGACGCGACCCTGTCATGGGCTCGAGAGCAACTCTACATCAACCCGAACCATTTGCAGGCGCTGGCAATCCGCGCCGCGGCGCTGGCGCAATTGGGGCGGGGCGACGAGGCGATCGAGGCGACCCGCGTGCTCATGGCTAATTACCCGACACTCAATGTCGACCGCCATTTGCGCAATTTCCACTGGAAGCGGCCCGAGGACCTCGCCCATTACCGCGCCGGACTCTTGAATGCGGGCGTGCCGCTCGGCAAACTGACCCTGGTCTTGAGCGACGTCAAACGCGTCGCCGAATCCTGAGGGCCAGCCGCGGCCACCCGGCAATGTCCCCTCCGCCTTTATTGACACGACAGTGAATTCAGCCACACTCCGCTACACGCTGAAGTAGTATAACGTGTTGTCGGTTTGTCAGGACTTTCCGCGCTCTATCGCCGCGTCTGTATTTCACGATTCGCCGTTTTCAGGATTTTGGGCCATGCATGACTCCGCTCCGAAGCCCCCCTTCGCCCCCTCGATCCAGGTCTCGCCGAACAATCCGTGTCCATTCCTCCGCGGCCTCGTCGGCGAAGGGTTTGTTGACGGCGGAACCGTCCCGCTCGGCACGCTGTCGCAAACGATCGCGAATGCAAGCGGCGAGACCGGGCTGAAGAAGGTCTCGGCCCGCATCCAGGTCCGCGGCGTCGCGCTTATCGCCAACGGTCTTGGTCACGTCCTCAAGAGCATATTTTCGGGCGCGCAGCTCGACGCGTTGCGTGGCGGCCCTCTCGACAAGCGCAGTGCCGGCTCGCGCGTGCTCGGCGTCGACGGCAAGGTCGATGAGGACGAGCTTGCGCGGTTTGCGAGCTTCGGCCGGACCTACCAGGATCCGAACGGCGGCGGCTCCGAGCCCGGTCTCAACGCCTCGGAAATCGGCGTCTTCATGCGCGACAACCTCAAGCGCGCCGGCAGCGCCGCGCGCTGGTACTACCCCCTGCTGATGAAGTTCGAATGGCCGATCCTCCTGAAGATCGTGGGCAAGGGCGCGGGTGAGGACCGCTATCTCAGCGTGGCCGACGTGCGCACTCTGTTCAACGAGCGGCAATTCCCTGCTCGCATCAATCAGCGGCTCGTCTCGCAGCCGGTGCTGTCGACCTGCCAGCGCGTGGTGCGGGGCGCCCTCAAGGTTGCGGCCCTGCTCGTCGCCCTCGGTCTCGCCTTGCTCGTTGCGGTCGCCGAATTCCCCGACCAGGTGCGCGCCATGCTGCCGCAAAAGGGAATTCTCGTGAATCTCCTGCCGCCGCCCTTGCCCGCGGTCCCCGAGACGAAGGCGGCCTTTTGGCTCGAACAGAACTGGTCGCTGAAGGACAGGCACTGGTTTCACCATGCCAGCCAGGGCACCGCGACCTTCCCGGTGCCCTATGAATGGTTCATGGCCCTGGAGCAGCCGCGCCTGCATCTGTTCTCGCGGCCGGGCATGATGACGGACAGCGCCTATCTCGAGCGCTTCGGGTTCATCCCGAGCCCGCAGTCGATCCAGACCGACGCGACGTCACTGCGCCGCTTCGGCTACGCCAATGTCTACGAGACGACGCAGGTGCCGGACTGGTCGACGAGGTGGACGCCGGCGGAGAACGTCGACGGCCTGCCGGTCGGCTTCGCACGAATGACCGGGGTCAGCGATCCCGCGACGGGCCGTCGCGAAGAGGACAAGATCGGACTGACCTGCGCGGCCTGCCATACCGGCCAGATCCACTACCAGGGCGTGGACGTGCGTTTCGACGGCGGTCCGGCCATGACCGATCTGAAGAAGCTCGAGCTCTCCACCGGCCTGTCGATCGCCTACACGCTTTACGTGCCGTTCCGCTTCCAGCGCTTCGCTGATCGCGTGCTCGGCCCCGATGCCAGCAAGGCTGACCGCGCCGCGCTCAAGCAGAAGCTCAGCGCGATCGGCAACTTCCTGATCGACTGGGCGCAAACTCAGCAAAAGACGATTGAAGGCAAGAAGACCTGGAACGGCAGACAGCAGAGTGACACCGAGGAAGGGTTTGGTCGCCTCGACGCCCTCAATCGCATCGGCAATCAGGTCTTTTCACAGGATCTCGCGCTGAGCGGGATCAAGGGATTCGAAAAGAACCTGCACGCCCAGGACGCCCCGGTCAGCTATCCCCCGATCTGGACCGTGCCCTGGTTCAAGTTCGCCCAATACGACGCCTCGATCGAGCAGCCGCTGATCCGCAACGCGGGCGAAGCCCTCGGCGTGACGGCGCTGCTCAACCTGTCCGACGCCTACCCGGAGGACAGGTTGTGGCGCTCCTCGGTTCATATCAACACGCTCGGCTGGATCGAGGACATGCTCAGGGGGCCAGATCCGTTCAAGACGGCAAATCCCTCCACCGGTCCGAAGTTCGCCGGCCTGCTGGCGCCGAAATGGCCCTCGCAAATCCTCGGCGACAATTGGAGGCTCGATCAGAAGAAGGTCGACAATGGCCGCAAGATCTACGCTGAGATGTGTTCCGGATGCCATTTGCCGGCGATCGACACCCCGGCTTTCTGGTCTTCGGGACATTGGGAGCCGAGCGGCGACAGCAAGGTGCTGAACGCGGTGACGATCCCCCTCGACGAGATCAAGACGGATCCCGAACAGTCGCTCGTGCTCAGCAACAGGATCGTCGATTTGCCCGGCTTCCTGAAGGTGAATACGGCCGACCTCCAGAAATGGTGGCAATGCGATGTCTCGACCGCGAGTTCGCCGACCGAGATGGTTTATGCGCTGGGGCTCATGACGGTGGTGGATCTCGTCGCCCGCAAATGGATGGACGACGAGAAGACTCCGGACGCCGAGCGGGCGAAATTGTGGAATCTCGCGCGCAAGAACTGCCTCAATCCGGTGGGTGGGGCACGCTATCGGGCACGGCCGCTGAACGGCATCTGGGCCACGGCGCCCTATCTGCACAACGGTTCGGTGCCGTCTCTCTACTGGTTGCTGAAGCCTGCGAGCGAGCGCCCGCAAAAATTCTGCATGGGCCGCCACGACTATGATCCCGTGACCGTCGGCTTTGCGGTCGCGGCCAACGAGAAATGCAAGACGGGTGAAACCGAGTTCTCGGCGGGGTCGGACAAGGATCCGATCCAGGGCAACAGCGTGCTCGGCCATTCCTTCGAGCGCAAACCGGGCGAGGAAAAACGTCCCGGCGTCATCGGCCGCGTGTTCAAGGACGACAACGAGCGCTACGATCTGATCGAGTATCTGAAGACGCTGTAGTCGAGCTCTGTCCCAAGCAGGCCGCCCTCATCCTGAGGAGCCCGCGCAAAGCGGGCGTCTCGAAGGATGGCCGCGGGCGAGAGCCGGGCCTTCATGGTTCGAGACGCGCGTTCCGCGCTCCTCACCATGAGGGTCTTGCGAACTAAGCGGGGCGAGGGAGCGCACCTCGCGCGCAGCAGCCATTCACTTCAAATCCTCACTTGAACAGCGGCGTGCCCGGCACGAAGGCGTCGAAGGCGGCCCAGAATTGGGAACGGTAGCGGTCCTGCTCCTGGAGGATCTCGTGCTTGGCGCCGGCGATCACGAGATGGGAGCCGGCGCGCAAATGATAGGCGAACTCCTCGATCGCCGCGATCGAGACCACGGTGTCGCTGGAGGCCGCCAGCATCAGGATCGGCTGACGGATCTCGGACGGGTAGTTTTTGCCCCTGAAGGTGTTCATCGCGCGGAAAGCGGTATCGGCCCAGGCGACCGTCGGTGACGCCAGCCCGAGGGTCGGATCCTCCTCAAGGATCGCGGCATTGCGCGCATAGCGCACGGGATCGCTGGTCAGCGGATTGTTGATGAAGGGATTGAGCCCGGTGATCTGGTCGCTGCCGCCGGGGACATAGCGGCCGCCCATTCCCAACACGCGCATCGTCTTCAGCAGAGCCCGCGCCGGAAACGAGGTGGCGCGGCCGGGCAGGTCGATCATCGGCGCCGACAGCACCATGCGGTCGAACCAGCGCTTGCCCGCATGCGCCACCCGCAGCATCACGGTGCCGCCCATGGAGTGGGCGAGCGCGAAGAAGGGCGGCGGGCAATCCGGCAGCACCACCTGCTGCACGAAGGTCTCGACGTCGATCTCGAAATCGGCGAAGTCGCGGACATAGCCCTTGCGCGGATCGCGCAGGCGGCGCGAGGAGTGGCCCTGCCCGCGCCAGTCGATCATCGCCACCGCAAAGCCGCGGTCGCGCAAATCGCGCACGGTCTCGAAATATTTCTCGATCTGCTCGCTGCGCCCGGTGAAGACGCAGACCGTGCCCTTGCGGTTCGCCGGTGGCGCCCAGCGCGCAAAGCGCAGCTCGACGCCATCGGGGGTCTTGATGGTACCGCTGACGACGTCTTCGGGAACGGGATTGGATGGTATCGAGACCAGCGTCATGATGGGGAGGGCTTGGGCACGAAGTGCTGCAAATCAGGGGGCGGGAGCGCCGAAAAGGCTAAGTATCCGCCCTCTTGAACGCCGTTCTCCTCAACCCATATCACCTTGGTGCAGGCCGCTACCAGTGTTTCGGAACCGGAACATCAGGCTGCACACAGACGAAAGCCCGGCCCGATTGGCGGGCGGGTTACCAACAGTCGCTCAATGGAGGACTTGACCATGCGTACCTACGACCTGACCCCCTTCTACCGTTCCACCGTCGGCTTCGACCGCCTCTTCAACCTGCTTGACCAGGCCGGTTCGGACGGCAGCCCCGGTTATCCCCCCTACAATATCGAGCGCACCGGCGAGAACGACTACCGCATCACCGTTGCGGTTTCGGGCTTTGCCAAGGATGAGCTCTCCATCGTCGCGAAGGAAAACACGCTGACGATCAAGGGCGAGAAAGTCGCCAACGAGAACTCGAAGGCCGAAGTGCTGTACCGCGGAATCGCCGCGCGTGCCTTCGAGCGCGCCTTCCAGCTTGCCGACTTCGTGCAAGTGAAGAACGCCTCGCTCGAGAACGGGCTGCTTCACGTCGACCTCGTCCGTGAGATTCCCGAAGCGAAGAAGCCCCGCCAGATCGCGATCAACACCGGTGCGCAAGGCGCACAGGTGATCGAGAACTCGGTAGCCGCGTAAATCACGTCGGCCACTTCCAAGTTGCGAAAACGCCCCGGTGCCCCGGGGCGTTTTTTTATGTCGTCCCGGCGAAGGCCGGACCCATAACCACAGGGAGTAGTGTGGCGAAGACTTGCCGTTCGGTACTCCTACCACGAATAACCGAGGGACCTCGCGGTATGGGTCCTGGCCTTCGCCAGGACGACACCGTTGGTGTGACGCGGGCCATCGCATCAAACGCCACGCTTAGTCCAGCCCTTGTGCCGCCGGCATCTCCTGTGTCGGCAGGATCGTCGCGGCAGGCTTGGCCTGACCTACGGTCGGCGCGGCGGCTTGCGGTGGGACCTCAGCGGGCTTTGCCGGCACGGCCGCCACGGTCTGCGTGGTAGGTTGAGCCTGCGCTGCCTGCGCCGCCGCGGGTTCGGCTGGCTTGGCGGCGACCGGCGCCTCGCGTGGCGGAGCCGCCTTCGGGAGCGGGACGGAGCGGCTGGCGACATGTGGGATCGGGGCCGGTGGGCGTGGCGGACCATTGCGGATCATGGTTGGCGGCGGTAGCGCGCTTTGCGGGCGGTAAGGCGCAACCGCAGGCTGCTCGTAGCCCGGCGCCATACCGTAGGCGTCGGCAGCCGGCATGAAGCGCAAAATCCTTCCGTCGCGGGCATCGATCACCAGCCGGCCGTCCTCGCCGCGACGGTCGATCACCGCGATGGTGTAGACGCTGCCGCGCAGGCGCGGGATGCCCAGCGGAGAAAAGCCGTTTTCGCGCAGCACCGCGTAGACCTCGGTCGATGGCAGCAGCACCGGGGCCGGCCCGCGTTCTTCGTAGCCATAGCGCGGCGGCGGGGGCGGCGCGGCCTCCGGCGGCGCATAGGGCCCGTCGAAATCCGAGACCGCGATCATCGCCCCTCGCGCTGGAACTTGCGCTTGTGCGGCGGTCGCGGCCAGCGCCAGCGCGGCGGCAGCCATCCATCCTGTGAAAAACTTCATGATCGAGACGCTCCTGTCAGGCCCCCGGATGGATCGCACTCTTTCGCTTCTTGCGGCGTGGCGCGGCTTCCGAAGGGTTGATCAGAAGCTTCATTGGGGATTCCGGCGTCGGCGGGGCCGGATCAGGGCGCGTTTGCTTCAAAAGCGGGGCCGCGCAACTTTTGGAAAGGGATCGATTGATCTATGGGGAATCGGGACTTGCGCGCGCTTGTGTGATAGACAAAAATTTGGCAAGGTGGCGGTTAGGACAGGAAGACTGTCTCAATTTTGCTTGCGGTTCCGGCATAGGGATTGCAACGAAAGTCGGTGCTTTCGAGCGCCAAGAAGGCAACAGGCAAAGCCGTTCTCGGGGACGAAGAACGCCTTGGCCTGAATTTAAGAAAATGCGGCTCGCGAGCGGACGAGCGGTGACCCAGAAGCGGGTGCCGCGGGACGCCCAAGGTGCGCCGAAGATGGCGGTGAGGCAGCTTGCCGCATGGAGAGGACGAGGACATGAACGGGTCGCAAGTCGAGCGCGGAAACATCGTGGCAGAGCAACTGTCGGCGACGGTCGCCTCGAAAACGACTGATCCGATTCAGGAACACAATTCACGCCCGCCGGCCGTAGGCTTGTACGATCCGAGCCTGGAAAAGGATTCCTGCGGCGTCGGCTTCATCGCCAACATCAGGGGCAAGAAGTCGCACGAGATCGTCGCGGACGCGCTCAGCATCCTGTGCAACCTCGAGCACCGCGGCGCCGTCGGCGCCGACCCGCGCGCCGGTGACGGCGCCGGCATTCTGGTGCAGATCCCGCATGCTTTCTTCAGCCGCAAGGCGAAGGAACTCGGCTTCGCGCTGCGCAATCCCGGCGAATACGCCATCGGCGCGCTGTTCATGCCGCGCGACACCGCCTGGCGCAACGTCATCAAGAGCATCATCGCCGACCAGATCAAGGAAGAGGGCCTGACGCTGCTCGGCTGGCGCGACGTGCCGACCGACAATTCCTCGCTCGGCGTCACCGTGAAGCCGACCGAGCCCGCCTGCATGCAGGTGTTCATCGGCCGCAACGGCACCGCCAAGACCGAGGACGATTTCGAGCGCCGGCTCTACATCCTGCGCAAGTCGATTTCGCAAGCGATCTATCAGCGCCGCGACCGCGGCCTCGCCGGCTATTATCCGTGCTCGATGTCGTGCCGCACCGTGATCTACAAGGGCATGTTCCTCGCCGATCAGCTCGGCAAGTACTATCCCGATCTGCACGAAAAGGATTTCGAGAGCGCGCTGGCGCTCGTTCACCAGCGTTTCTCGACCAATACCTTCCCGGCGTGGTCGCTGGCGCATCCCTACCGCATGATCGCGCATAACGGCGAGATCAACACGCTGCGCGGCAACACCAACTGGATGGCGGCGCGCCAGGCCTCGGTGAGCTCCGAGTTGTACGGCAAGGACATCAACCGGCTCTGGCCGATCTCCTACGAAGGCCAGTCGGACACCGCCTGCTTCGACAACGCGCTCGAATTCCTGGTGCAGGGCGGCTACTCGCTGCCACACGCCGTCATGATGATGATTCCGGAGGCGTGGGCCGGCAATCCCTTGATGGATGAGAAGCGCCGCGCCTTCTACGAATATCATGCCGCCCTGATGGAGCCGTGGGACGGCCCCGCCGCGATCGCCTTCACCGACGGCCGCCAGATCGGCGCCACGCTCGACCGCAACGGCCTTCGTCCCGCGCGCTATCTCGTGACCAAGGACGACCGCATCGTGATGGCGTCCGAGATGGGCGTGCTGACGATTCCCGAGGACCAGATCATCACCAAGTGGCGCTTGCAGCCCGGCAAGATGCTGCTGGTCGACCTCGAACAGGGCCGCCTCATCCCCGACGACGAGATCAAAGCCGAGCTCGCCAGGAGCCATCCCTACACCGAGTGGCTGGAGCGGACCCAGATCGTGCTCGAAGAGCTGCCGAAGGTGCCGACCACCGGCGTGCGCTCCAACCTGTCGCTGCTCGATCGCCAGCAGGCGTTCGGCTACAGCCAGGAAGACATCACCATCCTGATGACGCCGATGGCCTCCACCGGCGAGGAAGCCGCAGGCTCGATGGGCAACGACACGCCGATCTCGGCGCTGTCGGCCAAGGCCAAGCCGCTGTTCACCTATTTCAAGCAGAACTTTGCGCAGGTCACCAACCCGCCGATCGACCCGATCCGCGAGGAGCTGGTGATGAGCCTCGTCTCCATCATCGGACCGCGGCCGAACCTGTTCGACCTGCAAGGCCTTGCCACCACCAAGCGCCTCGAAGCACGCCAGCCGATCCTGACCGACGCGGACCTCGAAAAGATCCGCTCGATCTCCGAGGTCGCCGAGTCGCATTTCAAGTCGCGCACGCTGGACACCACCTTCCACGCCGGCCTCGGCGCGGCCGGCATGGACCAGGTGCTGGACGAGCTCTGCGCGCGCGCCGAGAGCGCGGTGCGCGAGGGCGTCAACATCATCATCCTGTCCGACCGCATGGTCGGCACCGACCGGGTTCCGATCCCGTCGCTGCTGGCCTGCGCCGCCGTGCATCATCATCTGATCCGCACCGGCTTGCGCACGTCGGTCGGCCTCGTCGTCGAATCCGGCGAACCGCGCGAAGTGCATCACTTCGCCTGTCTGGCCGGCTACGGCGCGGAAGCGATCAATCCGTATCTGGCGTTCGAGACCATCATCGCGATGAAGGACCGCCTGCCCGGCTCGCTCGACGACTACGAGATCGTCAAGCGCTACATCAAGTCGATCGGCAAGGGCCTGCTCAAGGTGATGTCCAAGATGGGCATCTCGACCTACCAATCCTATTGCGGCGCGCAGATCTTCGACGCCATCGGCCTGAAGGCGGAATTCGTCGGAAAATTCTTCGCCGGCACGCATACCCGCGTCGAGGGCGTCGGTCTTGGCGAGATTGCCGAGGAGGCGGTGCGCCGTCATGCCGACGCGTTCGGCGATGCGCTCGTTTACAAGACCTCGCTCGATGTCGGCGGCGAATATGCCTATCGCAGCCGCGGCGAGGATCATGCATGGACCGCCGAGTCGGTGGGGCTGCTGCAGCACGCCGCGCGCGGCAATTCGCTGGAACGCTACCGCGCTTTCGCCAAGATCCTCAACGAGCAGTCGGAGCGTCTCCTGACGCTGCGCGGCCTGTTCCGGATCAAGAACGCGGACGAAGAGAAGCGCAAGCCGGTGCCGCTCGACCAGGTCGAGCCGGCCAAGGACATCGTCAAGCGTTTCGCCACCGGCGCGATGAGCTTCGGCTCGATCTCGCGCGAGGCGCACACCACGCTCGCGATCGCCATGAACCGGATCGGCGGCAAGTCGAACACCGGCGAGGGCGGCGAGGAAGCCGACCGCTTCAAGCCGCTGCCGAACGGCGATTCCATGCGCTCGGCGATCAAGCAGGTCGCCTCGGGCCGCTTCGGCGTCACCACGGAGTATCTCGTCAACTCCGACATGATGCAGATCAAGATGGCGCAGGGTGCCAAGCCCGGCGAAGGCGGCCAGCTGCCCGGCCACAAGGTCGATGCGACCATCGCAAAGGTCCGGCATTCGACGCCGGGCGTCGGCCTGATCTCGCCGCCGCCGCACCACGACATCTACTCGATCGAGGATCTGGCGCAGCTCATCTACGACCTCAAGAACGTCAATCCCGACGGCGCGGTCTCGGTCAAGCTCGTCTCGGAGATCGGCGTCGGCACGGTGGCCGCGGGCGTGGCCAAGGCGCGCGCCGACCATGTCACCATCGCGGGCTTCGAGGGCGGCACCGGCGCTTCGCCGCTCACCTCGATCAAGCACGCGGGATCACCGTGGGAGATCGGCCTCGCCGAAACCCACCAGACGCTGGTGCGCGAGCGGCTGCGCAGCCGCATCGTGGTCCAGGTCGACGGCGGTTTCCGCACCGGCCGCGACGTCGTGATCGGCGCGCTGCTCGGTGCCGACGAGTTCGGCTTCGCCACCGCGCCCTTGATCGCGGCCGGCTGCATCATGATGCGCAAGTGCCACCTCAACACCTGCCCAGTCGGCGTCGCGACCCAGGACCCGGTCCTGCGCAAGCGCTTCACCGGCCAGCCCGAGCATGTGATCAACTACTTCTTCTTCGTCGCCGAGGAGGTCCGCGAGATCATGGCCTCGCTCGGCTTCCGCAGCTTCAACGAGATGATCGGCCAGGTGCAGCTGCTCGACCAGACCAAGCTGGTCGCGCACTGGAAGGCCAAGGGCCTCGACTTCTCCAAGCTGTTCGTCAAGCAGAAGGAAGAGAAGGGCCAGAAGATCTATCACTCCGAGCGCCAGAACCATCATCTGGAAGCGGTGCTCGACCGCACGCTGATCGAGCAGGCGACGCCTGCGCTCGACCGCGGTGCGCCGGTGAAGATCGAGGCCAAGATCAACAGCACCAACCGCTCCGCGGGCGCGATGCTGTCGGGTGCGGTCGCCAAGATCTACGGCCATGCCGGCCTGCCGCATGAGACCATCCATGTCAGCCTCAAGGGCACCGCCGGCCAGGCCTTCGGCGCGTGGCTGGCGCAAGGCGTCACCTTCGAGCTCGAAGGCGAGGCCAACGACTATGTCGGCAAGGGCCTCTCGGGCGGCAAGATCATCGTCAAGCCGCCGGCCAACAGCGGCATCGTGCCGGAAGAGAGCATCATCGTCGGCAACACCGTGATGTACGGCGCCATTCAAGGCGAGTGCTACTTCCGCGGCATCGCGGGCGAGCGCTTTGCCGTGCGCAATTCCGGCGCCGTGGCGGTGGTCGAGGGCGCGGGCGACCATTGCTGCGAATACATGACCGGCGGCATCGTGGTCGTGCTTGGCAAGACCGGGCGCAACTTCGCGGCCGGCATGTCCGGCGGCATCGCCTATGTGCTGGACGAGACCGGCGACTTCGACAGGCTGTGCAACATGGCGATGGTCGAGCTCGAGCCGGTGCTGTCGGAAGAGCTGATCAACGCCGGCACCTATCACCACTCCGGTGACCTCGAGGCGCACGGCCGGGTCGACGTGTTCAAGGACCTGCTCGCCTCCGACGTCGAGCGGCTGCATGTCCTGATCACCCGCCATGCCAAGGCGACCGGCTCCAGGCGCGCTGCCGACATCCTGGCCAACTGGAAGGACTGGCTGCCCAAATTCCGCAAGGTGATGCCGGTCGAATACCGGCGCGCGCTGCGCGAGATGGCCGCCAACGCGGACGCCGAGCCGAAAATCGCGATCGGGGCTTAGCTAAGAAAAGCCTCATGGTGAGGAGCGCGAAGCGCGTCTCGAACCATGAAACCACAGCGGGGGCCTTCATCCTTCGAGACGCGGCGCCAAGCGCGCCGCTCCTCAGGATGAGGGGAGAGAAAGCAAACGAATTTAAGCGGCAGGGACTTCGGGTTTAATGGGCAAGATCACGGGTTTTCTCGAAATCGAACGGCATGACCGCAAGTACACCCCGGTCGCCGAGCGCGTGAAGCATTTCCACGAGTTCGTCGTTCCCCTCTCCGAAAAGGAAACGCGCGACCAGGCCGCGCGCTGCATGAACTGCGGCATTCCCTATTGCCACGGCACCGGCTCGGTCTCGCCCGGTACACCGGGCTGCCCGGTCAACAACCAGATCCCGGACTGGAACGACCTCGTCTACCAGGGCAACTGGGAAGAGGCCTCGCGCAATCTGCACTCGACCAACAATTTCCCGGAGTTCACGGGGCGCATCTGTCCGGCGCCGTGCGAAGCCTCCTGCACGCTCAACATCGACGACAACCCCGTCACCATCAAGACCATCGAATGCGCGATCGTCGACCGCGCCTGGGACAATGGCTGGCTGAAGCCCGAGGTCGCCGCCCACAAGACCGGCAAGAAGGTCGCGGTGATCGGCTCGGGTCCGGCCGGCATGGCCTGCGCGCAGCAGCTCGCACGCGCCGGCCACGACGTGCATCTGTTCGAGAAGTTCGCCAAGGCCGGCGGCCTGCTGCGCTACGGCATCCCCGACTTCAAGATGGAAAAGGGCGTCATCGACCGCCGCGTCACGCAGATGGAAGGCGAAGGCGTCACCTTCCACTACAACAGCCATGTCGGCGTCGACGGCAATGTCGATCCGCGCGAGATGCTCAACGAGTACGACGCCGTCGCGCTGACCGGCGGCGCCGAAGCCCCGCGCGACCTGCCGATCCCCGGCCGCGACCTCGCCGGCATCCACTACGCGATGGATTTCCTGCCGCAGCAGAACCGCCGCGTGTCCAATGAACCGTTGAACGGCGTCCAGGAGATTCTGGCCGGCGGCAAGCATGTCGTCGTCATCGGCGGCGGCGACACGGGATCCGACTGCATCGGCACCTCGCTGCGCCAGGGCGCGCTCTCCGTGACCCAGCTCGAGATCATGCCCGCTCCGCCCGAGCACGAGAACAAGGGCCTGACGTGGCCGAACTGGCCGCTGAAGATGCGGACGTCCTCGAGCCAGGCCGAAGGCGCGGTCCGCGAATTCGCCGTGCTGACGCAGAAGTTTTCGGGCGATAACGGCAAGGTCAAGAAGCTGCATTGCGTGCGCGTCGATGACAAGTTCAAGCCGATCGCCGGCACCGAGTTCGAGCTCGACGCCGACCTCGTCCTGCTCGCGATGGGCTTCGTCCATCCCGTGCACGAGGGCCTTTTGAAGCTGCTGTCGGTCGAGCTCGACCCGCGCGGCAACGTCAAGGCCAACACGCTCGACTACCAGACCTCACGCCCGAACGTGTTCACCGCCGGCGACATGCGCCGCGGCCAATCGCTGGTGGTCTGGGCCATCCGCGAGGGCCGGCTGTGCGCCAGGTCGATCGATACGTTCCTGATGGGGAAGACGGATCTGCCGCGCTGAACTTTGCGCGAGCCGCGCAAGCTCGGAGTCAGGCAATAAATCCGCTGTCGTCCTGGCGAAAGCCAGGACCCATACCGCGTGATCCCTCGATCGTTGGCCGGTCGCAGTACCAAACGACGAGTCTTCGCCAAACTACTCCCTGGGGTAATGGGTCCTGGCTTTCGCCAGGACGACACCTCGGGCTTGGTATCGCCAATGGCAACGGCCACACGCGCTAATTCTGCAGCCTCACCCCGACCATCGCCACCGTGCCCTGCGAGCTTGACCCCGCCTGGTTCGAATCCAGGATGTCGTGGCGCAGCGTGCCCTTGATCCAGATGTTGCGGTTGAGCTTGTAGATCAGGTTGCTTTCGAACGAGTAGGTCTTGTCGTTGCGATTCTGGCCCTGGTAGTCGTAGGTGCCGTAGGTGAATTTGCCGACTGCCGTGAGCCAGCGGCGGAAATCGTGATCGACCTCGGCGGCGTAGGTATGCACCAGCACGCCGGAGGAGCCGGGGATAGTGGTCTCGGCGATCTGCGTGTCGGTGGCGAATTTCACCGTGGTGAGGCCGCTTGCGTTCCAGATCAGCGAGCCTGAGGTCAGGAAGCCGGAGAGCTGGCTCAGGCGCGGATCGACATAGTTGCGTGCGGAATAGCCGACCGAGACCTCGCCGGTCAGGATGCGCGAGAACTCGAAGGACGTGCCGACCTTGGCGTAGCCGCCGTTTGAATCGCGGAAGAAGCCGTTGCGGTCGGCGGCCTGGTCGTGCACGCGGGTGTCGCCCTGGATCTCGACGAACGGCTTCAAGCCCGGCTTCAATTCGTAGGAGAAACGCCCCACGCCGCCATACTGGTTGAAGTCGCGGTCATCGTTGCTGAAGGTCGAGCCGTCGGTGAGTTTCGAGTTGGTGTAGGCGGTGCGATCGACGGTCGCGCCAGCCGCGACCTGGAAGCGGTTGAAGGTCTGGTCGAAGCCGACGGTCGTGCCATAGGTGGCATAAACAGGAAATTTCTGCAGGCCGGCCTGCACGTTCGGGCTGCCGGGATTATCGGTGGCGAGCCGCAGGCGCAGCTGCGAGGTCAGCTTGAGATCGCGATTGACGTCGATGCGGCCGTCGACATGGCCGGTGAAATCGGGGCGGTCGACCTCGACCGGCGAGGGCGAGGCAAAGCCGTCGATCGTCGCCGGCATGTTGTTGGTGTAGCCCGAGAACGAGCCGCGCAGATCCGCGACCAGCGCGTGGCGCTCCCAATCGGACGCCACGAGCAGGTCGGGCGCGACGACATAGGCCGGCGAGCCGACCGGCTTGTTCAAGCGCGCCGGGTTGGTGTCGTAGCCTGTGGAGAGCTCGAGCCCGCCCTTGATCAGGAAGCTGCCGGCATAGTCGCCGACCGCGCCGAATGCATCCTCGTCGAGCTTGAGGCGGCGGCGCAGCGGCTGGCCGGGCACGTTGCCGGCCAGCGCCGGCGGCACCGGTGTCTTGTGCGCGGTCTCGGAGGGCGGCGGCGCGATGCGCGGCGGGCCGAGCGTTCGCTCCGGCGTTGCCGGCGGCACCGGCGAGCCGGGGCCGACCGGGCGCTTCGGCTTCGGCTGTCCGGGATAGAGCTTCGGCTGCTGTCGCTTGCGGTTGAGCGAATCGTAGCCGGAGGCGCTGGCGCCATTGGCGGCAGGCAGGCCGTAGATCGGGACCTGGTTGGTCGGGTTTGGGTTGGTCGGGTTTTGGCTGTTCGGGTTCTGGCCTGGGCGCGCCGGCGCCTGCTGGCGCTTGCGCAAATCGGCATTGGGATCTGGCAGCGTCGGCAGTGCATCCGAGGGTGCCTGCGGCACGCCCGCGGTCCGGCGCGTCGGCAGCGTGTCGGGCGATGCGAAGCCACCGCGGTTAGGACTGAACAGATCGGGGGTGAGGCTCTGGGCCGCCCCGGGGGCGCTTCCGAGGACCGTCAGCGCAAAGCACGGCAAAGCCGCGCGCAGAAAATGCGCGCGCTTGCTCCGGCTCGTGCCTGGAGACGACCCCACGATGGAAGAACTCCAACGAAATCAAACACTTTCGCGATCATCCCAGCCGATCGGCGGGAACTATCGTTAATGGAGTTAAAACAATTATGGTTAACGACCGGTTGAGGGTTGGGGCGCCCTCGTCGCCTCGAAGGCCGTGGCGTGCTAAGCAGGCGCCAACGGACGAACGCCCCTCCTCCCTGGACCAGAACATGCCGAGTTCGAAACCGCTGATGACCCAATCATCCGGCCCCATTCCCGACAGCGTCGAATCCGCACTCCGCACGCTGGAAACGGAGAGCGGCGGTATCAACGCGCTCGCCGCCGCCCTGCGCGGCCCGCTTGGCGCGAGCTTCGCCCAGGCGGTCGATCTGATCCGCAACGCGAAGGGCCGCGTCATCGTCACCGGACTCGGCAAGTCGGGCCATATGGGCCGCAAGATCGCGGCAACGCTGGCCTCGACCGGCACGCCCGCCTTCTTCGTGCACACCGCCGAAGCCGCCCATGGCGACCTCGGCATGATCACCACCGACGACGTCATCATGGCGCTGTCCTGGTCCGGCGAGCAGCCGGAGATGAAGACGCTGGTGAACTATTCCGCGCGGTTCGCGATCCCCATGATCGCGGTGACGTCGAACGCGGCGTCCTCGCTCGGACAAGCGGCCGACATCGTGATCGAGCTGCCGAAGGCGCGCGAGGCCTGCCCGCACAATCTGGCGCCGACCACCTCGACCCTGATGCAGGCCGCGATCGGCGATGCGCTCGCGATCGCCCTGCTCGAAGGCCGCGGCTTCACCGCGCTGGAGTTCGCGCATTTCCACCCCGGCGGCAAGTTAGGGGCGATGCTGAAGTTCGTCCGCGACTACATGCGCACCGGCGCGGAGATCCCGGTCAAGCCGCTCGGCACCAAGATGTCGGACGCGGTGATGGAGATGTCGGCCAAGGGCCTCGGCTGCGTCTGCATCGTCAACGATGCGGCCGAGGCTGTCGGCATCATCACCGACGGCGACCTGCGCCGTCACATGCGGCCGGACCTGCTGACGGCATCGGTCGATGACGTCATGACCAGGCAGCCGAAAACCGTGCCGCCCTCGATGCTGGCCACCGAGATGATCGAGGTGCTGAACACCCGCAAGATCACGACGCTGGTGGTGACCGAGGCGGACAAGGTGGTGGGCATCGTGCACCTGCACGATCTGCTGCGGGCGGGCGTGGCGTAGGGGGCCCATCTCCTCCGTCATTGCGAGCGTAGCGAAGCAATCCAGACTGCCTCCGCGGAAAGACTCTGGATTGCTTCGCTACGCTCGCAATGACGACGGTTAAAGCTACGCCGGAAATCTTGCCGCCGTCTCCTCCAGCGGCAACCGCAGTCCGTTCGCCAGATACGAGACCGTGCGGTAGAAGCCGCACAGCAGCATGATCTCCAGGATCTGCGCCTCGTCGTAATGCGCCGACAGCGCGGCGAACTCGGCGTCGTCAAGCGACGCACGGTGATGCAGCGCGTCAACGGCTGCGATCAGCGCCTGCTCGGCCGGGGACCAGCACGATGACGCCGCATCGCCCTGCACGGTCGCACGCACCTCGTCATTGGTAAGCCCCGCCGGCGCGCCGAAGATCGCGACGTGCACGCCCCATTCATATTCGCATTTGTTCAGCGCGCAGGTGCGGTCAATGACGATCTCGCGCTGGCGCAACGAGAGCGGGCCGGGATCGAGCAGGCCGGCGGCGCGAAATTTGTCCCAGGCGCGGGTTTGGCCCGCCATCACCCGGAACAGCAGCAGCGGCGGCGCACCGCGCATGATGCGGTCGAACTGCGCCTGGATCTCCGGGGGATAAGGCGGGGTGAGCGGGGCAATGCGCGGCGTGGCCTGGGACATCGGCCGTCTTCCTTGCTACATTTACTGTAGCATTACGCTACCCTATTTGTAGCGACACGCAAGAGGCCGACAATGGCGAAACAGACCACTTCCAGATCGCGCGGCGTCCGTGGCTCGCGCACCGGGCGGCCGATCATGGTGCTGCTCGACCTCCTGGGACGACGCTGGAGCCTGCGGATCCTGTGGGAATTGCGCGATGCCCCCCTCACCTCGCGCGCATTGCGCACCGCCTGCGACGAGGCCTCGCCGACGGTGCTGCAGGCGCGGCTGGACGATTTACGCGAGGCCGGGTTCGTGGCGCTCGGCGAAGCCAGCGGTTACGGGCTGACGGCGCTCGGACGGGAATTGTGCGAGACGTTCATGCCGCTGCATAGGTTGGCGGAGAGGTGGCGCAGCAAGAGCGGCGCGTAAGTCTGGCGATGCCGTCCCGACAAGCTCGTCATTGCGAGCGAAGCGAAGCAATCCAGAATTTTTCCGCAGAGGCAGTCTGGATTGCTTCGCTTCGCTCGCAATGACGGGGAGGCAACAGCTACGCCGCCGCCACCGTCAGATTCGCGCCATCCACTTGCACCACCTTCACACGCGTGCCCGCCGGCGTATCGGGGCCTGCGACGCGCCAGACCGTGTCGCCGATACGCATGGTGCCGTTGCCGTCAACGATCGGCTTCTCCAGCGTGAACTCGCGGCCGAGCAACGCGTCCGCGCGCTTGTTGAGGAAGGGACTGGCGGCAATTGCATCCGGCTTCGGCCGGGCGAGGCGGCGCCACACCGGCACGGCCGCTGCGGCGAAGATCGCGAACATCACGAGCTGGATCTGCCAGGATATCGCCACTCCGAACGAGATCAGGCCGACCAGCAACGCGGCGAGCCCGAGCCAGAACAGGAAGACTCCGGGCGCCAGCACCTCCAGCGCCATCAGGATGAAGCCGAAGATCAGCCAGTTCCAGGTGCCGAGCGATACGAACATGTCGGTCATGACACGACCTCTTTGAAATGACGCATGCCCTTGTCGGAAAACCGGTGTCCACTTTTCCGGGGCATGCGCTTTACCCCTGACGCGGCGGCACCGCGGGTGGCGTGCTGCCGGTCGTCGGCACCGAGCCGCGGCGGGCGGCAGCGGCCGCGGACGCCGCGCTTTCACCGAACGTTGCCTTTGCAATCTCGCCGATGCCGGCGAGCGAGCCCAGCATGCTCATGGCTTCGACCGGAAGCATGATGACCTTCTGGTTCGGCGATTCAGCCAGTTGCCCGAACGCCTTGATATACTTGTCGGCGATAAAATAGTTCAGCGCCGCGACGTCGCCCTTGGCGATGGCTTCACTGACCATCTGCGTCGCCTTGGCCTCAGCTTCCGCCGACCGCTCGCGTGCTTCGGCGTCGCGGAAGGCGGCCTCGCGTCGACCTTCCGCCTGGAGAATTTGGCCCTGCTTGGCACCCTCGGCGCGCAGGATCTCGGACTGGCGTGCACCTTCAGCCTGAAGGATGTCGGCGCGTTTGACGCGCTCGGCCTTCATCTGTCGGCCCATGGCTTCGACGAGGTCCGCCGGCGGCACGATGTCCTTGATCTCGATACGATTTACCTTAAGGCCCCAGGGCGAGACGGCGGCATCGACCACACGCAGCAGGCGCTCGTTGATTTCGTCGCGATGCGACAACACCTGGTCGAGATCCATCGACCCCATCACCGAACGGATGTTAGTCATGGTCAGCACGGTGACGGCTTGGGTCAGGTTTGAGACCTCGTAGCTCGCCTTGGCGGCGTCGAACACCTGAAAGAAGGCGACGCCGTCGACGGTCACGGTGGCGTTGTCCTTGGTGATCACCTCTTGCTCGGGAATGTCGATCACCTGCTCCATCATGTTGATCTTGCGTCCGACGCGATCGAAATAGGGCACGATCAGATTGAGCCCGGGGCTCAGCGTCTGGGTGTATTTGCCGAACCGCTCGATGGTCCAGTCATAGCCCTGCGGCACCGTCTTTACGCCGGCCACCAGCGTGACGATGACGAGCAAAACCAGGACAATCGCGAAAATGTCGAAACCGCTCATATTTCCTCCAAGGCGGAAAAGATTGTTGGAAAAGGCCCTTTTCCGCGCTGTCATTGGTCGGGATCACGACCCCAAGGGTTCAGTAAAGCGTTCGGTAAAGGATCCAGTGTTCAGCGGTCGTAGATGATTTCGGCATCGGCAGGATTCTACACAAGACGCCGGGAGAGGGAATGGTCGCGATTATGTATTTGCGAGGCGCTCTTGAAAGCGTGCTGGAGCAGACCTAGCGACGACGTTAACGAATCCGGCCGTGCCGGCGGTCGCAGCCAAATCCTACTCGATGACCTCGTTCGCGGTTGCGAGCAGGCTTGGCGAAAGCGTGACGCCGATCGCCCTGGCCGTCTTCAAGTTGATCGCCAGCTCGAACGTGGTTGGATTTTGGACCGGCAGGTCGGCCGCCCGCGCCCCCTTCAGGATGCGATCGATATAGGAGGCGGCGCGGCGGAGCTGCTCGGCGCTGTCGGTGCTGTAGGACATCAAGCCACCCTCGTCGACGAAGGTACGGCTCCAGAACACCGCCGGCACGCGCGCTTCATTGATGGCCGCCAGCAGAAGCGCACGGTTGGACATGGTGAAGAAGTCCGGCAGCACCAGCAGGCCGCCGTCTTTCCGCGAAGCCAGGGCGACGGTCGAGGCCGTGTCATGGATCGGCGCCGGCTCCACCGTCACATCGAGCGCGCGGCCAGCGTCCTCGATCGTACCCAGCATCAGCGGCGCGAACGGCGCGGTGGCGGGATTGTAGACCACGAAGACACGGGACGGTCTTGGCACGACCTGCGTCAGCATCTCGAGCCATTTTCCGGCCAGCGGGCCGTCGTAATCGGTGAAGCCGGTGACATTGCCGCCGGGATGGGCGAGATTCTGGACAAAGCCCTGGCTGACCGGATCGGTGACGACGGCGAAAACGATCGGGATCGTCGTCGTGCGCCGGCGCAGCTCCTCGACCGAGGGCGTGCCGACCGCAAGCAGGATGTCGGGCTTGAGCGCCACGAGTTCGTCAGCGAATTGCGCGATCCGTGCGCGGTCGCCGCCGCCGTTGCGCCAATCGATCTTGAGGTTGTCGCGCTCCTTCCAGCCATGGCCGGCAAGCGCCTGGACCAGGACCGCGCTACGCGTCTGCCCGATCGCATCGTCGGCCGCCGTGACCGAGAGCACGCCGAGCCGGCGCGTCGGCTGCTGCGCCAGCACTGAGGCCGGCAGCGCAGCGGCCACCCCAAGAAGCGCCAGAACCTCGCGGCGGTTCATGGGGCGCTCCTCGGATCCAGGCTCACTCTATCCAGCCCTGGAGTTCGCGCAGCACCAGCGTTCGGATCACATCCATGCCGGGGTTGCTGTCGTTGAGGCAGGGGATCGCGGAAAACTGCTCGCCACCATTGTGCTCGAAGATCTCGGCATTCTCCTGCGCGATCTCCTCCAGCGTCTCGAGGCAGTCGGCGGAAAAACCCGGCGTGATCACCGCGATGCGGCGCACGCCCTCTTTCGCCAGACGCTCCATGGTCTTGTCGGTGTAGGGCTGCAGCCACTCGTCGAATCCGAAGCGCGACTGGAAGGTCAGCAGCAACTTTGTCTCGTCCATCCCCAGCCGGCGGCGCAGCGCCTCCGTCGTGGCCACGCATTGGTCCTGATAGGGATCGCCCTTGTCGACATAGGCCTTCGGCATGCCGTGGAAGGAGGCGACGATCAGCTCCGGCTTGAACGGCAGGCTCGCCAGATGCGTCTCGACCGAGGTGGCGAGCGCCTCGATATAGGCTTCGTCCTCGTAATAAGGCGGCGTCACCCGCAGCGTCGGCTGCGCGCGCAGCCGCGCAAGCACGCGAAACACCTCGTCGCAGACGGTGGCCGACGTCGCAGCCGAATATTGCGGATAGAGGGGTACGGCAAGAATGCGATCGCAGCCCTTCGCAATCAGCGCATCGACGCCCGACTTGATCGAGGGGTTACCGTAGCGCATCGCCCATTCCACCGTCACCTGCTCGCGGTCCGACAGCATGGCTCCGAGCTTGTCGCTCTGCGAGCGCGTGATGGTCTTGAGCGGCGACTCGTTCTTCTCGGTGTTCCAGATCTTGAGATAGTCGCGCGCCTTGGCGCGGGGGCGGGTGCGCAGGATGATGCCGTTCAGCACCAGCTTCCAGATCAAGCCCTGATCCTCGATGACACGGGCGTCCGAGAGGAACTCCTTCAGATAGACCCGCACGCCGCGCGCGTCGGCGGTATCGGGCGTGCCGAGATTGACCAGGAGCACGCCGACGCGCGAGGGGGCGGGCTGCGTGGCCGGCATCGCGGTCTTGAGAGGGGCTAGGGTTGTCATGCCTCGTTGGGTCGCGCGTTGCCCCGAGCTTGTCAAGATCAGGCCGGTTTCGCTAGGGTCGCACCGGGGCGGGGGAGGAAAGATGACACTCGCGGAATGGTGCGTCTTCGGAGCATTGCTGCTCTATTTGGTGACGATCGTCTCGGTCAAATGGATCAGGTTTCGCGGGTTCGACAATTCACGCCCGCGCGATCCCGCCTTCTACGAAGACGCCATCGCGCAGCGCGCGCTCGGCGCCCACCAGAACGGTATCGAGACCTTTCCGTTCTTCGCCTTTGCGGTGCTGCTGGCCGAATTCCGGGACTCGCCGCAGCGCCTGATCGACGAGCTCGCGGTGCTGTTCCTGATCGTGCGGATCGCCTACGTGCTGACCTATCTCGGCAACCGCCCGACGCTGCGCTCGATCCTCTGGAGCATCGGCTTTGCGATCAATCTCGGGATATTCTTCATGCCGGCGTTGAAGCAGTTTCTGCCGGTGTGAGTTCGTGAAACCGTAGCCCGGATGGAGCGAAGCGTAATCCGGGGTCCCCTCCACGGCGGCACTGTCCCGGATTGCGCTTCGCTCCATCCGGGCTACAACACCTGCCGCTCAAAAACACGTCGTCCGTTCGGCCGCGACGTAACCCAACAACAGGCCTGCGCCGAACAGCAGCACGAGGCCGGCGGCGGCGAATTCGATGCCGCGCATGAACAGTGCGCCGCTGCCGTCGCGTCCGGCGCTCAGGCGGGCGGCGATGTCCTTGGCGGAGACGGCGACCACCGCAATGGCCGCGACGGTGATCGCGGTGCCGAGCCCCATCAGCAAGGTCGCGGCGATGCCGGCCCAGAACAGGCCTTGGGCCAGCGCGAACACCAGCACCAGGATCGCGCCCGAACAGGGACGGATGCCGACGGTCAGGATCGCGGCAAAGCCGCGTCCCCAGCCACCCGGGCCGCCGAGTTCGCTCGGGGTGGGGCCGTGGGAATGGCCGCAATGCTCGTCATGGACGTGGTCATGCTGGTGGTGATGATGGGCGTGCGCATGATCATGGCCATGATGATCGTGCACATCATGATGGTGGTCACCGTGATCATGATGGTCCTGCGGCACGCCCGCGATCGCCGGTACCGGCTGAACCGCCTGTAGCGCACGGATGAAGGTGCGGCCCTTGACCCAGACCAGGCGCAGGCCGAACAGCGCGATCAGCGCGTAGCTTGCGATCTCGATCACGCCTTCGGCCTGGCACATGGTCTTGGCGGTCGCATTCAGCACCCAGGCCGAAATGCCGACCATCAGGATCGCCACCAGCGACTGCATCAGGGCCGAGGCAAACGACAGCGCGATGCCGCGCCGCGCGGTCTCGCGATTGGCGACGAGATAGGAGGCGATCACCGCCTTGCCGTGGCCCGGGCCGGCCGCGTGGAAAATGCCATAGGCAAAGGAAATGAACAGCAGCGTCCACACCGCGGAGCCATCGGACTTCGCGGCGCGGATGGTCGCCGACATCTGCCGATAGAATTCCGACTGTTTTGCCAACAGCCAGCCGATCAAGCCGCCGGCCTCGGGCTGGGCAGCTTGTGGCGAACGCGGCGCGCCGAACGGGTTCTGCGCGAGGAGATCGTGGAGCGCCGCATCGGTCACGCCCACGACGAGAAGAACGCCGGCGCAGACAGCGAGCCCGCGTGCCATGGGCGTGAGTTGCGGCTTCAAGGGCAATCCACCGTGATCTTGTTGGCGAACATCATGCCGAAATTGGTGTTCTCGCCGCTCATGAAAGTCTGCTCGTTGAGCTTCTGCGCACTCGCGGTGCCGTCGCTCGGGCGCTCCAGCTTCATCTGGCAGCCGGCGGGCGCGCCGACCAGCTTGACCGGATCGTCCTTGGCCATCTGGAAGTCGATGAAGAAGGAGCGGTCGAACACTTCGAGCATCAATTGCTTCGGCTTGACCGGGTTCTTCAGCGGCAGCGTGAAGTGCAGGGTCAGCACGGTATCCTTGTAGTCGAGGAAATAGTCGACCGGCTCCTGGAACCGCTCCTTCTTGCCGTCGGCTCGCGCGAAGGTGAAGTAGGCATATTCCTTCAGCGACTCGACATTGGTCTGCGCCAGCGGCCCCAGCTCCTCGCTTGTATAGGCGCCCTTGGTCTTGCTCTCGAGCCCCTGCACCGCATAGGCCGAGAACATGTCGTCAAAGGTCCAGGCGTGGCGCACGCCGGTGATGCTGCCGTCCGCGGCATAGAGCAGCTCGCTCATCGCTGTGATCCAGACATGCGGGTGCGCCTGCGCCGCGCCCGAGGTGAGCGACAGGGCGACACCGAGCAGCAGCCCCAACAGGGCCCGCATGCCCATCAGGCCGCCTTCGGAGCGTCGAGCAGGCCGCGGCGACGCAAGAGCGCGTCGGGCTCCGGCGGGCGGCCGCGGAAGGCCTCATAGGCGGCTTCCGGATCGACCGATCCGCCGCTCGAGTAGATGTCGTCATGCAGGCGTTTTGCGACGGCGGGATCGAAGATGTCGCCGGCTTCCTCGAACGCGCCGAAGGCGTCGGCATCCATCACCTCCGACCACATGTAGCTGTAATAGCCGGCGGCATAGTGATCGCCGGTGAAGATGTGACCGAATTGCGTGGGACGGTGACGCAGCGAGATCTCCTCGGGCATGCCGATCTTTTCCAGCTCGCGTCTCTCGAAGGCGCGGACATCCTGCGCGGCGGAGGCCGGCTGGGTGTGGAATTCGAGATCGATCAGCGCCGAGGAGACGAACTCGACGGTGGCAAAACCCTGGTTGAATTTTCGCGCGGCCAGGAACCGTTGCAGCAGATCGTCCGGCAGCGGCTCGCCGGTCTGGTAGTGGCGGGCGAATTGCTGCAGCACCTCGGGCCGCTCCTGCCAGTGCTCGTAGAGCTGCGACGGCAACTCGACGAAATCGGTGAACACGGAGGTGCCCGACAGCGACGGATAGGTCACGTTGGAGAGCATGCCGTGCAGGCCGTGGCCGAACTCGTGGAACAGGGTGCGGGCGTCGTCCGGCGACAGCAGCGAGGGTTCCCCATCCGCGCCCTTGGAGAAGTTGCAGATGTTGAGGATCAGCGGCGCGACCTCGCCGTCGAGCTTCTGCTGGTCGCGCAGCGAGGTCATCCAGGCCCCGGAGCGCTTCGACGGCCGGGCGAAGTAGTCGCCATAGAACAGCGCCTTGTGCTTGCCGTCCTGCCCCTTCATCTCCCAAACCCGGACGTCCGGATGCCAGACCGGCACGTTCTTGCGCTCCTCGAAGGTGACGCCGAACAGGCGCGTGGCACAGTCGAAGGCGGCGGCGATCATGTGATCGAGCGCGAGATACGGCTTGATCGCGGCATCGTCGAAATTGGCGCGCTGAAGGCGCAGCTTTTCGGCATAGAAGCGCCAGTCCCAGGGGGCGAGCTTGAAATTGCCGCCCTCCTCCGTGATCAGCGCCTGCATGTCGTCGCGGTCGGCGAGCGCCCGCGCCCGCGCCGGCTTCCAGACCCGCTCCAGAAGGCCGCGCACCGCTTCCGGCGTCTTGGCCATGGAATCCTCGAGCCGGTAGGCCGCGAAGGTCGGGTAGCCCAGGAGATTGGCGCTTTCCTCGCGCAGCTTCAGGACCTCGACGATGGTCGCGTTGTTGTCGTTGGCATTGCCGTTGTCGCCCCGCGCGGTGAAAGCCTTGTAGACCTTCTCCCGCAGGTCACGCCGGGCCGAGCTCTTCAGGAACTGTTCCACCGAGGAGCGCGACAGCGTGACGATGGCCTTGCCGGCCATGCCGCGTTCTTCTGCCGCAGCCCTGGCGCTGGCGACAAAACTCTCCGGCAGGCCCTGGCGGTCGGCTTCGCCGAGCTCCATGAACCATTCCTGCTCGTCGCCGAGCAGATGATGACTGAAGCTGGTGCCGAGCTGGGCGAGCCGCTCGTTGATCTCTGCCATCCGCGCCTTGGCCTCTTCGGAGAGGCCCGCGCCGGAGCGGTGGAAGCGGGTGTAGGTACGCTCGAGCAGGCGGAGCTGTTCCGGTGTCAGACCGAGATTGGCGCGGTTCTCGTGCAGCTGGGCGATGCGACCAAACAGCACGGCGTTCATCATGATCGGATTCCAGTGCCGCGCCATCCGCAAGGAAACCTCCTTGTCGATCTCCAGGATGGCCGGGTTGGAATGCGCCGAGACGAGGTCGTAGAAGACCGACGCGACCTTGCTGAGCAGCTTGCCCGAGCGCTCCAGCGCCGTGATGGTGTTGGCGAAGTCGGCCGCGGTCGGGTCGTTGGTGATCGCAGCGATCTCGGCGGAGTGGTCCGCGAAGGCCTGCTCGAAGGCCGGCAGGAAGTGCTCCGGCTTGATCTCATCGAAGGGCGGGGTCGCAAATGGCGTCACCCAGGCCTTCAGCAGCGGGTTGGTCTCGGAGTCCGTAGTTTGGCGGGTTTCTGACATTACAAGTCCCGATTTGTAGCTCGATTGTTGCGGCCAGCTATAGCACGCGATGGGGCTTTTTTGGGCCATTTGCCCTTGCTCCCGGCGGCCTTTTCGGGGAGATTGCGGCCCTTCAAAGCCTAGGACCCCTGAGCTCATGAACGCGACTTCCTCGTCTTCCCGTCGGATCGTCTGGCCGAGCGTCATCACCGTCATCAGCGCCGCCATCCTGATCGGCGCCGAGGTGTTCGGCGCGGCGTTTGCCGGCGGCTGGGCGCTCGCGATCCTGTTCGGGCTGGGCGAGCAGGGCACGCACATCCTTCAGGCCGCGCTGTTCGCGCTCGGCGTGCTCGTCATGACTGCCTTCATCCGCGCCGCTCAGCGCGTCGAGCCGTTCACGAAGCGCGGCTGAAGCGCGCACGCGCGCGAGTGACGCGCGCCGCACAGAAAACTTAACGCGCGTTCATCTTCCGCGTCGCTCGCGCAACACTGCGCAAGCAGATGTTAGGCAATTCTGTTCGCAGCCTAAAAAATCTCTTGCGAAGCAGAGTCAAAACACTTATGTGCGGATTGCCCAATTTCGCACGTGCCTGTGGTCGTGTGTCAGTCGGTAGGTATCCGGACAAGAGGCCGGACAGCCGCCAAGGGGCGAAGAAGCCGAGGGGCTCTTCGGAAGTGTGGAAGTCGGAAGGCTCATAGCCGGAAGACGAAAGCAAACCCGGAGCGTCCAGCATCTCTCTCAAAGAGATGCCTTGTCGAAGGTGACTTTGCTCTTTGCAACCGTGACTGGCAGCCGGAGGCGAACCGGCGCACCCCGCTCTCAACGGGGGACGCGACTTAAAGCAACGACGGATCGGGCTTTTTTGGTCTCTACCGGCAGTCCAACGCCGGCGCGGGCTACTGAAAAGGCTTGTCCTTCATTGCCAGGTGTGCGGGCGGGAACATTCCCAACCAATCCACGGCAGCACAGTCTGATCTGAGTCTTTGGCTCGTCGCGCCTCCATCGCGCGATCTGGCCGGAGCGCTCTTATCCGACGTCATTTTTTGAACGGATCCCCGTCGCTGGGCCGTTTGGGAGAGTGCTATGACCGACCGTATCCAGGAATTCCTGCGCAACCGCCGCAGCGAGGGCCTCGACACCGAACCGTGCCTCGTGGTCGACCTCGAAGTCGTGCGCGACAATTACCAGACCTTTGCCAAGGCGCTGCCCGACAGCCGCGTGTTCTATGCCGTCAAGGCGAACCCGGCGCCGGAAGTGCTGGCTTTGCTCGCCTCCATGGGCTCCTGCTTCGACACCGCCACGGTCGCCGAGATCGAGATGGCGTTGGCCGCCGGTGCGACGCCCGACCGCATCTCCTTCGGCAACACGATCAAGAAGGAGCGCGACATCGCGCGTGCCTTCGCGCTCGGCATTCGGCTGTTCGCGGTCGATTGCGCCGCCGAAGTCGAGAAGGTCGCCCGTGCCGCTCCCGGCGCAAAGGTGTTCTGCCGCATCCTCTATGACTGCGCCGGCGCCGAATGGCCGCTGTCGCGCAAGTTCGGCTGCGATCCAGAGATGGCCGTCGACGTGCTCGACGTTGCCAAGCGTCTGGGCCTGGAGCCGTGCGGCATCTCCTTCCATGTCGGCTCGCAGCAGCGCAAGGTGAAGGCGTGGGACCGTGCGCTGGCGATGGCCTCGCAGGTGTTCCGCGACTGCGCCGAGCGCGGCATCAACCTGACCATGGTCAACATGGGCGGCGGTTTCCCGACCAAGTACCTGAAGGACGTGCCGCCGGTGGTCACCTACGGGCGCTCGATCTTCCGCGCGCTGCGCAAGCACTTCGGCAACCAGATTCCGGAGACCATCATCGAGCCGGGCCGCGGCATGGTGGGCAACGCCGGCATCATCGAGTCCGAGGTCGTGCTCATCTCCAAGAAGAGCGACGAGGACGAGGTGCGCTGGGTCTATCTGGACATCGGCAAGTTCGGCGGTCTCGCCGAGACCATGGACGAGTCGATCCGTTACGCCATCCGCACCCCGCATGACGGTGCGGACATGACACCGTGCGTGCTCGCTGGGCCAACCTGCGACAGCGCCGACGTGCTGTACGAGAAGAACCCGTATCCGCTTCCGGTGACGCTCGAGATCGGCGACAAGCTGCTGATCGAAGGCACCGGGGCCTATACGTCGACCTACTCGGCGGTGGCGTTCAACGGCATCCCGCCGTTGAAGACCTACCACATCTGATCCGCCTCTCGTCTGAGGCCTGACGAACCCGGGAGCCGGCTTGCCGGCTCCCTCCCTGACATTTCGATTTCTGACGACGCCTTGGACCGGCGTGCTTTGCGCACGTCGGCTTCAAGCGGGGACTGACGCGCCATGACTGCTCTTCGGAAGACACAGGTTGACCCCACCTCGAAAGCCGCTCCGTTCGCGATCCGTGCGGAGCGTGCTGGCGACGTTGCGATGCGTGAAGCGCTGCTCGATGCGTCCTTTGGCGATAACCGCCATGGCCGCACCTGCCAGCGCCTGCGCGACGGACGCGCACCCGCAGCCGGCCTTGCGCTGGCCGCGATGCGCGAGGGGAAGCTCGTGGGAACCGTGCGGCTGTGGCACGTCAGCGCCGGAGGCAGGCCCGCTCTGGTCCTCGGACCGCTGGCGGTGGACCCTGCTTGCCGCGAGCTCGGGATCGGCGCCGCGCTGATGCAACAAGCGCTGGCTGCCGCCCGGGCGCGCGGGCATGCCGCCGTGATCCTGCTTGGCGATGCCCCTTATTACGCCCGCTTCGGCTTCTCAGCCGCCAACACCGGCGAGCTGTCGCTGCCCGGTCCGTTCGAGCGCGACCGCCTGCTGGCGATCGAATTCGAAGCGGGTGCGCTGGATGGCGCCGCCGGGATGATCGTCCCGGCTGGCGCGGCCCTACCCAAACGGAGGCTAGTTCGCGGCCTCGAGGCGCGCGCGGCGTAAGGGATTGCCATGATCGCGATGACCAAAGCCGCGGCGAGCGGAGATGCTCGCGCGACCCTTTGCTTTAGGGTTGCGCGGGCCTGAGAAACGCCCTTTAACCCGCCAAACGCCCCCTTCAGTCGAGGCCCAAGACCATGTCCCGCCGCCTGATTTCCACCGGCTCTCCGCTTGAGAAGACCGTCGGCTACAGCCGCGCCGTGATCGACGGCGAGTTCGCCTTCGTCGCGGGCACCACCGGCTATGACTACACGACGATGGCCATGCCGGCCGATGTCACGAGCCAGTCACGCAACTGCTTCAAGACCATCGAAGCCGCCCTGCAGGAGGGCGGATTCGAGATGGCCGATATCGTCCGCGCGACCTATTACGTCACCGACGCTAGCTATATCGATGCCCATTTCGCCGTCTGCGGCGAGGTTCTCGGTGACATCAGGCCGGCCGCGACCTTGGTGGTCGTCAGCGGCCTCGCCAAGCCCGAGATGAAGGTCGAGATCGAAGTCACCGCCAAGCGCCGTAGCGCTTGATCCACCCACCCTTTGTCCGCCAGCACGTTCCGGAGAAACCATCCCATGAGCCCCGCCTCGCAGATCTACGCGAAGATCACTGGTCCCATCGTCATGGTCGGCTTCGGCTCCATCGGGAAAGGCACGTTGCCGCTGATCGAGCGGCATCTCGATTACGACAAGTCGCGCGTCACCGTGATCGATCCCAAGGACGAGGGCCGCAAGGCGCATTGCGAGAAGCACAATGTGCGTTTCATCCAGAAGGCCGTGACCAGGGACAATTATCGCGAGTTGCTGACCCCGCTGCTCACTGAGGGCGGCGGCCAGGGCTTTTGCGTCAATCTCTCGGTCGATACCGGTTCCACCGACATCATGGAGCTCTGCAACGAGCTCGGCGCTCTCTATATCGACACCGTCAACGAGCCCTGGCTCGGCTTCTATTTCGACTCCTCGAAAGGCCCGGAAGCGCGCTCCAATTACGCCCTTCGCGAAGCGACGCTGGCTGCCAAGAAGGCGCGCCCCGCCGGCTCGACGACGGCCGTCTCCTGCTGTGGTGCCAATCCCGGCATGGTCTCGTTTTTCGTGAAGCAGGCGCTGCTCAATGTCGCCGCCGATCTGAAGCTCAATGCCCCCAAGCCGAAAACCAAAGCCGAATGGGCGGACTTGATGCGACAGGCCGGCATCAAGGGCATCCACATCGCTGAACGCGACACCCAGCGCTCCAAGAAGCCGAAAGAGCCGGATGTCTTCGTCAACACCTGGTCGGTGGAAGGTTTTCTGTCGGAAGGCGTGCAGCCATCAGAACTCGGCTGGGGCACCCATGAAAAATGGATGCCCGAAAATGCGCGGACTCACGAAGCCGGCTGTGGCGCTGCCATCTATCTGATGCAGCCCGGCGCCAACACGCGCGTGCGCACCTGGTGCCCGACCCGCGGCGCGCAGTATGGCTTCCTCGTCACCCACAACGAGTCGATCTCGATCGCCGACTATTTCACCGTGCGCGACGCATCGGGCACGGCGGTGTACCGTCCGACCTGCCACTATGCCTATCATCCGGCTGACGATGCCGTGCTGTCACTGCATGAAATGTTCGGCCGCGCCGCGAAGATGCAGGAGAAGCACCACATCCTCGACGAGAACGAGATCGTCGACGGTATCGACGAACTCGGCGTGCTGCTGTTCGGCCATGACAACAATGCCTATTGGTACGGCTCGCAGCTCTCCATCGAAGAGACCCGCAAGCTCGCGCCCTACCAGAACGCCACTGGCCTGCAAGTGACCTCCGCCGTGCTCGGCGGCATGGTGTGGGCGCTCGAAAAACCGAAGGAAGGCATCGTCGAAGCCGACGAGATGGATTTCGATCGCCTGCTGGAAATTCAGCTGCCGTATCTCGGCCCGGTGAAGGGGTTTTATACCGACTGGACGCCGCTGACGGATCGTCCGGGACTGTTTCCGGAGGATATCGATACGTCAGATCCGTGGCAGTTCCGGAACGTTCTGGTGCGGTGAGAGCCGTCACCCAACTCTCCGTTCGTCATTCCGAGGCGCGCCACTTGGCGCGAGCCCGGAATGACAGGGGAGCCTACTTCCTCTCAATCGGCGGCGCGATCTTCTCGGCTGGCGCTGGCGGCAATGCTGGTTTAGCCGCACCGGCAGCCCCTTGCGTCTGTGGGTCGGGTCGCGCCGGCTCTGGGGCGGGCGTGGTCGGCCGGTCGCCGCCGGGCTTGGCTTCCGCGGGCTTGTTCTGATCGTCGGACGGCGTGCCCTGAAGGGGTTGCGTCGCCTGGGCCGTCTGCATCCGGGTCTCGGCGCGGATTTGCGCCAGCGACATGCCTGACACCACGACGCCTGCCGCGAACAGCGAGCAGGCAACCATCAGGTCGAGCTTCAGTCTGCGCTTGTCATATTGGCCGGGCATGTCGATCACCGCCTTTGTCCAGGGGATCAACGAAATCGCCGGTCTGCGGTTCCCTGCCCGTGACGGCCGGAACTCGACGCCTGCGCGCTCAATCCGTGGTGCTGACTTCCCAGGTGGCGTGGCGGACGCCGGGCAGGTGCTGGAGATCGGTCGCCACCGCATTCAGCTCGTTCGGATCGACGGCGCTCGCGACCAGCTTTGCCACGATCTCGATCAAATCATCCCCGGTTTCGACCATTTCGATATCGGCCACCAGATATTTTGCGCCCTCGAGCTTCTCGACCAGCCGGTCGCGCATGTCGGGCAAGGCGTCCGGTGCGACCGCGAGCTTGAAGTAATAGGTCGCCTCGGAGGTCTTCTCGTTCAGCGGAATGCGGTTGATGGCGTTGACCAATGGCCGCAACATGGTGTTGCCGGCAATCACGAACACCGTTAGCGCCGCCGCCTGGGCGATCATGTCCGCGCCGGCGCAGGAGCCGACCGCGGCCGAAGCCCATAGCGTCGCCGCGGTATTGAGCCCGCGCACGTCCATGCCCTGCTTCATGATGACGCCGGCGCCGAGAAAGCCGATGCCCGAGACGACGTAGGAGATCACCCGCACCGCGCCGTCGGCGCCGGTCAGGTGCATGGCGAGATCGACGAAGGCGGCGGCGCCGACCGCGACCAGCACGTTCGTACGCAGGCCCGCGGTGCGCTGGCGGTACTGCCGCTCGGCACCGATCAGCGTGCCCAGCACGAAGGCCGTGAACAGACTGACCAGCGTGTCCGCAAAGTCAGCGATCTGGAAGGTCGTCAGAAACCGCATGGCCCCATCTACGGCCGGAACGATGACAGATCAAAGCTCCAGCAGCCCGCCATCCCCATTTTCGTCGGCGAACGCCAGCAGCGTCCCCTTGGCGTTCCAGGCGAGCGCGGCCACCGGCGGCGTGCCATTGCGGCGGACAAGGATCTCGGCGCCGTCCTCCAGACGCACCATCAGCACGGTGCCGTCGCTATAGCCGGCGGCGAAGATGTCGTTCCTGGGATGGCATGCGACGACCGACACGCGCGCCTGGAGCGGCGCGAGCATCGCGGGCTCCTTGCCCATCGGGCCGTCCTTGCTGGCAAACGGCCACAGGATCACCGTGTCGGCGCCCGAGGTCGCCAGCGCCTTGCCGCCCGCGCTCCACGACATCGAGCGGACGCGGCCGGGATAGCCGGTCATACGCATGTGCCTGTTGTCGGCAAGCCGCCACCCGTGCAGCGCGGATTCGTGCATCGTGGTGACCAGGAATTTGTTGTCCGGGCTGAAGGTGACGCCGAGATGCGAGCCAGCCCAGGGCAGGAATTCGGCCGATCCCGCCATGTTGGGAAACCACAGCGTTGCGCCGTTGTAATGGGCGATCGCGAGACGCTGGCCCTTCGGCGCAAACGCGAGGCCGCCAACGGTTGAGGGCACCTCAAGCGACTTCTCCTCGCTCTTGCCGCTCTTGAAGAAAGCGGTCTTGCCGGCCGACCAGGCGTAGGCACCGTCCGGATGCAGCGCCACCGCATCGATCCAGCGCCGTTTCGGGTCGCTCGCAAGCAGCGTCACCTCGCCCTTGGCGTCGAGCGACACGACTTTTCCATCGTCGCCGCCCATCACGAGGCGCTTGCCATCGGAGGCGGCCGAGAGAATGCCGCCGCTGTGCACGGCGACCTTGCTGATCTCGCCCTGGCCATCCACGAACGCGACATTCTCCTCGCCGCCGACGAAGGCAGCGCGGGGCCCAAGGAAATGCACGGAGGTCACGACCATGCCGAGCGCGAGCGGCTTGACGCGCTCGGTGACGGAGACGATCGAGGCGGAATCGGCGGGCGGCGTAAACTCTTTCATCACGAGACGATGCAGCTCTCAAAACCCTGGCGAATGAGATCTTGCGGCAATTCGCGGCCGATGAAGACGAGGCGGCTCTCGCGCGGCTCGCCGTCCTTCCACTTCCGCTGGTGGTTGCCCTCCAGCATCATGTGGACGCCCTGGAAGACGTAACGGTCGTCGTCGTCGTGGAAGGCGAGGATGCCCTTGGAGCGCAGGATCTTGCCGCCCTCCACCTGCACCAGATTCTGGAGCCAGGGCATGAACACGTTGGGATCGAGCGGCTTGTCGGTCTTGAGCGACAGCGATTGCATATCCTCGTCGTGATAGTGCTTCAGGCCGTGGCCGTGATCATGATCGTGATGATGGTCGTGGCCGTGGTGATGATGATCATGGTCGTGGTCATGATCATCGGCATTCAGGAAGCCCGGCTCGATGTCGAGGATGCGATCGAGGTCGAAGGCGCCGCGGTCGAGCACGTCGGCCAAAGCCACCGAGCAGCGCTCGGTGCGGTGCAGCTTCGCATAGGGGTTGATGGCACGGATGCGGGCCTCGACCTCGGCAAGCTCGCCCTTGGTGACGAGATCGGTCTTGTTCAGCACGATGACGTCGGCAAAGGCGATCTGGTTCTTGGCCTCGGGCGCGTCCTTGAGACGGTCGGACAGCCATTTTGCGTCCGCAACCGTGACCACCGCATCGAGACGCGCGTTCTTCTGCACGTCCTCGTCGACGAAGAAGGTCTGGGCCACCGGTGCCGGATCGGCAAGACCGGTGGTCTCGACGATGATGGCGTCGAACTTGCCCTTGCGCTTCATCAGGCCTTCCATGATGCGCACGAGATCGCCACGCACGGTGCAGCAGATGCAGCCGTTGTTCATCTCGAACACTTCCTCATCGGCGCCGATGATGAGGTCGTTGTCGATGCCGATCTCGCCGAATTCGTTGACGATGACGGCGTACTTCTTGCCGTGGTTTTCCGACAGGATGCGGTTCAACAGCGTGGTCTTGCCGGCACCGAGATAGCCGGTCAGGACGGTCACGGGAATTTTTGGGGCGGTCGCTTCAGACATAACAACTCCGGACTTCGGGCTTTTCGCGCGACGCGAGGCGGGGTGGCCCCTGCCCTAGTGGTCAAGCGCGCTGGTCAGGGCCTTTATATTGTGCCTGACCATATCAATGTAAGTGGGTGCAGGCCCCTTTTCGCCGGTCAAACCGTCCGAAATCAGGGTCCCGCCGACTTTTGAGCCGGTCTCCGCCGCGATCCGCCGGATCAGCCGGTCGTCGCTGATATTTTCCAGGAACACGGCTGGGATTTTCTGGGCCTTGATCTGGCCGATGATGGTGGCGATGTCCCGCGCGCTGGGCTCGGTTTCCGTGGAGACGCCGAGCGGCGCGATGAATTGGACGCCGTATTCGGCGGCGAAATAGCCGAAGGCGTCATGGGTCGAGATCACCTTGCGCCGCTCCTGCGGGATTTTGGCCACGGCATCGCGGACCTCGCGGTCAAGCGTTTCGAGCTTTTCCAGATAGGCCTTGGCCTGGGCGCGGAAGAGCTCCGCGTCATCAGGGTCGGCCGCGGCCAGCGCATTGGCGATGTCGGTGACGTAGATTTTGGCGTTGGGAACGGACTGCCAGCCATGCGGGTCGGCGGCCGAACCAAGCTTGAGCGGCGCGATGCCGGCGCTCGCGGTGATCACCTGCGCCTTGGATCCGGAGGACTGCACGAGGCGCGGCAGCCAGCCCTCGAGACCAAGGCCGTTGACGATGACCAGCTTTGCGTCCGCGATCCGCTTCGCATCGCTGGGCGCGGGCGTGTAGACGTGGACGTCGCTGTCGGCCCCGACCAGCGTCGTCAGATTGATCCGGTCGCCGCCGACATTACGGACGAAATCGGCGAGGATCGAGAAGCTCGCAACGACCTTCAGCTGCTCCGCAGCGTGCAGCGGCGAGGCGATCAGCAAGAGCACACAAAGCAGGATGCGCCGCATCGCTGTCACGCTTCCAGATGCCGGCCGGGAAACAGCTGCCTGACGACGCCGCCGACCCGGCCGAACAGGACGGAGACGGTGTAGAGCGCGCTCGCCACCAGAATGATCGCAGGGCCCGAGGGCACACGGGTCTGGAACGACAGCACAAGACCTGCATAGCCGGAGACGGCGGCAGCGACGACCGCGATGCAGATCATGACGGTGAGATCGCGCGACCAGAACCGCGCGATGCCGGCCGGCAGGATCATCAGGCCGACCGCGAGCAGCGTGCCGAGCGCCTGAAAGCCGTTGACGAGGTTGATCACGACCAGCGCAAGGAAAGCGAGATGCGCAGGCCCGCCAGCCCGGCTCACGGTGCGCAAGAACAAGGGATCGACGCTCTCGATCACCAGCGGGCGATAGATCACGGCGAGCACCAGCAGCGTCACCGTGGCGTTGAAAGCGACGACCAGCAGCGTCTGATCGTCCATCGCGAGGATATTGCCGAACAGCACGTGCAGCAGGTCGATATTGGTGCCCTTGATCGAGACGATGGTCACGCCCAGTGCCAGCGAGGCCAGATAGAAGGTCGCGAGCGAGGCATCCTCCTTCAACCCGGTCGAGCGTGCGACGAGGCCTGCGAGGATCGCGACGGCAAAACCCGCGATCAGGCCGCCGGCCGTCATCGCGAACAGGTTGAGACCGGAAAGCAGGAAACCGACAGCGGCGCCGGGGAGGATGGCATGCGCCATGGCGTCGCCGACCAGGCTCATTCGCCGCAACATCAGGAACACGCCGATCGGCGCGCCCGCGAGCGACAGCGCGATGACGGCCGCGAGCGCACGTCGCATGAACTCGAATTCGGTGAACGGGCCGATCAGCGCGTCATAGAGCATCGGATATCAAGCCGCCCGTGAGCGGGCATCATCGGCCGAGCAGGCGGCGGCGCTGTCGTCGAAGGCTTCGCACATCCGCATCGCGACCATAAGGTTTTCCGGCGTCAGCACCTCTGCCGTCGGGCCCCACGCCACGGGCCCGCGCGCCAGCACCAGCGTCTCGCTGAAATGGGTGCGCACCATCTCCATGTCGTGCAGCGCGGCGAGGACGGTGCGGCCCTCGCCATGCCAGTGCTTCACCAGCGCCAGCAGATCGGCCGTGGTCTTGCTGTCGATGGCGTTGAAGGGCTCGTCCAGCACGATCAGCCGCGCGTCCTGGAGCAGCACGCGCGCAAACAGCACGCGCTGCATCTGGCCGCCCGAGAGTGTGCCGATCGGGCGGTTTTCGAAACCGTTGAGACCGACGGAAGCGATCGCGCGGAGGATCTTTTCGCGCGCCGCCTTGCCGATGCCGCCGAACAGGCCGGTCCCGCGCCATAGCCCGGTGGCAACGAAGTCCAGCACCGAAATCGGGAAGCTGCGGTCGATCTCCGCACTCTGCGGCAGATAGGCGATATCGCGGCTGTCGAGCCCGCCGAGATGGATGCTGCCGTCGAGTGGTCTGAGGATGCCGACAATGCCGCGCAGCAGTGTCGACTTGCCGGCCCCGTTCGGGCCGATCACGGCCAGCAACGCGCCCGGGGCGACCTCACCATTGAGGTGGTGCACGGCCGGGTGACGGTCATAGCCGAGCGTAACGTTGTGGAAATGCAGCGCCGCCATGGTCACCTCATCGCCAGGAAGACCACGCCCCAGAGCACGGCGCAGACCACGAGCGCGGCCGCGAGGCGGGCGGCCATCGTCATGCGCAGGATCGACCAGTGCGCCGCCTGAGCCGGATGCGGAGAGGCCGCACCATGGATGTGTGCGTGGGTGTGATCGTGTCCATGCGAATGCCCGTGGTCATGGGAATGATCATGGGAATGGCCATGAGCATAATCGTGATGATGGGCTTGGGAGGCGGCGGGAACCATGCCGAAACGTTATATTATAACATTACCTCTGTCCACGCCGGGCTCTAGGGCTTCCCGATCACCATGGCGATGGCGGCGGCGACGAACGGGAACGGCACCGAAACCGCACAGCGGAACCAGACGAAACGGGCCGGCATGAACGGAATCTCCCACAAAATCACCCGTTGGAAGGCAAACAGGGCCCAGGCGACGACATAGGCGACCACCTGCGGCACCCCACCGCCCGATTTCAACGCCACCGTACCGATCGAGAACCCGATCACCGGGCCACCGGGCGTCGCGGCCCCGGCGACCACGGCAGTCGCGACCCCGAGCCAGCCGCTGTCCGGGCCGAGCCAGCCGCTGATCACCTCCTGCAGGATGATGGCGGCGATGTAGCCGGAGCCGATCACCCCCAGCGCGATCCGGGGCACGATATTGATGAAGTCCATGGAGCCTTCGCGCAGCGAGGACTTGAACACCGGTGGGCCGCGGCGAAAGGCGATCAGGCCGACGCCGAACACCGAGCCCCACAACAGGATGTCGATCAGAAGCGCGGCGCTCAATTCTCGTCGTCCTTCAGGGCTGGCTTCGGATAGAGCCGCACATAGACAAATCGGCCGAGCGCGCCTGCGAGCACCGGCAACGGCAGCGAGATGATGATGCGCCACAGCGTGAAGTCGGTACCCATGATCGGGATTTCCCAGGCCACCGCCCGGCCATAGCCGATCAAGGTCCAGCTCACGACCATGGCGATGGTGGCACCGAAATCGGCACCGACCGCCAGCAGCGCACTCGCCACGGGATAGGCGGTGAAGGGACCGCCGGGCAGGATCGCGCCGAAGGCAGTGCCGATCAGAAGGCCTTTCAGGCCCGATTTCGGCCCGAGCGCGCGCGAGACTTTTTCGTGCGGCAGGATTTCCGAAATGAAGGCGCCGAGCAGGCACCCGGCCAGCACGCGCGGCAGGATGCCGCCGAACAGCGAGAGATCGTGGGTCAGGATCTCGAGAACACCGTCGGTGCCGTCACGCCGCCAGACCAGACCCGCGCTCACCGCCACCAGCGCTGCGATGATGATGGTCGACCAGCCGATCGGCTTGCGCACGCGCCCCGGCCGTGGCTCGGAGTCCGCGTCCGCGGCGGGCGCCGGGTCTTTCGGGGAGGGTTCTGACAACGGGCGCGTTCGGCTCGAGGGTGATGCCCGTCCTGATTAAGGGCGCCGCAGATGCGATGCAAACAGTACGATGACGGGAGCGATGCGCACCTCGCGCAGGGCCATGCGGGGCCGAATTCCGCACAGCAAAAAGGCGGCCGCACGTGCGACCGCCTTCCGTTGTTTCCGTCATTCCGGGGCGGCGAAGCCGAACCCGGAATCTCGAGATTCCGGGTCTGGTGCTAGCGCACCATCCCGGAATGACGGCGTAAAATCTTACGCCTTGTCGAACAGGGACTCGACGTATTCCCAGTTCACGAGGTTCTCGACAAACGCCTTGAGATAGTCCGGACGGCGGTTGCGATAGTCGATGTAGTAGGAGTGCTCCCAGACGTCGCAGCCGAGGATCGGGGTGGCGCCGTGCACCAGCGGATTCTCGCCGTTCGGGGTCTTGGATATCTCGAGCTTGCCGTTCTTGACTTGGAGCCAGCACCAGCCGGAGCCGAACTGGCCGACGCCGGCCGCCTGGAAGTCGGTCTTGAACTTCTCGAAGCCGCCGAGATCCTCGTTGATCTTCTTCTCGATCTTGCCCGGCAGCTTGGTGCCGCCGCCATTGGGCTTCATCCAGCTCCAGAAATGGATGTGGTTGTAGTGCTGGCCGGCATTGTTGAACACCGCGGGGTTCTTGCCGAACGAGCCCTTGACGATCTCCTCAAGGGACTTGCCTTCCCATTCGGTGCCCTTGAGCGCGTTGTTGCCGTTGGTGACATAGGCCTGATGATGCTTGTCGTGGTGGAATTCGAGCGTTTCCTTCGACATGAATTGCCCGAGGGCGTCATAGGCGTAGGGGAGTGGGGGCAGCGTAAAGGTCATGGGTGTTGTCCGCGACTGATGGGGGAACGAGACTTAACGGTCACCCCTTATAGAAGGTTCCGTGGCCGTTAAATACCGCGAATTTTCCAGAAGGCATGGTGCAGCGGCTTGGCCGGATTGCATAAAATCGTCGCAAGGATGTCGGTCGTTTCAACCGGGCCGTAAAATATCATTGCCTTTGAGGTGCTTATGGCAGAACGAAACGCACCCACGGCACGGAGATGCGAAAGAGAGAGCGATGAGCATCGAGATCGACATTTTGAACGGCGACGCCTCATGGCCGATCGCACAGCCCCTGCTCAGCGCCGTCTGGGGACGCGACGCCGTCGAGAAGCCCTCCTGGGCTCACGTCAAATGGGCCAATGCCGGTTTGCGCGTGCTGATCGAGACGCCCGAGGATGGTCTCGTCTGCCATGTCGGCATCTATTTCCGCACCGTCACCTGGAACGGGCAGAAGGTTCACATCGGCGGCATCGGCGGCGTCTGCACGCGGGAGGACCGGCGCGGCCGCGGCTATGCCACCATGGCGATCGACGCCGCGCTGCATACCATGCGTGCCAACGAGGCGGTCCGCTTCGCGCTGCTGTTCTGCGAGCCGCACAATGTCGCGTTCTACCAGAACCGCAGCTGGCTCCCCTTCAAGGGCGAGGTCTATTGCGAGCAGCCGGAGGGGCGGATCCGCTTCACCCACATGGCGCCCTATGTCTGCAACATCGTCAGCGCGCCGACGCTGGGCACCATCGACCTCTGCGGCCTGCCCTGGTGAGCCCTGCGTGAAGCGAGGCTGGCGCCGGCGCCGCACGCCATATAATATGTCGGTCATCATCCAATATTCCGCGCGGTGACACATGACGATCGACGCCTCGATAGACGCCGTGCCGCCGCCTGCCCCGGTCGCCTCCCCCATCGCCGGCTTGCTGACGGCACCGATCCTGCCCACACTGCTGCGGCTTGCGATCCCCAACATGATCGCGATGGTCGGCAGCACGCTCGTTGCGGTCGCCGAGACCTCCTATATCGGCCGGCTCGGCACCATCCCGCTCGCAGCGATCGCGCTGGTGTTTCCGTTCGCCATGCTGACGCAGATGATGAGCGCGGGCGCGATGGGCGGCGGCGTCTCGTCTGCGATCAGCCGCGCGCTCGGCGCCGGCGATCGGACCCGTGCGGCGACGCTGGCGCTGCACGCCGCCATCATCGGCCTCTGCGGCGGGCTTTTCTTCACGGTGACGATGCTCGTCTTCGGCCGCTCGTTCTTCATGCTGCTGGGCGGGCGCGAGCGTGTACTCGAGGAAGCCAGCGGCTATTCGCAAATGCTGTTCTCCGGCGCGGTCGCGATCTGGCTCGTCAACACGCTGGCCTCGGTGATCCGCGGCACCGGCGACATGCGTCTGCCCTCGATGGCGCTGATCGGGACGAGCGTGCTCCAGATCGCGCTCGGCGGCACGCTGGGGCTTGGCCTATTCGGCGTGCCGCAATTCGGCATGCCCGGCGTCGCCGCCGGTCAGTTGATCGCGTTCACCTGTGCTGCGATCTTTTTCCTCTGGTATCTCTGGTCCGGCCGCAGCCGGCTGCCGCTGGATTTCCGCGCCTTCCATTTCGATCGCGCGTTGTTCTTCGACATCCTCAAGGTCGGCGCGGTCGCCTGCCTGTCGCCGCTCCAGACCGTGCTCACCATTTTGATCTTCACCAAGATCCTGGCGACCTTCGGCACCGAGATGTTGGCCGGTTACGGCATCGGCTCGCGACTGGAATTCTTGCTGATCCCGATCACCTTCGCCTTCGGCATCGCATCGGTGCCGATGGTCGGCATGGCGATGGGCGCCGGACAGGTGAAACGCGCGCGGCGCGTGGCCTGGACCGCGGCCGCGGCCTCGGGAATTACGGTCGGCCTGATCGGCCTCGTCATCGCGCTCGATCCGTCTCTGTGGGTTTCGCTCTTCACCAGGGATGCCGGCGTCGCCGCCGCCGCGCACAGCTACTTCCACTGGGCGGGCCCGACCTTTGTGTTCTTCGGCATGGGCGTGTCGCTGTATTTCTCCTCGCAAGGCGCGGCGCGGGTCGGCGGTCCCGTGCTCGCCTCCACCGCGCGCCTTCTGATCGTCGCGATCGGCGGCGGCACCCTCATGATGGCGCAGGCTCCAGCCTGGACCCTGTTCGCACTGGTCGGCGGCGCCATGGTGGTGTTCGGGCTGTCGACCGCAGGCTCGGTCGCCTTGGTGCGCTGGGGCAAATGAGCGCAGGTCAATGCACGCAGGCAGATAAACGCAGGAATGTGATTCCATCCCGCGTTGCACTATCCTGCTGGGCTGCTATGGAGGCGCTCCACTTCGGGGCTCTCTCCATGACTTCCAAATTCGCTGCTCTCATCGTCCTGGCTGCGCTCCTTGGCGCGACTGCCGCCCGTGCGCAGAGCGCCGACGGGACCTGGCTGACCCAGGCCGGCGATGCCCGCGTCAAGATCAGCAAATGCGGCGGCGGCATCTGCGGCAATGTCGTCTGGCTGCGTGAACCCCACGACACCGCGACCGGCCAGCCCGCCACCGACAGCAAGAATCCCAATCCCGCCCTCGCCAGGCGCCCGATGATCGGCTTGCCGTTGTTCAGCGGCATGCAGCCTTCAGGGCCGAACAAATGGTCGGGCCAGATCTACAATGCCGACGACGGCGGCACCTATGCGAGCAGCGTGACCGTGACATCAGCGGATTCGCTGCGGGTCGAAGGCTGCGTCGGCGCGCTCTGCGGCGGCGAAACCTGGACCCGGGCGGGACGCTAGCGCTTCACGCCGTCATCGCCTTCAGCGCCGTCGCCGCCGAGGCGTAGCCGCCCCGCGCACCGTCGATGAAATGGACGTGGTCGCTGCGGAGCGCCGACGGGGTGAAGCAGGTCATCATCGCGGCGTCCTGCTGGTGGAGACCGTAACGCACGATGCCATCGCGCGCGGCAGCTGCGAGACGATCGCTGAGCGCGCGTTCGAGCTCGGGCGTACAGTCGAGGATCATGCGCAGGCCGTCGTCATATTTCCGGAAATCGGAGTTCTCCACGACCTGTCGTCTATAGAGCTTCGGCACGAAGCCGCCGACCTTGAGGTCGAAGCGCATGATCAGATAGACGAAAAGCGTGTAGGCCAGCACGCGGGCGCGGCGCCCGAGCAGCGGACCTCCGCGCATGGTGCGCGCCTCATATTCCAGCCCCTGCGGCGGCCATGTCAGCGGTGGCCCCTGCGGCGGCACGGGCCGACCGGCATCCGGGCTGCGCTCGACGAGGTGGATGATGTCCTCGATCACGTTGCGGAATGCCGAGGGATCGGCGCCCTGGGCCGGCATGACCAGCACGGACAGGATCAGGCCGCGCGCAGCCGGAATCACCTCGAAGCGGCAGGACAGGCCGGAGAGATCGGGCTGCGTGCCCGCGGGCGCCTCGATGATCGCAAACTCGCCGCACTTCATCGCTGCGTCCGCCCAGGCGAGCCCGCCGCCAGAAAACATCGCATAGGACAAATTGGCCGACGGGCCGAAGCGCGCGACGCGCACGTCGAGGCCCTGCGCGCGAATGGCGCTCACCGGCACCAGCGCGACGCGCATCCGCAAATCGAGATCTTCCCGCACCCAGGTCGCGGTCGCAGCCAAAGCCTCGCGGGCCAGTTCGAGGTCATCAGGCGCGACCGCAAAACTCGCGCCGTCGCCGCCGAACACGAAGGGAAATTCGCGTCCCTCCAATACGTTCGTCACCGCCGCGATCACGGCGGCACCGGCCATGTTCACCGCCTTGTAGCGCTGCGACGCGATGGCCTTGGTGGAATCCACGATGTCGGCAACGCCGACGCTCCAGTCGTCGGGCAGCGGCGAATACAAAGCGGGGTCCATCAGGCTGGTGAAGCCGCGAAAGACTGGAATGCCGCTATAGAACGCTGATGTCATCGGATGATGCCGGATAGTTGGGACGCACGTCCAAAGAAACATACGTGGAAGAATCGATTCGGGTTCGCCGGGGGGCGCGCCCTCGCAACCATTGGCCGAAATGGACCCGGACAACAAGATGAGGGCGCGCTGCAATGCCACAGAAGGTCATTGATCGGCATCAAACAGTTGGCCGTAAATGGCGTCTAGTCTCGATGATCTCACATGGTTGCGCGGGAACATCGACGTGTCCGACTTCGACAGGAAGGACTCCATCGCTCCGGTAAGCCGGCGCACCGGACGTGATCCGATCAGCGCGGTGAAGATGCCGGAAAGCCTGACCGCGGCCGTCGATAGCTGGGCCGAAACCCATCACCTGTCGCGCTCCGATGCCATTCGTACGCTGGTCGAGCTGGGCCTGAAGGTCGCGCCCCCGGCACTCCCGCCAGGGCACTCGCTCGCTTCGGATGCCACCAGGATCGAAGAGCTTGCGGTGCATGAACTCGAGGGACTGCTCGATCCCGCCCTGTCTGAAGACGAACGCGAGCGCCGGATCCGCCGCCTGACCGACGGCCCGCCGGAGTTCTCACAGGAACGGATTGACCTGCCGAAGCACCGGACCTGAAACGTCTAGTGCAGCTTCTCGCCCTCGCGCTTGCGTAGCGCGGATGAGGGTACGTCATGGCAACCGACCAGACGCACGAATTTCTGCGGATACATTTCGTAACCGTGATCACCTGAATTTTGATGAGACATCGGTTGGCAGTGAACGGTCTGGCAGTGGACGTCGCTTTGCTGTGCGGAAGATGGCTTTGCCGACGCCTTGTCCGGGCTCGCAGCGGTCATGGACTGCTCCCTGTCGATTAGGGTAGATCGATTGACGTAAGCCAATCAATTGCGCGGCATCTTACGACCAAATCCGGATGATGTCATTGCGCCGGATCAATGCAATTGTGGCAGTAGAGTTCCGCCTACGCCGTGTTGCCCGCGTCGACCGTGAACACGCTACCCGTCACGTTGCGCCCGCCCTCGCCCAGCAGATATTCCACCATGCGCGCGACGTCGTCGGTCTCCGGCAGGCGCCGCAGCGCGCTGCGGCCGGCGATGCGCTTTCGGCTGTCGCCGGAGAGATTGTGCGTCAGCTCGGTGTCGATGAAACCGGGCGCGATCGCGTTCACGGTGATGCCGAGCTTGCCGACCTCGCGCGCAAGCGAACGGGTGAAGCCGGTAGCGGCGGCCTTGGTCGCACCGTAAACGGAGAGGCCGTTATAGCCGGTGGTCGCGATGATCGACGAGATGTTGATGATGCGGCCGGCACCGTCGGCCATCATCTGCCGTGCGACATATTTGGTGAGAATGATCGGCGACAGCACGTTGAGCTGCACCAGCGCCTCGATCTCGGAATTGTGCATGGTCGCGAGCAGGCCTTCGCTGCCGAGGCCGGCATTGTTAACGAGGCCGTAGATCGGGCCGAATTCATCGCGCACGAGTTTTGCGAAAGCGGGAATCGCGTCGATCACGGCGAGGTCGCAGGCGCGGAAATGCAGGCGCCCCTCCGACCCGGCAATCGCCGCCTTGAGCGCGTCGCTCTCGCGCCGCGCCGCCGCGATCACGTTGTAGCCGCCATCAACAAGCCGCTGGCCGATTGCAAGGCCGATGCCGCGGCTACCACCCGTGACGAGAACATTATGCATCGGTGCGCGCCAGTTTGCCGGCCGGGGTGACGTCGAGCGCCTCGACGAAGCGGATCACCGCCGGCACCTTGTGGGACGCGAGCTGCGCGCGGCACTGATCCAGGATCTGGTCGCGGATCTCTTTCGCGCGCGCCGTATCGGTACCGTCGGCGAGGATCGCGTCGGCGACGACGATGCCGCCGGTGATCGGGCTCTTGCGTGACTTCGCCCGCGACATCCGTACGTCGGGATGACGGTTGATCACCGCCTCGATCTCTTCGGGGTGAACCTTCAGCCCACCGATATTGATGATGCCGCCGCGGCGGCCGACGAAATAGTAGCGGTCGCCGCGCAATTCGACGATATCGCCGCTATCGACATACCCGTCCGCATCGGTGAGCGCGGCCGCGTCGCGGCCGATATAGGCGTGCGCTGTGCGGGTCGAACGGATGCGTAGCGAGCCGTCGACGACCTTCATTTCGACGCCGTTGCGGTTGCCGAGATAGTCCGCCGGAAAGCCTTCCAGCCCGTCATTGACGGCAAAGCCGACGCCGGCCTCGGTTGATGCATAGGCATGGCCGACGGAGGAATTCGGGAACGCCGCCTTCAGGCCGTCCAGCACCGCCTGGTCGGCGATCTCGCCGGAGAGGCGGACATAGCGCGGCGCGAACTGCGCGGCCGAGCCGCTCATCAACAATTTGCGCCAGTGCGAGGGCGTGCCGGAGATATGGGAGACGCCGCGCGCGTTCAGCCGCGTGACGTGATCGCCGAGCGCCTCATGCGGATCGGACAGCACCATCGAGCCGCCCGAGAGGACGGCGCGGAGGAATATCTGCAGGCCGCCATAGCGGCGGATGTCGTAGAACGTCGCCCATATTGGCGCGGGTCCGCGCGCCGGGCCTTCGGCGACGATGGCGCCGGTGAGGGCTTCCAGCGTATGGCCGACGATTTTCGGCACGCCCGACGTGCCCGAAGTGAGCATCAGCCACTCCGTGGCACATTCGGTCCTGGCCGGCGCAGTGGCTTGAAGCGGCAGTTGTGCGGTGACGACCAGCGGCACGCCGGTCTCGGCCCAGCGATCGGGCTCGTCGGTGACGACGGCATCGATCCCGGCATCCGCGATGAGCGCATCGAGATGCGCGGGGTTGAGATCGGGCGGGCACAGCAGCATGCGGCGCGCAATACCGTCGAGCTCGATCATGGCAAGGCCTGACCGGAGCTGGTCGGACAATTTCAGCAGCACCGCGCGGCCGGACAGCTCGCCCAGGCGGCCAGCCAGGACCGTCTGCGACAGGATATCCGTCAGCGACACGACCTCGTGCGCGTCCGACAGCGTGCGGCCGGTCAGCTCCGTGCCAAGATGGTCGCGGAGCGCAAAGATCTCACGCGGGGACATTTTCGTAGGCCCGCACGAAATCGCCCACGGTGGCGGGGAACGCTGCGTCCTCGGAGATGGTGAAGGGGTCGACGCCAGTCTCGTCCTCGAGGCGTGCCACCAGGATGGCGAAGGCGAGCGAGTCGAATCCCGTCTCGTGCAGGGACAGATCGTCAGAGAGTGCGGGAAGCGCGACGTGCTGCTCCTTGGCGATCTGCTGGATCGCTTCGATGACCTTAGACCGTACCGACATGGCTGGCTCGCTTCTGTTGTCGTTCGTGTTTCGGCGGTTCTTGATGACCGCCTCCCTTGGCCGCTTGTTTACCCGACAGAAGTAAATGGCTTCTTGGACAATTCGGATAAAATTGGACCTATCTCCGAATTTTCATGCGGCTAGAACCGGATCGTACCCTCGTTGATTTGCGCGTACGTCTCCGCGTTCAGCGCGACATAGGTGCCCGTCTTCGGGTCCTGCATGAACAGCGGATCGGAGACCGCGCCCGGATCAAACCCCTCGCGCGCGAGCTCGCCCTTTTTCTGCTTGAACGTCTCGGTCGCATCGAGCTCGCGCGAGATGCGTATGAAGACGGGATGAGCATAGGCCGGCAGGCGCTGTGCGAGATGGGCGGGCAGCGCCTCGAGGACGAAGCCCTCGTTCACCACGATCGCGCTCATGCCGGCGCGGCCATCAGTGCCGGGGATGCTGACGCCGTAGGTGGTGGCGTCGATCACGCCGCTGAAATCGCGCACTGCGTCGTTGACCTCCGAAGTCGCGACGTTCTCGCCCTTCCAGCGAAAGGTGTCGCCGATGCGGTCGACGAAGTGGAAGAATCCCTTCTCGTCGAGCCGCATCAGGTCGCCGGTGCGGAACCAGGAATCGCCCTTGGCAAAGACATCGCGCAGGATCTTCTTCTCGGTCTCGCTCGCCTCGGTGTAGCCCTCGAAGCGGCCGCCGCCCTCATCCGCCGTGCCGATGCGGCCTATGGCTTCGCCGGGCTCGCCGCGCGCGCAGGGAATACAAAACCCCTCTGCATTGCGCAGCGGCGCGCCGTTATCGGGATCGAGCTTGACGAGACCGGCAGGGAAACGATGCGCGAGCAGCGGCGGAACGCGGCCGATCGCGCCGGGCTGGCCCTCGACGTTGAACAGCGAGAAATTGCCTTCCGTCGCCGCGTAGAATTCGAGGATGCGCGGAATGGCGAAACGCGCCTGAAAATCGTCCCAGATATCACCGCGCAGGCCGTTGCCGCAGACGAGCCGCAGGCGATGCCGGTTCTCGTATTCCGACGGCGACGCCTTGAGCAGGTAGCGACAGAGCTCGCCGATATACTGAAACAGCGTACAGTCGTGGCGCACAATGTCGGGCCAGAAATTCGAGGCCGAGAATTTTTCCGCGATCACCACCGCACCGCCGGCAGCGAGCATGCTGCATGGCGCGACGATGCCGCCGACCGAGTGGAACAGCGGCAGGCAATCGTAGAGCCGATCCTGCGGCGTCGCGCCGGTGAGGCCGGCGAACCAAAAGCCCCAATTGAGGATGCGGCGGTGGCTGATGCTGGCGGCTTTCGGCAGGCCGGTCGTCCCGGACGTGTAGATCAGCAGGGCCCGGTCGTCGATGGTGACGTCGCCACGCTCGTCCGGCGAAAGCGGCCCGTCGTCGAGGGCGGCAAGCGCGACATCGATCGCACGTTCGCTGCGGGCATCGCCATGAGTCCAGACCTTTGCTTCCGTGTTCAGGGGTGGCGACGCGCCGTCCAGCGCATCCTTGAGCTCGTGCGCGACAATGATGTGAGCGGGCCTTGCGACACCGATGCAATGCGCGAGCGACCGGCCGACGAGCTTGGTGTTGATCAGCGCGACCACGCCACCGACCCGGCTGATGCCGAGCCAGGCCGCGACATAGTCGATGCCGTTCGGCATGATCAGCGCGACACTGTCGCCCTTGGCCACACCGGCCGAGCGCGCCCACCGCGCATAGCGATTGATGCGTTTCGAAAGCCCCTCATAGTCGAGGCTCGCGTCATCGGTGGCCAGCGCAATGCGATCGGGCTGGCGCTGCGCCCAATCATCGACGACGTCGGCGAACAGCCGGCCCGGCAACGTCTCTATCCGTGCGGTGAGCTCGATCGCCTTCAGCCAGATTTTCGAAGCCGAAGGTGCGCGCGCGGCTTTCGGTTGCTCGATGACGCCGGTTGTCATGCCGTTCATTCTTTCGGAACGTGTCTGCTGGTTCCGAGAGCTTAGCTCGCACGCCCTGCCCAGGTGTTAAGAGACAAGGTAAAACCGGGTTAGTGCGCGATTAACTCTAGTCATCCTTTACCAAACCGGTGGGATGGGCGTGCGCAGCCACAGCCTTTGCAGTATCTCATCGTGCGTGGAAGCTTCCCCTCTCGCCTTGTTGGAGAGGGTGGCTCGCCGCATAGCGGCGAGACGGGTGAGGGGGCACTCTCCGCGAGTTCACGTGCGGAGAGTGACCCCTCATCCGGCGCTTCGCGCCACCTTCTCCCACAAGGGGAGAAGGAAGAAGAGCGGGATGCATGCATTGATCACCAAGCGACATTTCCTTCAGGCTGCAGCCTCTGCCGCAACCGTGCTCGCCACGCCACGCGCCTTTGCGATCGGCAATCCCTCCTATCCCTCGCGCAGCGTGAAATGGGTGGTACCCTATGCGCCGGGTGGGGCCACCGACGTGCTGTCGCGGCTGCTCTGCCAGCGCCTCTCCGACCGGCTCGGCCAGACCTTCGTCGTCGAGAACAAGCCCGGCGCCGGCAGCAATATCGGGACACAGGCGGTGATTACGTCCGCCCCCGATGGTCACACCCTGCTGTTGACCTCGACCGCCAACGCCATCAACGCCTCGTTCGACCCGGCGCTGCCGTATGATTTCGCCAAGGGCATCGCGCCGGTCGCCGGCGTCGCACGAATTCCGCTGGTGCTGGTTGTCAACAACGACCTGCCGGTGACGAGCGTCGCCGACTTCATGGCCTACGCCAAGTCCAATCCCGGCAAGATGTCGATTGCCTCTTCCGGCATCGGCACCTCGCTGCATCTCTCCGGCGAGCTGTTCAAGTCGCTGGCCGGCGTGCAGTTCATCCACGTGCCCTATCGCGGCTCGGCACCCGGATTGACCGACGTGATGAGCGGCCAGATTCAGGGCATGTTCGACAACGTCACTTCATCCTTCGAGCTCGTGCGCGCCGGCAAGCTGCGCGCACTCGGCGTCACCACGCGCGAGCGTTCGGAGATTTTGCCGGACGCGCCGCCGATCGCGGACACGCTCAGCGGCTACGAGACGAGTTCATTCTACGGTGTCGGCGCTCCACACGACACGCCGCGCGAGATCATCGACCTGCTCAATCGCGAAATCGACGCCGCGCTGTCCGACGCGGAGATCAAGTCCCGCATCGCCGGGCTCGGCGCGATCCCGCTGCACGGCAATGCCAGCGAATTCGGCGGCATGCTGACGGCGGAGACCGACCGTTGGCGCAAGGTGGTGGAGCTGTCAGGCATCCGGAAGCAATAGCAAGCGGGCCTCGCGACGCTAGGTGACCTCGGGGAAACGGGCTATTCTTTCTGCCGGCGTTGTTCTGGCTGCGAAAGGAAAGCGACCCGTGGCTCTCGATCCCTTAGAGTTTCCCGTCCGGGCCGCGCCTTTCGAGCAGCCGCTGACAAATTTTGCTCACCGAGTGAAGGGCGGACAGGCCAGGCTGGTCGCGATCGGCTCGTCGACCACGGCGGGCGAAGGGGGTATTGCGCCCTATCCGCAGCGGCTGCTGTCGGACCTTCGGATAAAATTTCCAAACGTCGCAATCGAGGTGATCAACCGCGGCGTCGGCGGCGAAGATGCTCGTTTGGAGTTGAATCGGTTCGAGCATGACGTCTTCGATCTGAAGCCCGATCTGGTGATCTGGCAGGTCGGTACCAATTCAGTGTGGCAATCCGCCGGTCCCTCGTTCGAGGACACCACGCAAGCGATCCGCGAGGGTGTTGACCGGCTGCTCGACGCCAAGCAGATCGATGTGATCCTGATGGACCTTCAATATGTGCCGGCGCTGCTGACACCGGCCAAGGCCAGGAAGGCGAGCGCCATGGTCGAGGCGATCAGCCAGATCGCGCAGGAGAAGCGCGTCAACGTCTTCGGCCGTTTCGCGCTGATGAAGGGCTGGCATGATGTCGCCGGGATTTCGTTCGACCGCATGGTCGACCCAGGCGACGACGACAGGCTGCACGCAAGCGACTGGACCACGGACAAGATGACGTGGCAATTGACCAACGCAATCGTCGACGCTGTCAACATGGCGCCGCGCTCCTAAAGGCACGCGGCGGCTCATCCGCGATGCCCCATGGACCGCCGGGACGTAATTGCCCAGCGCTAGCCGCCTCGCTGATGGCGTAAGCGCTGCGGCGGTGCGTTGAACGGATAATACGGATTGAGATCGCAGCTGGCCGAGCGGCCTGAAGCGGTAGCTTGGCACTGCGGGACTGAGGTGAAGGAGCAATCGTACCACTCCCCGCCACCCCCGTTCGCACCGGAATAGACGTGCATGCAGACGGGATAGCGCGGATCGAAGGTCTGTGCATGCGATGGCGCGGCCGTGAGCAGGGCACCGACGGTCATGATCAGGCCGAATAAGCGACGCATGAAAATTCCCCCTGAAGGCCGCATTGCGGATCGCTAGTGCACGTTCTTGTGGCGCCGGCGCGGCGGCGGCGGGGGTTGGTCGAACGCGTAGTAGGGATTGACGTCGCAGCTTGCCGAGCGGCCCGAAGCCGTGGCGCGGCACTGCGGCAGCGAGGTGAAGGAGCAGTCGAAATAGTCGCCGCCACCACCGCCAAAACCGCCGGGCATGTAGACGTGCATGCAGACCGGGTAACGCGGATCGTAGGTCTGGGCGCTGGCATCTGCCGCCGCGAACAGCGTGACAATTGCGGTGAGGGTCAGGATCGGCAGGCGCATCGGACATTCCTCGAATCGGTGGCAACGGCACGCGTTATGTCATTTCGATATGGCACAACTGCGCGGCAGAAGCGATTGTTCCTATTTCATACCTCTCCGGCTTGTGACACGCGACGAAATGAGTGAGACACAGCGCCGCAAAGATGCGGAAGCGGAAAGCACCCAGTTTTCCGGCCTGCGCGGAACGCATAACTCGCTGCAGCTCTCCTTCGACAAAGGTCGCAAAGCATCCAGCGCAGGAATCCGTTCGCTGGCCCAAGCGAACGTACTAGTCTTTCTATCACAACGCCGGCCCGGACCGACGACGTTCCAGGGCAATGAACAAGCAAATGGGCTGAAGGAAACGCACTTGCGCTCTCGGGCGCGACTCCGCTGTGCGCGGGGAGAAGATGCGCTGGCCAGGGCTGTGGTGTCAGGGCATGCAAGAGAGCTTCTCGTCTCCGTTCATCCGCTATCCGATCGGCACCTCACTGCTGATGGCGGGCATCCTGTTCGTAGGCCTCGTGGCCTATCCTCTGCTGCCGGTTGCACCGCTGCCCCAGGTCGACTTTCCGACCATTCAGCTCTCGGCCTCGCTCCCCGGCGGCAGCCCCGAGACCATGGCCTCTTCCGTGGCGCAGCCGCTCGAACGCCAGCTCGCACAGATCCCCGGCATCACGCAGATGACGTCGACCAGCTCGCTGGGTTCGGCGTCGATCACGATCCAGTTCGACCTCAACCGGAAGATCGACGCCGCCGCCAACGATGTGCAGGCAGCGATCAATGCAGCGAGCGGCCAATTGCCGAAGAACCTGCCCTCGCCTCCCACCTATCGCAAGGTCAACCCGGCGGATTCGCCGGTGATGATCCTGTCCGCGACGTCCGACACGCTGCCGCTGACCGTCGTCAGCGACCGCACCGATGCGCAGCTCGCGCAACAGATCAGCCAGTTATCCGGCGTCGCCCAAGTGTTCGTCGGCGGACAGCAGAAACCCTCCGTACGCATACAGATCGATCCGGCCAAGCTCGTCGCCAAGGGCCTGTCGCTGGAGGACGTGCGCGCCCAGATCGCGGCTGCGACCACCGACAGCCCGAAGGGCAGCATCGACGGGGCCAAGCGCGCCTACACGATCTACGCCAACGACCAGCTCACCCAGGCCCAGCATTGGCAGGACGTCATCGTCGCCTATCGCAACGGCGCTCCATTGCGGATCCGCGACATCGGTGAGGCCGTGGCAGGGCCGGAGGACATGAAGACGGCGGCCTGGGCCGACGGCAAGCGCGGCGTGTTCCTCGTCATCTTTAAGCAACCCGGCGCCAACGTCATCGAGACCGTCGATCGCATCAAGGCGCAGCTGCCGCGGCTGATCGCGGCCATCCCGCCCGCGATCTCGATCAAGATCATCAGCGACCGCACCATCACCATCCGCGCCGCCGTCGAGGACGTACAGATCACGCTCATGACCACTATCGCGCTCGTGGTGATGGTGATCTTCATCTTCCTCCGCAGCTTCTGGGCGACGATCATCCCGAGCATCACTGTGCCGCTAGCGCTACTGGGAGCCTGCTCGCTGATGTGGGTCTTCGGCTATTCGCTGGATAACCTCTCCTTGATGGCGCTGACGATCGCGGTCGGCTTCGTAGTGGACGACGCCATCGTGATGCTGGAGAACATCACCCGTTACGTCGAGCAGGGCGAGAGGCCGCTTGCTGCGGCCTACAAGGGCGCGGCCGAAATCGGCTTTACGATCGTCTCGATCAGCATCTCTCTGATCGCGGTGCTGATCCCGTTGCTCCTGATGGGCGGCATCATCGGCCGGCTGTTCCGCGAATTCGCGGTCACGCTGGCGATGGCGATCCTTGTTTCTCTGGTGGTGTCGCTGACCCTGACGCCGATGATGGCCTCGCGCTTCCTGCGCGCCAACCACGAGGCTCGGCACGGCCGCTTTTACCAGTGGAGCGAGCGGATGTTCGAAAGGGTGCTCGGCGCCTACGAACGCGGGCTCGACGTCGCGCTGCGCCACAGTTTCGTCACCCTTTGCATCTTCTTCGCGACCGTAGCACTCTCGATCTACCTCTTCATCCTGATCCCGAAGGGTTTCTTCCCGCAGCAGGACAACGGCTTCCTCACAGCCGTGTCCGAGATGCCCCAGGACATCTCCTTTGCCGAGATGAAACGGCGCCAGGTGGAGCTCAACACCATCGTGCAGGCCGACCCCGCCGTCGCTTCGATCGCGATGTTCATCGGCGGCGGCGGTACGGCACTGAACTCGGGGCGCATGTACATCACCTTGAAACCGCTGGAGGAGCGCGATGCCGGCGCACAGCAGATCATCGCGCGGCTGCGGCCCAAGATCGCCAAGGTGGAGGGCGCCAAGCTCTATATGCAGGCCTCGCAGGACGTTCGTCTCGGCGGCCGCGCCACCCGCACTCAGTTCGAATTCACGCTCCAGGACGCTAACCTCGCCGAACTGAACGAATGGGCGCCGAAAATCCTCGATGCGATGAAGACGCTGCCGCAACTGCGCGACGTCGCGACCGACCAGCAAACCGAAGGCACGACGGTTCAACTCAGGATCAATCGCGACACCGCCGCACGCTACGGCATTCAGCCGCAGCTGATCGACGACACCCTCTATGACGCGTTCGGCCAGCGTCAGGTCGCGCAATATTTTACCCAGACCAACAGCTATCACATCGTCCTGGAGATCACACCAGACCTGCAAGGCCAGCTCGGTACGCTCGACAAGATCTACCTCAAATCACCGCTTACCGGCGACGAGGTGCCGCTCTCGGTGTTCTGCAACTGGACCAATGTGCCCGTGCGACCGCTTGCGATCTCGCATCAAGGCCAATTTCCGTCGGTGACGATCAGCTTTAATCTCGCCGAGGGCGTGGCGCTGGGACAGGCGACCGACGCGGTGCTGCACGCGGTCCGCGAGATGCGCGCGCCGCCGGCGCTGGCAACAAGTTTTCAGGGTACCGCGCAGGCATTCCAGCAATCGCTCGGCACCGTGCCGTTGCTGATCCTCGCCGCACTGGTCGTGGTCTATTTGATTCTGGGCGTGCTCTACGAGAGCTACATCCATCCTCTGACCATCCTGTCCACGTTGCCCTCGGCTGGCGTCGGCGCCGTCGCGATCCTGATGATCTTCGGCTTCGACTTCAGTCTCATTGCCCTGATCGGGGTCATTCTCCTGATCGGCATCGTCAAGAAGAACGGCATCATGATGGTGGATTTCGCCATCGCGGCCGAACGCGAGCAGCATCTCACCCCGGAGCAATCGATCCGCCAGGCGGCGCTGCTGCGCTTTCGCCCGATCATGATGACAACGATGGCCGCCCTGCTAGGCGGCGTGCCGCTGATGCTCGGAAGCGGCACCGGCTCCGAAATCCGCCAACCGCTCGGTTATGCGATGGTCGGCGGCCTTCTCGTGAGCCAGGCGCTGACGCTGTTCACGACCCCGGTCGTCTACCTCTACCTCGACCGCTTCTCCGACCTGCTCTCGCGCTGGATGGAGAAGAAGCCGCAAGCCACCGTCGCGTGCGATGAGCGGAAGGATCACGCGGCGGAATGAGCGCGGCGGCACATATGGCCTGCGCCGGCTACCCGCCGAGCCCCTGCAACACCAGCCGGTTCAACCTTGCCGCAAACGCCGCAGGGTCCTCCGGCAGTTCTCCGTCCAGGATCTGCGCCTGTTCGAGCAGGAGCAGGCTAAGATCGTCGACCGCCTTCGAGCCGGCCTGAGCCTTCGTGATCGCCGTGACCAGCGGATGGCGCAGGTTGATCTCGAGGATCGGCTTGGTGCGCATGCCACGGTTCTGCTGAGACAGGATGCGCTCGAGCTCGCGGCTCGGGCCCTGGCTGTCGGCGACGAGGCAGGACGGGGAGCTGGTCAGACGCGTCGAGGCCTTGACGTCGCTGACGCGCTCGCCGAGCGCGGCCTTGATCACCGCGATGGTGGCGGCCTCGTCGGCGGCCGGCTCGTCCTTGTTCGCCTCGTCGGCCTCGTCGACGCGCGGGATCAGGTCGAGATTGAGATCGCCCTGGCTCAGCGACTTCAGCGGCTTGCCGTCAAACTCCGAGGGCATCGAGGTCCAGAAGGCGTCGACGGGATCGGACAGCAGCAGCACTTCGATGCCGCGCGCAGTCGCCGCCTCGAGCCGGGGGTTCGACTTCAGCCGCTCGATACTGTCGCCGACGAGGTAATAGATCTCGGTCTGGTTCGGCTTGAAATCGGCGATGACGTCCTTGAGCGAGCGCTTCTCGCCCGAGGTCGTGGTGAAACGCGACAGCGCGAGCAGCTTTTCGCGGCGCTCGAAATCCTCGTAGATGCCTTCTTTCAGCACCGCGCCGAAGGCCTCCCAGATTTTCGCGAAGTTCTCCGGATCCTTCTCCGCAAGGCTTTCGAGCTCGGACAGTACGCGGGTCGCTACGGCCTTGCGGATCTGCGCGAGTTGCGGATTGTTCTGAAGCATCTCGCGGGAGATGTTGAGCGGGAGATCCTCGCTGTCGACCACGCCGCGGATGAAGCGGAGGTAGCCCGGCAGCAGATCGGCATCGTCAGTGATGAACACGCGGCGGACATAGAGCTTGACGCGCCCCTTGCGGTTCGGCTCGAACAGGTCGAACGGCTTGGTCGAGGGCGCGAACAGCAGCACGGCGTAGGAGTAACGCCCCTCCGCACGATAATGCAGCGTCATCGCGGGATCGTCGAAGGCGGAGGCGATCTGCTGATAGGCCTTCTTGTAGTCTTCCGGCGTGAGCTCGGATTTCGAGCGCTGCCATAGCGCGCTCGCAGAATTGATCTGACGCGGCTCACCCTCTTCGGGCACGAGCTCGATGGGGAAGAGAATGTTGTCGGAATAAGCGCCGACGATACGCTCGATCTCGTAGGCTTCGAGATATTTCTTCGCTTCGTCCTTGAGATGCAGGACGATCTCGGTGCCGCGCTGCACGCGGGCCGCATCCTCCTCGCTGGCACGCGCGATCTCGAAGCCCGAGCCGCCCGAGGACGTCCAGGTCCAGACGTCGCTCTCGCCGGCGCGGCGGCTCACCACGACGATCTTGTCGGCGACCATGAAGGCGGAATAGAAGCCGACGCCGAACTGGCCGATCAGGCCCAGACCATCCTTGGCCTCCTTGAGCTTCGACACGAAGGCCTTGGTGCCGGAGCGGGCGATGGTGCCGAGGTGATCGATCAGCTCCTGCCGCTCCATGCCGATGCCATTGTCGGCGATCGCAAGCGTTCCCGCCGTCTTGTTCGGAATGATCCGGATCTTGAGCGCGTCACCCTCGCCCAGCAGCGCCGGAGTAGCGATGGCCTCATAGCGCAGCTTGTCGCAGGCGTCCGATGCGTTGGAGACGAGCTCGCGCAGGAAGATATCGGTCTCGGAATAGACGGAGTGCACCATCAGGTGCAGAAGCTCGGAAACCTCGGCCTGGAAGGGCTGCGTGTGCACAGCCGTGTCTGACGTCGTCATGCGTTTACCCGGTCAATCGAAAGAGGAAGAAACCCGGGATATAACGCGATGGGGCAGGGGATCAAGTAGAGGTCAGCCATCGCCCTCCGGGCGGAGGGCGACTTGTCCGTGGCAAATGCCGATCAAGTCACACAGCGGCCGGGCTGGAGCAGTTTTGCGACCTCGGTCAGGGAGCTGACCATCGGCTCGCAGGCGATCGTCGGCTTTTTGCGGCTCTGCTTCTGGTCCGGGAGCAACACCGGCGGCTTGGCGTTACCGGCCTCGATCACTGCGGGGACCCGCAGCAGCACCGACGTGTCGGCCAGATCGTTCAGCCGCATCGACACGGTGCGGGTCGGAACCTCAGCCTGCTTGATGTCGGCCAGCCGGTCGGCTTTGCTGGCGCGATTGACGTTATGGCCCGGCTTGTCAGCGACCGCCTGCCAGCGGTCGGCCAGATCATGGCCGGAGGCCAGCTGCACGGCGCCCACCTGGACGGCGCCAAGCGTCGCGGCGATCGCGACCGCGCCTAAAAATACCTTTTGAATCTGTGACATGGCTGTCGGTCCCTCGCCCCATGGCGATCGCGGGAACAACGCGAGGAGAGGACCCAGAGTTCTCAGTCGTTAAGATCACTTAACCGTGTGCGAAAGGGCACGGTCCCCGCGAAAAAAATTTCGCAACCGCCTGGAACGACTTTCGCGGACGGGAGTCGTCTCAACAGCCGGCTATTCCCCCCTGCCCCATAAGCCGGCGACGTAGGGCGCGACTGTGGTGATGCCAGTCGCGCCTTACTTTTGTCTGGAGTTCAGTTCGCCTTCGCCGCGAGCCACTCCCGACCCTCCCCATAGAGCTTCTCGACCTCGGGCCCGGTGAGGCCCGGCATGTCGCGCTTGACCTTGTAGCCGATCAGCTCCTGCATGTAGGCGAGGTGGCGGTAGCCTTCCGGGAGCGCGGCAAGGGCTTTCTGGTCGAGCTGAAGTGTCGCGGCGGGATCGACCGGGTCGATCCGGTCCTTCTCGTAGATCGGCTGGCGGCGGACGATGCCCCATTTTCCCTGCCGCTTCTCCAGGAAATCGTAGAAGCGCCCGGTGCAGACCACGTCGCAGGGCACGTCGTGCACCGGCGCGCGCTGCGAGATGGTCATCTTGGTCTGCGCGATGGCGCGCGCCCCCTCGAGGTCGATACTGGTGCCGCCGAGGAAATGCAGGATGCGCACGCCCTTGGCGAACCCCTCCTGGCTGACCCGCATGAAATCCCGCGCCGGCCCCTGAAACCAGGTGGCGGACATCCAGCCTTCCTCGTGCCAGACCGTGGCAAAGCGCTCCCAGTCGCCGGCATCGCGCCACACCGCCCAGTTCTCGACGAGGTCGCGGATGGCGAGGCGATCGAGGAGTTGCTGGTCCATGAACACGTCTCCGATGGCACCGCGGCTGCAACGCGGCCGCTACACGAGGTATGAGCGGCGAATTCGATGGCCGTCAAGCGCGGCAACCGGATCAACGAAAATCCGGCGCACCTTGCGGCACGCCGGATCGGGATTTCGTCAAATGCCTGGCGCAGGCGCTTCCTTACGCCGCCGGCACTTTCGGCGCGCGGTTGCGCGAGTTGCGCTGGAAGAACAGGGCCTGGCTCGCCACCGCCGACACCATAGCCGGCTGGAATGGCTTTGAGATCAGGAACGCCGGCTCGGGACGCTCGCCGGTGAGGAAGCGCTCAGGGTATGCCGTGATGAACACTACCGGCACCTCGAAGGTGCGGAGCAGCTCGTTGACGGCGTCGAGGCCCGACGAGCCATCGGCGAGCTGGATGTCGGCGAGGATCAGGCCGGGTCGCTTGTTCTTTGCCAGCGCGACCGCATCGGCGTGGGTGCGGGCGACGCCGACGACATTGTGGCCGAGGTTCTTCACCAGGCTTTCGAGGTCCATGGCGATGAAGGTCTCATCCTCGATGATCAGCACGTCGGTGGCGATCTCGGCGGCCATCTCACGGCCTGCGGCGTCCGCAAGCCGGCGCGTCTCGCCGACGTCGGTGCCGAGAATGTAGCCGACCTCTTCTTCTGAAAATCCCTCGAGCGAGAGCAGCAGGAAGGCTTGCCGCGGCAACGGCGTGATGTTCGACAGCCGCCGCTCGGGCGGCATCGGCAGGTTCGTCACCTCGGAATCGTCGTTGACGGAAACGGAATTCCAGATTTGGGTGAACAGCCGGAACAGGCCGGCGCGCGGCCCGTGGCTCTCGTCGAGCACCGACGGATCCCCCAGCATGGCTTCCAACATGGCTGCGACATAGGCGTCACCGGAGGACTGGCTGCCCGTCAGGGCGCGTGCATACCGGCGCAACAACGGCAAGTGTTCAGCAACGAGCTGTGAACGGGACATCCCCACTCCATATCATCTTCGGGCCGACCTTGACGTGCAGGCGTTAGGCGGGGGGCCCGGGTTCCCCTGCTGGGCTGATTACGCCTCAGACTGAGAAAAGTTCCGCATGGGGGCGGAACTTTTTCTCGCAACTCGCATTGAGCCTATCCAGGGAACGGCTCCCGGTTGAGAGAACTTCTCGATTTTACAGCTACTTAACTCGGGGAAACGTGGAACAGGTCATGAAAGATCTCAAGTCTCAAGCCAGCAAAAGCACGACCCCCGGCAAGGGAGGGCTCACTCCGGAGATTCAGTCCCGGATCGGGCACCAGCTGCGCGCCATGTACGACGACGTGGTGCGGCAGGGGGTTCCGGACCGGTTCGCGGAACTGATCAAGAAACTTGATGCGCCGGGAGCGACACCCCAAGTGGAAAATGGTGGCGGCTCCAACGACAACAACAATGGGAGGGATTGATGCCTCTCACGGACTCCCTGCGTAACGACATCCTGGCGGCCGTGCCCAGTCTGCGCGCGTTCGCCATCTCGCTCAGCGGCAATGCCGATCGCGCCGACGATCTTGTCCAGGAGACGCTGTTGCGCGCGCTCGCCAACATCGACTCGTTCCAGCCCGGCTCCAATCTGCCGGCGTGGCTGTTCACGATCCTGCGCAACCTGTTCCGCTCCGACTATCGCAAGCGGCGGCGGGAAGTCGAGGATGCCGAAGGCAACTATGCCAAGACGCTGAAGACGCAGCCCTCGCAGAACGCCCATCTCGAGTTCGAGGAATTCCGCACGGCGCTCGACAAGCTTCCGCAGGACCAGCGTGAAGCGCTGATCCTCGTCGGCGCCTCCGGCTTCTCCTATGAGGATGCGGCCTCGATCTGCGGCTGCGCGGTGGGCACGATCAAGAGCCGCGTCAACCGCGCGCGCTCCAAGCTCGCGGCGCTGCTCTATGTCGACGGCGCGGAGGATTTCGGGCCCGACGAGACCATTCGCGCCGTGATCGGCGGCAGCGGCGGCTGACGGCGGGCGTTATTCGGATTGAGACCGCGATGAAGGCGGCCGCTTCCGCGGCCGTCTTCGTATGTCTGACGTGATCGCGTCTGAAACGTGATGCGGGGCGTGCGCCGCCTCGATCACCGATCCACGCCTGATTACTTGTCCACGAAGGTCACGGTCTCGGCCACACTCGCACGCGACGTGCGGTAGCTGTTGACCTTATGGGCGTTGTCGGCATAGCCGAACGAAATGCCGCAAACGATGCGGCGATCATCAGGCAGATTGAAATGGCGGCGGATCAGGCCGGAGTGGCGCGCGAGCGCCGCCTGCGGAATCGTACCGAGCCCGAGCGCCTGCGCGGCCAGCATGAAGTTCGAGACATAGGCGCCGCAATCGATCGCACCGTAGATGCCGAGCGGCTCGTCGGTGTGGATGATGGCCACATGCGGCGCGCCGAAGAAATTGTAGTTCTCTAGCGCCTGCTTCGCGTACGCCGTCTTGTCTCCGCGCGCGATGCCGAGGGTGTTGTAGAGCTGAAAACCGCTCTCGCGGCGGCGTTCGAGGTACGCGCCGAGATATTCGCGTGGCGGCGGGAAATCATAGTCGTCCCCGAGACCGCCCGAAGCCTCCTTATAAATCAGATTGCGGAAACGCTCCTTGGCCTCGCCGCTGGCGATGACGATCTGCCAGGGCTGGCTGTTGCACCAGGACGCCGTGCGCTGCGCGGTGGTCAGCAAATGTTCGATCGTCGCGCGATCGACCTCCTTGGCCAGGAAGGCACGGACCGAGTAGCGCTCGTTGAGCAGCTCTTCGAGCACGCCGATGCGGTCGTCTTGCTTTACTTGTGCGTCCATGGATCAACTCGCGCCTTCTCTTCGTAAGGTGGGCAAAGGCGCATAGCGCCGTGCCCACCGACAGACTTACCTCGGCGCATCTGCATATGGTGGGCACGCTTCGCTTTGCCCACCCTACAAGATACAGCGAGAGGCTAGATCACCGTCCCTTGGTCGGAATCTTGTTATACGGCACGTCCTTGTCGACGCGGATGTCGCCCGGCAATCCCAGCACGCGCTCGGCGATGATGTTGCGCAAGATCTCGTCGGTGCCGCCCGCGATGCGCATCGAAGGCGAGGACAGCAGCATCTGCTGGAACTGGCCCTGCACGGTCTCCTCGTCAGTGCCGGTGAGAACGCCGGCCGCGCCCTGGAGGTCCATCGCATAGGTCGCGATGTCCTGGAGCATCATGCCGGACACGAGCTTGCCGATCGAATTCTCCGGCCCCGGCCGTTCACCCTTGGACAGCGCCGAGATCGCGCGGTAGCTGGTGTATTTCAACCCGCTCGACTTCACCGCCCAGCTCGCGAGTTTTGAGCGCACGGCGGGATCGTCGATGGCGAGGCCATCCTCCATCATCAGATTGGAGCAGAACTCGAACATCTCGGGCACGCCGGTCGCAAGCCGCGAGCCGATCGACATCCGCTCGTTCATCAACGTGGTCAGCGACACGCTCCAGCCCTCGCCGACGGCGCCGAGGCGCTGGCTGTCGGGAATGACGACGTCGGTGAAATAGACCTCGTTGAACTCCTGCATGCCGTTGGCCTGCTTGATCGGCCGCACCTCGACGCCAGGGCTCTTCATGTCCAGGAAGAACATGGTGAGACCCTTGTGCTTGGGCACATTGGGATCGGTGCGCGCGATCAAAAGTCCGTAGTCGGAATAGTGCGCGCCGGAGGTCCAGATCTTCTGGCCGTTGACGACCCAATTGTCGCCCTTCTTCTCCGCGCGCGTGCGCAAGCCCGCGACGTCGGAGCCCGCCGACGGCTCGGAGAACAGCTGGCACCAGATCTCCTCGCCTGCGGCCAGCTTCGGCAAATGGCGCCGCTTGGCGTCCTCGCTGCCAAAAGCCATCACGGTTGGGCCGCACATGCCCTCGCCGATCTGGAACGGCTGCGTCAGCTTGCCATAGACGCCTTCCTCCTGCTGCCAGATCACCCGCTCGATCGGCGTTGCACCCCGGCCGCCATATTCCTTGGGCCAATGCAGGCAGGCCCAATTGCCTTCGGCCTTCTTCTTCTGCCAGGCCTTGCCGACATCGACGATGTCGTGGTTGGCGAGCCGGATACGGCCGAGCGAGGATTTCGACAGCTCGGCCAAAAACTCCTTCGGCGCGTTGGCCTCGACCCATTTGCGCGCGGTCTCGCGGAATGCGGCTTCCTGCGGGGTGTCGTCGAAATTCATGGCGGACCTCTTCGTTCTTGCTCTGTCTTAGTCCCTCATGGTGAGGAGGCGCGCAGCGCCGTCTCAAACCACGAGGCCCCAGTCGGGCCTGCATCCTTCGAGACGCCGCGTTCCGCGGCTCCTCAGGATGAGGATCATCAACCTCTTCCCTTCGTCGGGATCTTGTTGAACGGCACGTCCTTGTCCACCCGGATGTCGCCGGGCAGGCCCAACACCCGCTCGGCGATGATGTTGCGCATGATCTCGTCGGTGCCGCCTTCGACACGCGTGCCCGGCGCGCGCAGCAGCATCGCCTGGAAACGGCCGGCGAGTTCGGCATCCTCGCCGCTGACGACTCCGCCCGCACCGTGCAAGTCCAGTGCGTAGGTAGCAACATTTTGGATCATCGATCCCGCCACCAGCTTGCCGATGGAATTTTCCGGTCCCGGGCGCTCGCCCTTCGACAGCGCCGAGATCGCGCGCATGCTGGTGTATTTCAGCCCGCTCGCCTTCACCGCCCAGCTCGCCAGCTTCGCGCGCACCGCGCGGTCCTCGATTGCCGGGCCATCGTCCAGCATCAGGCTGGAGCAATATTCGAACAGCTCGGGGAAGCCTGTCGAGACGGCCGCGCCGATCGCGCTGCGCTCGTTCATCAGCGTGGTCAACGAGACGTTCCAGCCGTCACCGACCTCGCCGAGGCGCTGATGATCGGGAATGCCAACATTGGTGAAATAGACCTCGTTGAAGTCGGAAGCACCGCTAGCCTGCTTGATCGGCCGCACCTCGACGCCCGGGCTCTTCATGTCCAGAAAGAACATGGTGAGGCCCTTGTGCTTGGGCACGGTCGGATCGGTGCGGGTGAGCAAAATGCCGTAATCGGAATAGTGCGCGCCCGACGTCCAGGTCTTCTGGCCGTTGATGACCCACTTGTCGCCATCCTTCTCGGCGCGCGTGCGCAGGCCCGCGACGTCGGAGCCGCCGGCGGGCTCGGAGAACAGCTGGCACCAGACCTTTTCGCCGGAGGCGAGTGGCGGCAGATAGGCGCGCTTATGCTCCTCGCGCGCGAACGCCATCATGGTCGCCCCGCACATGCCGTGGCCGATGATGAACATGCGGGATAGCTGGCCGAACGGCCCCTCTTCCTGCTGCCAGATCACACGCTCGATCGGCGACGAGCCGCGGCCACCATACTCCTTCGGCCAGTGCAGACAGGCCCAGCCGGCATCGGCCTTCTTCTTCTGCCAGGCCTTTGCGACGTCGAGGATGTTGGCGTTCTTCAATTGCGTGCGGCCGAGCGAGGACTTGCGAAGCTCTTCCTCATACTGCTTCGGTGCATTGGCCGCGATCCAGGCGCGAGCAGTGGCGCGAAATTCAGCTTCCTGCCGGGTATCGTCGAAGTTCATGGTTCTATTCTCTCTGTCATTCCGGGGCGCGCGAAGCGCGAACCCGGAATCTCGACGTTATTCACTCATCTCTGGATTCTCGGATGTGCAATTGCACATCATAGTTCGCCGCTCTGCGGCGCCCCTGAATGACGATAACGTCACGCCGCGTTCTTCTTGCGCATACGGTCGATCAACTGGTCTTCCCAATAGGACAGGCTGCCGAGCCCGAGCGCCATGGCGTTGGCACGGCGGTAGTACATGTGGCAGTCGAACTCCCAGGTGAAACCCATGCCGCCGTGAACCTGGATGTTGTTCTTGGCGCAGTGCTGGAACGCCTGCGTCGCGCTGATGCGCGCGGCTGCAGCCGCTTCCGGCAATTCGGATGCATTGGTCGAGAGCGCCCAAGCGCCGTAATAGCTGTTGGAACGTGCCAGCGTCGCCGACACGTACATGTCTGCCAGCATGTGCTTGACGGCCTGGAACGAGCCGATCTGTCGGCCGAAGGCGATGCGGTCGAGCGCGTAGTCGCGGCCCATCTCCAGCGCGCGGTCGGAGCCGCCCACCTGCTCGAACGCGCAGAGCACCGCGGCGCGATCGAGCACTTGAGTCAAGATGCTCCAGCCTTCGCCGGCCGCGCCTAGCGGCTCTGCCTTGCAATCCCTAAAAGTGATCTCGGCCTGACCGCGGGTCGGATCGAGATTGGTCAGGCTTTTCACCTCGACGCCGCCGTCCTTGAGGTCGACAATGAACAAGGAGATGTCGCCGTCGCGTCCACTCGATCCCGTGCGTGCCGCGACCACCGCGAAGTCGGCGATCGCGCCATCAGCGACCGGCTTCTTGACCCCGTTGAGCACGCCATTCGCAGCCGTGAGCTTGACGTTCTTCGGCGACGGATTGCCCTTGCCCTCGAACAGCGCCAGCGTGCCGATCGCCTCGCCCGAGGCAATCGCCGGCAACCATTTCTTCTTCTGCGCGTCGCTGCCGGCGATCAGCAGCACTTCGGCAGCCAGATAGACGGTCGAGGAAAACGGCACCGGCGCGTTCGCCCGGCCCACCTCTTCAGCGATCACGCAAAGTTCCAGATGACCGGCGCCGGCGCCACCAAAATCCTCTGGGATCGCGACACCGAGAAAACCCATCTCGGCGAGCCCCTTCCACAGTTCCTTGTCATACGGCGCCTTGCCGTCGAGGACTGCGCGCACAGCCTTGGGTGGGCACTTCTCGGTGAGGAATTTGCGCGCCTGATCGCGGAGCTGCTTCTGGTCGTCGGAGAAATCGAAATTCATGGCGCGTATCCGTGTTGATGATGTCGATTACTTGAGAACGATGACGTCGTGGTCGGGCTTGTCGGCATAAAGCCGCTCCACCAGCGCGGCGCGGCGCTCCAGGCCGGCGCGCTGGTTGATGTAACCCTTGTCGGTGAGCTCGTTGCCGTCGATCGAGGGCGGTTCTGCCATCAGCATGGCGCGTGCGATGATGCGGCTGCTGGCGCCCTCGCACTCCTTGTTGTGAGCCTCCAGCCCGCGCCTGAAGCAAGCGATCACCTCGGGATGCTTCACTGCATCATCGAAGCTGAGATCGGCCTTGCCGACGAGCTGGCGGCAGGCATGCAAGTTCGGCCAGGCCAGCAGGCCGATGAAGGCGCGATCCTGCCCCGCGACCAGCGCATCATGCACGACCGGCGTCGCGGCGGCGATCGCATCGGTGCGCAGCGAGCCGACATGGACGAAGGTGCCGGTGGTCAGCTTGAAATCCTCGACCACGCGCCCGGCAAAGATGATTCCCTTCACCGGATCGGAATCGTCGACGAAGATGCCGGCGTCACCGATGCAATAAAAACCTTCCTCGTCGAACATTTTCTTCGTCAGGTCAGGCTGGCCGAAATATCCCGGCGTCACGTTGACGCCGCGCAGACGCAGCTCGTATTTCGAGCCGCAAGGCACCATCTTCAACTCGACGCCGGGGAACGGCAGGCCGATCAGGCCGACGCGCTCGGTGTCCCAATAGGTGCCGGTCGAGGTCGGCGCGGTCTCGGTCGAGCCCCAGCCGGTGTAGAACACGATGCGCTCGCCAGTGGTCTTCACGGCCAAAGCCTGCATGCGGTCGTAGAGATCATCCGGCAGTCGTGCGCCGCCATAGGCCATGATCGAGAGGTTCTTGAAGAAGGACCGGCACAGCGCCTCGTCCTTCTCCATGGCCGCGGCGAGCGCGGCATAGCCGGCGGGCACGTTGGCGTAATAAGTCGGCGAGATCTCGCGCAGATTGCGCAGCGTCTCATCGAACTGGCCCGGCATCGGCCGGCCGTCGTCGATATAGAGTGTGCCGCCGTCGACCAGGATCGGGTGGAACGCCGCATTGCCGCCCATCGTGTGGTTCCAGGGCATCCAGTCCAGCATGGTCGAGATCGGACCGCCGGGATCGCGCGGCCGCACCTGCATCATCATCGCCGCATTGGCGCACATCATCGCTTGCGTGTTGATGACGGCCTTGGGCATGCCGGTCGAGCCTGACGTGAACAGCAGTTTGCCGACGGTCTCAGGCGTGATCTTTGCAATCGACGTTTCGACATCGGCAGTCACGGCCGTCGCCGCGAGCGCGGCAAAGCTGACGCTCGCGATACCCTCGCAGGGCCGCAAGACGTGAACGACGGTGACGCCGGTGAGATCGAGCGCTTTCAGCGCCTTCTCGAAGGTCGGGCCGTCCTGCACCATCACCACGCCGGGCTTGATCAGGTCGAACAAATATTTCAGCTTGACGTGATCGTGGCTCACCAAGGAGTAGGCCGGCGACACCGGCGCTGCCGGGACGCGCGCCTGCATCGCGGCCTGCGTCATCAGCGCGTGCTCGATCGAATTGCCGGAGAGGATCGCAACCGGGCGGCCGTCGAGCGCGAGATTGAGCAGGCCCTGCGTCAGCGCATCCACGGTGCGCTTGGCTTCGCCATAGGACAATTTGCGCCAAGCGCGATCGGGGCCGCCGCGCTGGGCAAGCCAGATCCGCTCCGGCGCTTCCTTCGACCATTTTGCCAGCGAAGCCGGGATATGCTTCTCGTAGGTCTGCAGCGGGATGCGCGACTTCAGCACCACCGTGCCGTCGTCGCGGCGCTCGACGTCGATGTCGCGCGCAAGCCACTTGACCTTGCGAAAGGCGGGCTTCGTCATCACCGCCGCCGCGCTTCCACTCATTTTGCGTCTCCCGGAATTTCTCGTCCTTTACGGATCTTCATTGTCAGCGCCTGATATAGACAGGCTTTCGCTTCTCAAGGAAGGCCCTGATGCCTTCGGAAAATTCCTCGGAGCGGCTGCACAGGACCTGGTTGCGATCCTCCATCGCGATCACCGCTTCCAGCGATCCGGCATCGACGCTCATGTTGAGACATTCCTTGGACAGGCGCAGCCCCACGGGCGAGGCCGTGATCATCGCGTCGACATAGGGTTCGGCGGCCTCATCGAGCTTGTCCTCCTCGACGACCTCGGAGACCAGCCCGACCGCGAGCGCCCGTTCGGCGCCGATGAAGCGCCCTGTGAGAATCAGCTCCGAGGCCACGGAGACACCGACCAGGCGCGGCAGGAAATAGCTGGTGCCGATGTCGCAGCCGCCAAGGCCGAGCTTGATGAAGGCGCAGTTCATCCGCGCCGATCTCGTCGCGATGCGGATGTCAGAGGCGAGCGCCAGCGCAAAGCCGCCGCCAGCCGCCGCGCCCTGTACCAGCGCGAGGATCGGCTGCGGACAGCGCCGCATCAGCATCACGATGTCGGCGATGCGCCGCTGCGAGTCCAGCGACTCCGTGACACCGGGCGGCTCCTGCTGGCCGGCACGACGCTGCATCGCCGCCTTGAGATCGAGCCCTGCGCAAAAATTCTTGCCGGCGCCCTTCAGCACCACGACGCGCGTGTCGCGGTTGCGCTGAAGGCCCTGGAAGTAAACATTGAGCGCGTCAATCAGCGCAGGATCGAGCGCGTTGAGGTGTTCGGGACGATTGAGCGTCACGGTGTCGACGCCGTCATTGTGCTCGATCAGCAGCGGTTGGGACATGAGGCGCCTCGTGCTTGCCGCCATTCGCGGTGCCGATTGCTGCGCCCTCTCCCCTTGTGGGAGAGGGCATGTACGCTGTGAGCTCGGAATTCGCCTGGGTGAGGGGTCTGTCTCCGTGGATAGAGACCCTTCATCCGGCGCGCTACGCGCGCCACCTTCTCCCACAAGGGGAGAAGGAAAAAGAGCCCTAACGCGGCGCCATGCGGATCGCGCCGTCGAGGCGAATTGTCTCGCCATTGAGCATCGGGTTCTCGACGATGTGCACGGCGAGCGAGCCGTATTCATTGGCGTCGCCGAGTCGCGCGGGATGCGGCACCTGGGCACCGAGGCTCTTGCGGGCCTCTTCGTTCAAGCCCATCAGCAGCGGCGTCAGGAACAGGCCGGGCGCGATGGTGTTGACGCGGATCTTCTGGCTCGCTAGATCGCGCGCCGCCGGCAGGGTAAGGCCAACGACACCGCCCTTCGACGCCGCATAAGCGATCTGGCCGATCTGGCCTTCGTAAGCCGCGACCGACGCCGTGTTGACGATGACGCCGCGCTCTTCACCGACCGGCTCGATCGTGACGAGGCGCTCGGCGAACAGACGCAGGCAGTTGAAGGTGCCGATCAAATTGACGTTGATGATGCGCGCGAATTTTTCCAGCGGGTAGACGCCGTCGCGGCCGACGATGCGCTGCGATCCGCCGATGCCGGCGCAGTTCATCAGCACGCGCGCGACGCCGTGCGCGGCTTCCGCCTTGGCGATCGCCGCCTTGATCTGCTCCTCGCTGGTGACATCGGCGTGGAGCGCGATGCCCTTCACTTCGGCGGCGACCTTCTCAGCGTTTTCCTTACTCTGGTCGATCACGCCGATCTTGGCGCCCTTGGCGGCCATGGCGCGGGCGGTCGCGGCACCAAGGCCCGACCCGCCGCCGGTGATAAGAACGGCTACGTCTTTCAACTGCATCGTAAGCTACCTTTTCCTTGGGCGTTTCTTCTCTAGACTTCTGCGTTCTGGCCAGATTATCCGGCCGTGGCAGCTTCCTCGATATTCGTGAGGATGCCGCCGCAGATCAGCGTTTCCATGTGCTTGATGTATTGCCGGCAGACGTCGTCGGTGACCGGGCCGACGCCGGTCGCGCGCGACATCGCGTGCCGGCCGAAGAACAAATGATCGCAGGCGCCGATCAGGCTGGTGTAGAACAGCACCGGATCGGTGGCGCGGAATTCGCCGCGGCTGACGCCTTCGGCGAGCAGGCGGCGATGGAAATCCAGCAGCGGCGCGACGAAGAATTTCGAGACTTCGTCCGCGGAGCCCGCGACGCTCTCGTGCAGCAGATAGTGAATCAACCGGTTCATGTAGGGAAACCGGTGATAGGCGCGGATGATGCCGCCGATGTGCAGCTTCAGCTTCGCGGTCGGCGTGATCGGCTGCGCCAGCAGATATTCGAGATTGGACAGTTCCGTCCCCGCGTCGCGCTCGAGCAGCGCCAACAGCAGGCCGTCCTTGTTGCCGAAGTGATATTTGACCAGCGCGGCGTTGGCGCCGGACTTCTGGGCGATGTCGCTCAGCGAAATCTCGATCGAGGAGCGTTCGATCATCAGCTCGCTCGCGGCCACGAGCAATTTCTCTGCCGTGGAATTCTTTCCGCTGGGGAGCCTGTTCGGTACGCTGGTAGTCACGGAGATCCCCGATTTAGCGCGAGAGCCGCCGCAGATAAGCCCAAGCAGCGCCTCTCCACAAGAGTTAATTGATCGATTGACTAAACGACCAGTCGCCCCTTAAATCCGCCCCGACAACCAACCATTCAGAATAATCCAGGGAGAAACCGACATGGCCGAGGCTTACATCGTCGCCGCTGCGCGTACCGCCGGTGGGCGCAAGGGGGGCCGCCTCGCCGGATGGCATCCGGCCGATCTCGCCGCGAAGGTGCTGGACGAGCTGGTCGACCGCACCAAGGTCGATCCCGCGCTGGTCGAGGACGTGATCATGGGCTGCGTCATGCAGGTCGGCGAGCAGTCCAACAACGTCGCGCGCAACGCGATCATGGCCTCGAAACTGCCGGAGAGCGTGCCGGGCACCTCGATCGACCGCCAGTGCGGTTCCTCGCAGCAGGCGCTGCACTTCGCAGCCCAGGCCGTGATGTCCGGCGCGATGGACGTGGTGATCGCCGCCGGCGTGGAATCGATGACGCGCGTGCCGATGGGCCTGTCGTCGCAGCTTCCGGCCAAGAACGGCTTTGGCAATTACAAGAGCCCGGGCATCGAGCAGCGTTATCCGAACATCGTGTTCAGCCAGTTCACCGGCGCCGAGATGATGGCCGAGAAGTACGGCCTCTCCAAGGATGAGCTCGACGAGTACTCCTACAACAGCCATCAGCGCGCGATCGCGGCAACCCAGGCCGGCCACTTCAAGAAGGAGATCGTGCCGCTCGAGATCACCCGCGCCGACGGCTCCAAGGACACCCACCACATCGACGAGGGCATCCGCTTCGACGCCACGCTCGACGGCATCAAGGGCGTCAAGCTGATCGCCGAGAACGGCAAGCTCTCCGCGGCCAGCGCCAGCCAGATCTGCGATGGCGCCTCCGGCGTGATGGTGGTGAACGAGCGTGGCCTCAAGCAGCTCGGCGTGAAGCCACTGGCGCGCGTCCACCACATGACCATGATGGGCGGCGATCCCGTGATCATGCTCGACGCACCGCTGCACGCCACCAAGCGCGCGCTGGAAAAGGCCGGCATGACGATCGACGATATCGACCTGTTCGAAGTCAACGAGGCCTTTGCTTCGGTACCGACGGGGTGGTTGAAGACCACCGGCGCCGATCCGGAACGTCTCAACGTCAATGGCGGCGCCATCGCGCTCGGCCATCCGCTCGGCTGCTCCGGCACCAAGCTGATGACGACGCTGGTGCATGCCCTGCATCAGCGCGGCAAGCGCTACGGCCTGCAGACCATGTGCGAAGGTGGCGGCATGGCGAACGTGACGATCGTGGAGCGGCTGTAAGCCGTTACTCGCCAATAGTGTCGTCCCGTATGCCTTAGGACCGCGCTTATGACTCACCCCTCCATCTACGCCCGCGCCACACCCGACAAGATCGCCTATCAGATGGCCGGGACCGGCAAGGCGATCACCTATCGTGAGCTCGACGAGCTTTCGAACCAGGGGGCGCACCTGTTCCGCTCGCTCGGGCTGAAGGCCGGCGACCACATCGCGCTGCTGATGGAGAACCGCCTCGCCTTCATGGAGATCTGCTGGGCGGCGCAACGCAGCGGGCTCTATTACACCGCGATCAGCCGCTATTTGAAGCAGGACGAGATCGACTACATCATCGCCGATTGCGGCGCCAAGGTCGTGATCACGACGCCGAAATGCGCCGACCAAATCAAGGCCCTGATCAAGGGCGCGCCCGGCGAGCCGGCCTTCTACATGATGGACGAGCCACTGTCAGGCTTCCGCTCCTACGACAAGGAAGCGGCCGCCCAGCCAACAACGCCGATCGCCGACGAGGTCGCCGGCTATGACATGCTATATTCGTCGGGCACCACGGGCCGACCCAAGGGCATCAAGAAGGCGTTCGAGGGCAAGCCGATCGACGAGCCGAACGCGTTTCTGCGTGTGCTCTGCGCCAGCATGTGCGGCATGAACGCCGAGACTATTTATCTCTCACCGGCTCCGCTTTATCACGCCGCTCCCTTGCGCTTCAACATGATGGCGATCCTGCTCGGCGGCACTTCCATCATCATGGAGCACTTTGACGCCGAAGATTTCCTGAAGCTGGTCGAAAAGTACAAGGTGACCCACGCGCAGCTCGTGCCGACCATGTTCGTGCGCATGCTGAAGCTGCCGGACGAGGTCCGCAACCGCTACGACGTCTCGACACTGAAGGGCGCGATCCACGCCGCCGCCCCCTGCCCGGTCGAGGTCAAGGCCAAGATGATCGAATGGTGGGGGCCGATCCTGATCGAGTATTACGCGGGCTCCGAAGGCAACGGCGTCACCGTCTGCAACTCGAAAGAATGGCTGGAGCACCGCGGCAGCGTCGGCCGCGCCGTGGTCGGCAAGATCAAGATTCTCGACGAGAACGACAAGGAGCAGCCAACGGGCGAGATCGGCACGGTCTATTTCGCCGATGCGCCGGTTTTCACCTATCACAACGATCCCGAGAAGACGAAGAAGGCCTACAACGCAAAAGGCTGGTCGACGCTCGGCGACGTCGGTTATCTCGATAAAGACGGCTTTCTCTTTCTCACCGACCGCAAGTCCTACATGGTCATCTCGGGCGGCGTGAACATCTACCCGCAGGAGACCGAGGACGTACTCATCACCCACCCTGAGGTCGCCGACGTCGCCGTGTTCGGTGTGCCGAACGAGGATATGGGCGAAGAGGTCAAGGCCGTGGTGCAGCCGCACGATCCCAAGCGCGCCGGCAGCGAGCTCGAGGCCGACCTGATCGCCTACTGCAAGAGCCGCCTCTCGACGATCAAATGCCCGCGCTCGATCGATTTCGAAGCCGAGCTGCCGCGGACGCCGACCGGCAAGCTGGTGAAGCGGCATTTGCGCGACAAATATTGGCCGAAGGCGGCGGCGAAGATTTAGCCCGCGGCGGCATCGCCTCAATCGAACAAGCTCGGCGTGTGGTTCACCAGCGCGCCTTCGATCTCGAGCATCTTCAGCTTCGTCACCACGCCGCCATTCGCGGAGAAGCCGCCGGGCTTGTTGCCGGCCGCCAGCACGCGATGGCAGGGCACGACGATCGGGCACGGGTTGCGGCCGAGCGCCTGGCCGACGTCACGCGACAGCTCGACGCCGCCGAGCTGCCTGGCGATGTCGCCATAGGTGATGGTCTTGCCTGGCGGAATGGTGCGGGCGATGGCGTAGACGCCGCGGTTGAAGTCGGGCACGCCGTCGAGATCGAGCGGAATGTCGGTGAGGTCATCCGGCTCGCCCGCGAGCAGTTTTGTGATGCGGTCGATCGCCTGCTGCACTTCGGCGGTCGGCTCGGCTTCGCTGGCATCGGCATGGCGCTGGCTGATGCGGGTGCGGATCTTCTGCTCACCGCCCATCGGCAGTTGCGTGCCGTTGATGCCGCGCGGACCCCAGGCAATGGCGCAAAGGCCGATCTTGCTGTCGAACAGGGCAAAATGCTGGTCGGTCATGGTTCGGTCTCTGGCTTGCGTTCCCTCGCATGCCCCATTGTGATCTGAGCCCAAATCTAGGCTTGGAAATAGTTGCGATCCACCCGGTTTCCGGGAATCTTGCACAGGAGTTCCGCCTCCCCTTTTCGCGAGCCCAGAATGCAAAGCCTCCACGTCAACGGATACGACATGCCCTATCTCGACGTGGGCGAAGACCGGGGCCGACCACCGCTGGTTTGCGTGCATGGTTCGCTCAACGACTTCCGTGTCTGGGGCTGCGTGCTCGGGCCGCTATCCCAGCGGCACCGGCTGATCTGCGTCAGCCTGCGGCATTTCTTCCCGGCGCGATGGGATGGCGTCGGCGACACCTATTCGATCGCCCAGCATGTCGAGGACGTCATCGCCTTCATAGACAGGCTCGACCTCGGCCCGGTCGATTTGATGGGCCATTCCCGCGGCGGGCACATCTGCTTCCGCGTCGCGCAGCGGCGGCCGGATCTGCTCCGGCGGCTGGTGCTGGCCGAGCCCGGCGGGGAGCTCGATGCGAGCCTCGACCCCGATTATGCCGGCGACCCCTCGCCACTGCTGGCGCGGTTCACGGCCTCGGCCGAGAAGATCGCGGCCGGCGACATCGACGGCGGCCTTGCCGTCTTCGTCGACACGCTGGAAGGGCCCGGCACCTGGCCGCGGCTGCCGGCGCTGGTGAAGCAGAATCTGCGCGACAACGCCTTCACGCTGATCGGTCAGGTCCGCGACAACCGCCCGCCGTTCTCGAAGGCGGACGCGGAGTCCATCAAGATGCCGACGCTATTCATCCTGGGCGCGCGGACCAAGGGCCTGCTGCCGAAAGTGCTGCATGCGCTCGCCGCCCATGTGCCGTATTCCAGGACGGCCGTCATCCCGAACGCAACGCACCCGATGTTCGAGCAGGCGCCGCAGAAATACTCCGAAGTGGTGCTGGATTTTCTAGCGGGCTGATCATGCAGACATTTCGCGTCAATGGTTACGACATGGCCTATCTCGAAGTCGGCGAGGGCCATCCGCTGGTCTGCGTGCACGGCACGCTCGGCGATTTCCGCACCTGGTATCCAGTGCTCGGCCCGCTGTCGAAATCGCATCGCGTGATCTCGGTCAGCCTGCGGCATTTCTTTCCCGAGCATTGGGATGCCGTCGGCGACGACTACAAGATGGCCCAACACGTCGCTGACGTGATCGCTTTCATCGAGCAGGTCAAACCCGCGCCGGTCGATCTGATGGGCCATTCGCGCGGCGGCCACATCGCGTTTCGCGTGGCCCAAGAGCGGCCCGATCTGTTGCGCAAGCTGGTGCTGGCAGAGCCCGGCGGCGATCTCGATGCAAGCCTGCCGGTGCCCGCCGGCACGCCCACACATCCGCCGCTGGCCGCGCGCACAGCGCGCTCGGTCGAGATGATCCGTGCCGGCGACATCGAAGGTGCGCTGCAGAACTTCTATGAAGGCATCGAAGGCGACGGCTCGTGGCGGCGCGTGCCGGCGGCGGCCAAGCAGCAATTGCGCGACAACGCGATCACCTTGCTCGGCCAGATCAACGAGCAGCGCAGGCCCTACACGCTCGCGGATGCGCAAGCGATCACGACCCCGACGCTCCTGATCGGCGGCGGCGCGACGACGGGGAGCCTGTCGGTGATGTGGCGCGTGCTGGCCGAGCACATCGCTGGGGCGAAGACGGCCGTGATCCCCAATGCCGGGCACTGGATGTTCGAGCAGGCGCCGCTGGAGTTCGGCGAGGCGGTGAAAGCGTTCCTGGCGGAGTAGGTGCCTCACCCCTCTTTTTCTTTTTCCTCGAAAACAACCCCATGCACAGTAGCCGACCTCAGCAATATCAATGACTTGGCGGGGCGCAAAAAACGGGCCCGATGCCCCGTTTGGTCGCGCTTGACGCCCTTATCCTCTCGCCGTATCTTTGAATACGGAATTCCGTATTCCCTGTTACCGTTCTGGGAGCTGCCGGCGTGATCCCCCTCGACCCGCTTCCGAACTTGATCGACCAGGTCTATGCGCGGATCCTGGAGGCGATCTCCGACCGCACGCTGCAGCCCGGCCAGCGCATCCGGCAGAACGAGCTCGCCGACCGGCTCGGCGTATCGCGCCAGCCGGTGTCGCATGCGCTGCACCTGTTGCACCGGCAGGGACTCGTGGCCGAGAGCGGCCGGCGCGGCTTTGAAGTCACCCAGCTCGATCCCGCACGCATCCGCCAGCTCTACGAGGTGCGCGGCGCGATCGATGCGCTGGCGGCGCGGCTCGCCGGCGAACGCGCCGGGACCGATGCGTCGGGACGCGCGCGGCTGGAGGCGGCGCTCGCCGCCGGACGCGGAATCGACGGCAAGACCACGCTCGCCGAGCTGATCGCGCTCGACGTCGAGTTTCATCGCGCGATCTATCGGCTCGCCGGCAATCCCGTGATCGAGGAGACGATCACGCCGCAATGGCCGCATATGCGCCGCTCGATGGCGACGGTGCTGTCCGAGCTCGACTATCGCGGCAGCGCCTGGGCCGAGCATGCCGACATTGCCGGACACATTCTCGCGGGCGACGCGAAGGCGGCCGAGCGTGCGGCGCTTGCGCACGCGCAGACGGCGGGACGAATGACCGAAGAGAGATTGAGGGCGACGGAAGAGGCGGCGTAACCGCACACGCTGTCGTTCCGGGGCGATGCGCAGCATCGAGCCCGGAATCCATCGGACGGCTTATGCTGCGGAGAAATGGATTCCGGGTTCGCGACTTCGTCGCGCTCCGGAATGACAAGAAACAAACCAAAGGAGGACGCGCCATGAAACTGTCCCAGGAGCAATTGGAGTTCTTCCACCGCGAGGGCTGGCTGTTCCTGCCGGAATTGTTCAGCCCGGAGGAGGTCGATCTCCTCGCGCGCGAGGCGGTCGCCATCTATGACGCGGACCGGCCGGAAGTCTGGCGCGAGAAGAGCGGCGCGCCACGCACCGCCTTTGCCGCGCATCTCTACAACGAAGCGTTCCGCATTCTGGGTGCGCATCCGCGCATGATCGACCCGGTCGAGCAATTGTTCGGCGAGCAGGTCTACATGCACCAGTTCAAGATCAACGCAAAATCCGCCTTCACCGGCGACGTCTGGCAATGGCACCAGGATTACGGCACCTGGAAGCGCGACGACGGCATGCCGGAGCCGCGCGCGATGAACATCGCGATCTTCCTCGACGAGGTGATGCCAATCAACGGCCCGCTGATGCTGGTGCCGCAGAGCCAGAACGCCGGCGACCTCAAGGCCTCGCACGACCTTGCGACGACTTCGTATCCGCTGTGGACGCTGGACGAGGAGACCGTGACAGGGCTGGTCAAGCAGGGCGGCATCGTGGCGCCGACCGGCAAGCCCGGTGGCATGCTGATGTTCCACGGCAATCTCGTGCATGGCTCGGCCGGCAACATCACGCCCTATCCGCGCAAGATCGTGTACCTGACGCTGAACGCGGTCTCGAACTACATCCGAACCCCGACGCGGCCGGAGTACATCGCGCATCGCGACTTCGCGCCGATCAAGACGGTGGCGGACGACGCGCTGGTGCGGCTCGCCCGTGCGCCGCGGCAGGCGGCGGAGTAAGCGTCATTCCGGGGCGGCGCGTAGCGTCGGGCCCGGAATCCATCAGGCCGCAGAAGTCGCGGATGGATGGATTCCGGGCTCGCGCTTCGCGCGCCCCGGAATGACGAGCTTCAATCGTTGCGCTTAGGACAAGCCCCATGAACCTCTTCCGCCTCCTCCAGGCTCGCGCTTCCGCCGGCAAGCCCGTCCGTGTGGCGCTGATCGGCGCCGGCAAATTCGGCTCGATGTTTTTGGCGCAGGTGCCGCACACGCCGGGGCTCGTGGTTCCCATCATTGTCGACATCGACCGGGATCGTGCGCGCGAGGCCTGCCGCACGGTCGGGTGGGACGAGGCCCGCATCGCCGCCACCGTCTTCACCGATGACGGCGCGCGCGCGATTGCGGGCGGCGCGATGGACGTGGTGGTGGAGGCGACCGGCAATCCGGCCGCCGGCATCAAGCATGCGCGTGCCGCGATCGCGGCGGGCAAGCATATCGTGATGGTCAATGTCGAGGCCGACGTGCTGGCGGGTCCGCTGCTCGCCGAGGAAGCCCGCAAGGCCGGCGTGGTCTATTCGCTCGCCTATGGCGACCAGCCGGCGCTGACCGCGGAGATGGTGGATTGGGCTCGCGCCACCGGTTTTCACGTGGTCGCCGCCGGCAAAGGGACAAAATATCTGCCGGCCTATCACGACGTGACGCCTGACAGCGTCTGGCAGCATTACGGGTTGACCGCGGGCGAGGCGCAATCGGCCGGGATGAATCCGCAGATGTTCAACTCCTTCCTCGACGGCACCAAATCGGCGATCGAGATGGCCGCGATCGCGAACGCCTGCGGTCTCGACGTGCCGACGGAGGGACTTCTGTTTCCGCCCTGCGGCGTCGACGATCTCCCGCACGTCATGCGGCCGCGCTCGCGCGGCGGCGTGCTGGAGCGCTCCGGCGTCGTCGAAGTCGTCTCTTCGCTCGAGCGCGACGGAAGGCCGGTGTTCCGCGACCTGCGTTGGGGCGTCTACGTCGTGCTGGAAGCGCCGAACGACTACGCGGCCGACTGCTTCAGGCAATACGGCCTGAAGACCGACGGCAGCGGACGGTACGCGGCGATGTACAAGCCCTATCATTTGATCGGCCTCGAGCTGAACATCTCCGTGCTGTCGGCTGCGTTGCGGGGCGAGCCGACCGGGCAACCCCATGGTTTCCGCGGCGACGTCGCTTCCGTGGCCAAACGCAATTTGCGCGCCGGCGAGATGCTGGACGGCGAAGGCGGCTACACGGTATGGGGCAAGCTGTTGCCGGCGACCGCGAGCCTCAAGGCCGGCGCGCTGCCGATCGGGCTGGCGCACCGACTGAAGCTGAAGCACGACGTCGCCCACGGCGAGATCGTGCGCTGGAGCGACGTCGAGTTCGACGCGGGCAACGAGACGGTCAGGACGCGGAAGGTAATGGAAGCGGCCTTTGCAAGCGCAGATCAGGCCGCACATTCATAAATCGAGATTCATTGGGCGACCTGAGCGATGTCCGCTGCCCGACGCTTTGCGGACTCAAGCTGAAGTCGCCTACAGGTCAGCTACGGGCCAATACCGGACACAAGCCTCGATCACTTTGCTCGCTTGAAAACCACGTCCACTACGTCTCTACCGGGTGGACGGACAGTCAGTGTAAGCCGGTCTCCGTCAATTGCCACAAACCGTTTCTGGTCGGTGCCATCCCAGTTTGGAAACGAACTGCCTTCGATATGTATCGTGATGCTGCTCTCCGCGTCCGCCACGGCATAAGTTCCAAAGTAAGTGATCGTGCCATCCGCCGTTTCTTTGTTCTCTTCAGGGGTACCCTGCCATAGGGCATCGCTTGCATATTTGGCGCGATCTGACCGCATCACCGTGATGAGGTATCTCCCACTCGCATCAAAGCTCGCCATGCCGTTCGGCTTGGACCCGTAACGCTCTACCTTGGTGCCATCGCTTTTCTTCTGCGCCCACGAAAGCAGCGTCCACGTACCGACCAACTGCTCTTTCAACGACTGCTTCTGGCCGAGCGCACCGAATGGCATCATAGATGATCCAAAAGCCGCGATAGAGCATGCCGCAGAAATGACTCGCAAATTCATCGGTCTCTCCTAAACAACATCGGGCCTGCAATTCCGAGACCTTATCACGCCCGTGCCGGATGAAAACTACGCCGCGTCTGCTATGGGTCACAAGCGGCCCTTCGGCATCCCGGCTGCTTACGTCCTATTGAGCACCGGGAGCGGACATCATCCCCGCCGGTCGGAAGGTCCGAGATGGGCCAGGAGAAGACCTCAAACCACAATCTTGAAATGCCGACACCGAGCGTCCGGGCGCTCATTTGTCATAATTTGTATCGTCCCAACTGTTTTGCCTTCGCAAGAACTCTTTTGACCATTTCCGCATGTCGGACCTCTGAATTGCTTGTAGCACGAGCCCAAGCTGCGGATCGTCTCGAAGTGTTCCGAGAATGATGCCGCGACCGGGACCAACGTGGGTACAAGCGGTCCGGGCAATAACTATCTTCAGCTGTGTGGCACCGACTGCGCCTTTGATCACTCTGTTAACACGCGCGTTCATGATTATAGTCATGTGGCCTGCGGCGTCGCTTACGTTGGATTTGTCTTTGATTATCGCCTCAATGATCACGGGCGCATCAATATCAGCCGGGGCGCTTTCGAATAGAATGCTGATCGGTGTATTGAAGCATGCAGTTGCACTTGTGCAGCTTGCGAAGCAAATTGCCACGCTAAAGAGCCATGTGCGAAGCCTGCGCGCCGCTGTGTCAGAAACTTTCCTCATTCAACCCCATCATAGACGCGGAAGCTGCTGTTGCAACGTCGGCTCTGGGTCAGAAGCTGTCCTCCACCGGCGGCGCGCGGCAGGTCAGCTAGGGCCAATACGGACATCAACAGGATGTTTCCAGAGTCATGGCTGCTTGTCGTGGGGCAATCCAACAATAACGCCAAGGAACCAGCCGCCAAAGAAGGACACAACAAGCATGAGGAGATAGGTCGTTGCGAAGGGACCGACCTCCTGCTTGCCTTGAATACGATCAAACTCTAGTAGCACCAGCGCAAAGCCTGCCGCGCAGAATGCGGGCAGAAATGCCGCAAGCCTTCCCTGAGGGTTCCGTGATAGAGCCGTGGATCGACGATACGATATCACGGCACTCAAGACGACCACGATCAGGCAGGCGGTGAGGAGGTACATGGGCGCCTTAACCGTCTGGGATATGTCTAGCCACTGGTCTGACGCGCGGCGCCGTGCTGCTCATGCATCGAACCATTCAGCCAAAGTCCATAGCCGACGGCGATATGAAAGACAGCGTATGCGAGCGCATTTTCAATAACGAGGGACGCAGGCCCTCCCTCGGTGAGGAAAGCTTTCTCGGCAAACCAAATAGAATAGTACGCGAAATATGCGCCAGCGAATCCGCGCCAAAACGTACCGGGAAGAAAATCAATCTTGAATGCCATCAGCACGAGACCGCTGGTCGCAAGCACCTCAATTACAAGGTCGACCATCTGCACCGCATTGAACATCCCAACGTCGCCGATTCCGTAAGACGCGAGCAAGACAGCGAAGAATGCAAAAAGCTTCCAACCCACGTAGACCTCCGACTTTGCTTGCGCTGCCAAGGTAGAGATCATCAGTAAAGTCATCGCTTCCAGGCTTAGTTGAGCTTAGGTTACGACGGTAGCTCAAAGCTTAAGAAAAAAAGTAGATTTCGGGATCGGCCTTGAGGTCGGAGGCGATCGACGCAAACGGAAGAGCGGCCAGATCGCGAACGACAAAACAATCCACCAAGCCGAGGAGGCATAGCCCAAACCAAAGATGATGCGCACCTTGGCTGACCGACCCCAGAAAGCATCTTGCGCCTGTCGGTGGACATAGCGCGTTGGAAAGACGAACCAGCCAGGTTGCTGGCGTCCAAACGATCAAGAAAAACGGCCGTATCACTTCGTGACTAAAAGCACCTGCTGCTATCATCGCTAAGGCGCAGAGCAGTCCGACCAGCAAGTGCAAAATCAGTCGCATTCGTGTTGGCAACCTCGGTCTCGGTCTAAGGAGGATAGCAAGAACGAGACTATATCCCCTACGATCAAAGCTGCTATTGCACTTTGACCGGAATACGTCAGCCATGAGCCGGAACGGACATCGCGAGCGCGGCGTGATATAAGCCAACGCAAGCCAGCCGCTACGAGAAAGAAGATGCCACGCCCACTCACCCCCAAAGAGCGTGATTTGGTTGCCTTTATTCTAGGTCAGCATTCACCCTTGCAGGACCATTTTGGCCTCGTCGAGGACATGAACGACGGTGGGATGGGTAGCCTTCTCTTTGTCGGTGCGGCAGACCGGCTTTTCGGCCGATGTATTGGCGAAGCGGAATTCGAGGATGCCGATGGAGTGCTGGTGTCGGTCGCGCTGAACCTCGATCAGCGCGACGAGCTGTTTGAGCTTGATCTTTGGAAAGTCGATTTTTCGCCGCTACAGAGGATCGCCGCCATAGGTGATGTCCGACCCTCACGGTGGTGGCCACGGAAGCTCAGAACCAGCCAGACTTGAAGCCGTTCGAACTGGCTCGGCCAGAGGACCGCTCCCGATCTGGCAAACACCCAGGAATATCGGCTTTGGTTCTCCGTCAGGGAAGCAGCCGCTCTTGCTTCGCCTGCCTGAACCACTTCCGGAACATATCCTCGGTATCCATCATCTCGGTGAAGCCGGCGCGGTTGATCTTCACGGTCGAGACGATCGAGGGCGGACCGGATTCGGCGTGGCCGTAGCGCAGGCTGTAATCGGCGTATTGGAACGAGAGGCCGACGAATTCGGCCAACGCAGGCGATGCAAGGTCGTGCTTGCGGCGCAACGCGTCCCAGGGAGCGACCCAGCTCGGGAATTCCCTCGCGAGCGACAGCGGGACCGGCTTGCCCGGCTTCATCTCCAGCGCATCGGCGACCGCAGGCCAGATGTTCTCCCAGGTAAAGACGTCGCCATTGGTCACGTTGAAGGCCTCGTTGCGCGCGGCCTCGGCCTCGCCCGACCAGGCGATGGCGCGGGCGAGGAGATCGACATCGACGGCCTGCCCCACCTGCGCGGCGCCGCCGGGGTAGTCGAGCGGCCTGCCCTGCTCGCGCAGGATCGCGGCATAGACGCCGAGCGGCGGAATCAAATCCATGGCGCCGCCCATGGCGAGGCCGACGATCAGCACCGGCCGCAGGATGCTCCAATGCCAAGCCTTGCCGGCTTGGAGGTCGCGCAAGAAGTTTTCCTGCGCCCAGTAGAAGTTGGGCTGCTCATACATTTCGGAGCGGCCTTCGCGGGCCGGCACGGTCAGGGGGCGAACGTGGACACCGTAGGCCTTGGTGCCCTGCAACAGGGCGACATGCTTGAGGCCGGGTGAGACCGGCTCGAGCGCACCCATCAGATTGCGCAGCATCAAATCGTTGGTCTTGATCTGCTGCGGGTCGCGCCAGCCGTCGACGAGCTGCGGCGCCTCGCAGAGCGCAGCGTAGATCAGATGCGTCGCGCCGCTCAGTTCCGAGGCGGCGCGGCCGCAATCCGCTGCGCTGGTCAGGTCGATCGGGACATGACGGGCGCCGTAGCGGTCGCGCGGCCTCCGCCGGGACAGGGCAATGACATCGCACCCGCTCGAGATGCCGAAGTGTCGCAACGCGGCATTGCCGACGAGACCGCTCGCTCCGGCGACCACGATCGTCTTGCCCGTCATGCGCGAGCCTCCCTGGTTTTTGCGCGACGGAATAGCAGATCGCGTGCCAGCCCGACTTGCGTCAGGCTGGCGTTCGCACCTGCGAGGCGCCCATGAGGCTTGAGACATGAGACTTGATTCCGGCGAAGCGCCCGGTCATCCTCGCTCGCGGAACCGCAACGATCGGAATTCCATCTACGAGTGCCCGCAAGGGCCGTTCGGAAACGCCACAACGTCTCAACAGAAAGCGTCGACGAAGACAAGACGACACCAAGATCGTTCCCTGGTCGAAGCATCGACTTAGCGGAGGGAAGCGCATGGAACGTCGTAAATTCCTGACGGCAGGCGGATTGGGCTTGGCCGCAAGTGCCGTCGCTGCGCCGGCGATCGCGCAGTCGATGCCCGAGATCAAATGGCGATATGCCGCGAGCTGGCCCAAGGCGCTGGATACGCTCTACGGCGGCTGCGAATATTTCGCCAAGCGCGTTGCCGAGATCACCGACAATCGTTTCCAGATCCAGCCATTCGCCGCCGGCGAAATCGTGCCGGGTCTGCAGGTGCTCGACGCCGTCGCAAACGGCACGGTCGAGATGGGCAACACCGCGCTGTACTACTATTGGGGCAAGAACCCCGCTTTCACGTTCGGCACGTCGCTGCCGTTCGGCTTGAACACGCGGCAGCACATTTCGTGGCTGCAGTGGGGCGGTGGCCAGGACCTGATCAACAATCTGCTGAAGGAATACAACACCATCGGCATTCCGACCGGGTCGACCGGCGCGCAGATGGGCGGCTGGTTCCGGAAGGAGATCAAGTCGATCGACGATCTCAAGGGACTGAAATTCCGGGTCGGCGGTTTTGCCGGCACGATCATCGCCAAGGTCGGCGGCGTGCCGCAGCAGATCGCGGCGGGCGATATCTATCCCGCGCTGGAGAAGGGCACGCTCGATGCCGCCGAATGGGTCGGGCCCTATGACGACGAGAAGCTCGGCTTCGTGAAGGTCGCGAAGTACTATTACTATCCCGGTTGGTGGGAAGGCACCGGCCAGGGTCACAACATCATCAATCTCGACAAGTGGAACACGCTGCCGAAGCACTATCAGGCCGCGGTCGACGCCGCGTCGCGCGATACCTTCACCTGGGTGACCGGCAAATACGATTACGTCAATCCGCCGGCGCTGAAGCGTCTGCTGGTGGCCGGCGCGATCCTGAAGCCGTTCCCGCAGGAAGTGCTGGAAAGCTGCTATGGCGCGGCCAACGAGATCTACGCCGATCTCGCCAAGACCAATCCGCATTTCGGCAAGATGTATGCGAGC
>NZ_JBVVPM010000007.1:100000-238615 GCF_055811255.1 Bradyrhizobium sp. MI1.11
CTGCAAGGTTGCAGCCCCAGCGCGTGTTCGTCCGCGAAGAAAGAGAAACGAAGACGGCGAAATCCCGCCAATGCAGCTCAACGATCCTGACGACCGTTGGCCACTGATGTTTCTAAAACGGTTCGATAGAAGCAAGCTTCTGAAGAACCATCCTTAGAAAGGAGGTGATCCAGCCGCAGGTTCCCCTACGGCTACCTTGTTACGACTTCACCCCAGTCGCTGACCCTACCGTGGCCGGCTGCCTCCATTGCTGGTTAGCGCACCGTCTTCAGGTAAAACCAACTCCCATGGTGTGACGGGCGGTGTGTACAAGGCCCGGGAACGTATTCACCGTGGCGTGCTGATCCACGATTACTAGCGATTCCAACTTCATGGGCTCGAGTTGCAGAGCCCAATCCGAACTGAGACGGCTTTTTGAGATTTGCGAAGGGTTGCCCCTTAGCGTCCCATTGTCACCGCCATTGTAGCACGTGTGTAGCCCAGCCCGTAAGGGCCATGAGGACTTGACGTCATCCCCACCTTCCTCGCGGCTTATCACCGGCAGTCTCCTTAGAGTGCTCAACTAAATGGTAGCAACTAAGGACGGGGGTTGCGCTCGTTGCGGGACTTAACCCAACATCTCACGACACGAGCTGACGACAGCCATGCAGCACCTGTGTTCCAGGCTCCGAAGAGAAGGTCACATCTCTGCGACCGGTCCTGGACATGTCAAGGGCTGGTAAGGTTCTGCGCGTTGCGTCGAATTAAACCACATGCTCCACCGCTTGTGCGGGCCCCCGTCAATTCCTTTGAGTTTTAATCTTGCGACCGTACTCCCCAGGCGGAATGCTTAAAGCGTTAGCTGCGCCACTAGTGAGTAAACCCACTAACGGCTGGCATTCATCGTTTACGGCGTGGACTACCAGGGTATCTAATCCTGTTTGCTCCCCACGCTTTCGTGCCTCAGCGTCAGTATCGGGCCAGTGAGCCGCCTTCGCCACTGGTGTTCTTGCGAATATCTACGAATTTCACCTCTACACTCGCAGTTCCACTCACCTCTCCCGAACTCAAGATCCTCAGTATCAAAGGCAGTTCTGGAGTTGAGCTCCAGGATTTCACCCCTGACTTAAAGACCCGCCTACGCACCCTTTACGCCCAGTGATTCCGAGCAACGCTAGCCCCCTTCGTATTACCGCGGCTGCTGGCACGAAGTTAGCCGGGGCTTATTCTTGCGGTACCGTCATTATCTTCCCGCACAAAAGAGCTTTACAACCCTAGGGCCTTCATCACTCACGCGGCATGGCTGGATCAGGCTTGCGCCCATTGTCCAATATTCCCCACTGCTGCCTCCCGTAGGAGTTTGGGCCGTGTCTCAGTCCCAATGTGGCTGATCATCCTCTCAGACCAGCTACTGATCGTCGCCTTGGTGAGCCATTACCTCACCAACTAGCTAATCAGACGCGGGCCAATCTTTCGGCGATAAATCTTTCCCCGTAAGGGCTTATCCGGTATTAGCACAAGTTTCCCTGTGTTGTTCCGAACCAAAAGGTATGTTCCCACGCGTTACTCACCCGTCTGCCGCTGACGTATTGCTACGCCCGCTCGACTTGCATGTGTTAAGCCTGCCGCCAGCGTTCGCTCTGAGCCAGGATCAAACTCTCAAGTTGGACTTGAACTTTGAACCGGCTGATCACAACGTTTTGACGAGGTCCCACCATTTTTCATCGACCGAAGTCGATGAGCTGCCCGCGATTCACATCGCTGGCAACGATGGTGTAACCTTAAAACGTGTACCGCCGAAGTCTTTCGTCCGGCCCCGATCCAAAAAGCCGAAGCTCTTTAAATGCGAGACCCGCAAGGACTCCGCCGTCCACGTTTCTCTTTCTTCATCTTCACTTGTCAAACAGCCCGGGACCAGGAGGCCCCAACCTTCCAGAGAGGAAGGGTTCCGACACCCTTACCGACGATGGATGAACTCCAATCGACTTACGTCGACTGTTGTGTCACTCAACAAGGTGAGGAGCATCAGTGGCGCGTTCGCTCGCCTTGGTCAGTGACCCGGCGGCGCCGCGCTCAGTGGTCGGGTTATAGGCCCCACCCATCGGGGTTGTCAACGCCGATTGTCAGAAAATCGTCGCACGGTGGATTATTCAAAAAATACACGTAATTACAGCTGGTTAGAAAGGCGCCGAGCGGATGGATCGGGCCGACGCTGAGAAAAAACCCAAAAAAAGATTGGGCCTGAGCGGGCTCCGGAAGCGGCTTGGACGTGACTTGGACGTGACTTGGCGCGGCTTGGCGCGGCTTGGCCGCGGCTTGGCCGCGGCTTGGCCGCGGCTTGGCCGCGGCTTGGGGCGCCCGCCCCTGGAAGGCCCTCGGCCCCCCTGCCGTTCCGGAAACTTTTCCATATTAGGCGCCGTACTTGAGCCACAATCCCCCGGCGTTCTGGTACAGACGAAGCTTGAATCGCATGGATGCCAGTGGGGGCTGCCGGCGGTTTGTGTGGGGTCAGAGGAAGGCGATCATCCGATGAAGCAGCCTTCTTCAGACATTCGAGACACATCGAGAGATCTTTTTCCGCTTAGCTGTTCGTAATTTCGGCCGGTCCGTCATCTGGGCCTTCTGACCGCGGACGCCTATGCGGCTTGCCTTTTCCAGAGACGCCCCAGAGAGGGCGGCGTAAGGAGGGGCTCGAAACAGGACTGTCCGGAACGGGCTGCTCGAAATCGGGCTCTCGGGTCGTTGATTGGGGGACTTGGGTTGAACCACAGGACGTCACGCGGCGCTTACGGGCGTGAGACCGGGATCATCGATCTCGGCCACGAGCCGCCGCTGTCCGTCGATGGTTCCGAAGCCGCTGTCATCGATCGGCGCCGCGTCTCGGTGCAATGGTTCAGCGGGACTATTCTAACCGGACTTTGCGGCGCAGCCCTGATCGGCGGCGCCGTTTTCGCTTCGCTCGACGGCGAGATGACCTTCGCCAAGGTGCCGGAGCGCGTCGAAGGCGCGCTGCGCGGCGCATTCGGCGCAGCCGACCGCGCCGCCACGCTGCACAAGAGCGACCGCCTGCCGCCGCCGAACGAAGCCACGGCCTCGCGCAACATCGTGCGCGTCTCGACCGTCGCCCGCGTCGGCAACCGCGACGTGATGCGGGTGCGTCCCTTCATCCGGATTGCCGGCAATCTGTCGATGACGACGAGCGACCTGTCGGCGAAGATCCCGCCGTTCAACGCCCAGCGCCTTCTCACCGATGTCGGCTCCGATCCGAAGACGGCATCCGAGGATCCGAACAATCCGGAGGCCGTCGAACCCGACGCCGAGGTATCCTTCGTCACCAAGGACCTCTCCCAGGTGCTGCCGAAAGCCAAGATTACCGCAGTGGTGGCGCTCGACGACATCCTGATGCGGGTCCGCGATGCCGCCAACTGGCGCGGCAATGGCGGGGTGCGCTATGCCGCGCTCTCCAATGCTGCGGCCGACGTCTCCGGCGCGACCGCCCCGTCCGAGATCAGAAGCGCCTACGCCACCGAAGTGTCGCCGTCCGATCCGTACGCCGGCTTCGAGACGCGCGTGGTGCCGGAAAACGTCACGCTGCTGCCGAAGACCAAGGAACAGATCACCGGCGGCAATCCCAACGGCGAACGCGTCCACGTGGTCAAGAAGGGCGACAGCGTCGCCGGCGTGCTGCGCGATCTCGGCGCCACGGCCGAGGAGATCAAGGCGATCACCGCGACGCTTGGGCCGCGCGGCCGCGACGGCGGCCTGAAGGAAGGCGAGAAGCTGCGCATCCTGATGGCGCCCGCAAGCCCCGGCGCCCGTCTGCAGCCCTACCGCGTCGTCATCGCCAACGAGACCATGGTCGAGGCGATCGCGGCGCTGTCCGATCTCGGCAAATACGTCGCCGTCGACGTCTCCAGCATGAATACCGTCGCCGACGCGGCGGCGAACGCCAACAGCGACGACGATGACGACGATGACGGCACGGGCGTGCGGCTCTACCAGAGCATCTACGAGACCGCGATGCGCAACAAAGTGCCGATGCCCGTCATCGACGACATGATCAAGATCTACTCCTACGACGTCGATTTCCAGCGCAAGGTGGCGCCGGGCGATTCATTCGACGTGTTCTACGCCGGCGAAGACGAAGGCGTGACCGCGAGCGAAAAGAACGACGTGCTGTTCGCTTCGCTCACGCTCGGCGGCGAAACCAAGAAATACTACCGCTACCAGAGCCCCGACGACGGCGTCGTCGACTACTATGACGAGACCGGCAAGAGCGCGAAGAAGTTCCTGGTGCGCAAGCCGGTCAACAACGCCATCATGCGCTCCGGCTTCGGCGGCCGCCGTCACCCCATCCTCGGCTTTGTGAAGATGCACACCGGCGTCGACTGGGCCACCTCCTACGGCACGCCGATCTTCGCCTCCGGCAACGGCGTGATCGAGAAGGCCGGCCCCGAGGGCGGCTACGGCAAATACATCCGCATCAAGCACAACAACGGCTACGAGACCGCCTATGGCCATATGTCGGCCTTCGCCAAGGGCATGGAGCCCGGCAAGAAGGTGCGGCAGGGCCAGGTGATCGGCTTCGTCGGTTCGACCGGCGCGTCGACCGGCCCGCACGTCCACTACGAAATCCTGGTCAACGGCCGCTTCGTCGATCCGCTGCGTGTGAAATTGCCGCGCGGCCGCTCACTGGAAGGCCCGATGCTGGCCGGCTTCGAGAAGGAGCGCGACCGGCTCGACGGCATGATGAGCGGCCGCGCCGGCGCCATCGCCCGGATGTCGGACGCAACCGGCGGACCGTTGCAGGTCACCAACCGGTAAAGCCGGCGAACCGGCCGAGATCGGCCGGTCATCTTCAAACACGATCCGGATTTGACGTCGATGCGCGAGGCCCACTTGGCGCCATCACAACGTCAAGTTTCGTTTGCCAAAGCGGCGTGGGGAGCGAATACTTTCCAAAAAACAGGAGGTCTCGCCATGAAGAACAGGCTCGCCTGCGCAGCCTTCGTCGCTGCGATTGTCTCCGCCACCAGCGTTTCGGCCGAAAACTGGGAGGTCACCCGGCTCGTCCCCGGCTCGGCGTTCCACGGCGTGCACGGGCTTGCGATCGACAAGGCCGGCCATCTGTTTGCCGGCAGCGTCGCGGGCGCGGCGCTCTACGAGGTCGACATCGCCGGCGGTACCGCCAAGGTTGCAATCCCCGCCCCGATCGGAATGGCCGACGACATCGCATTCGCCCCCGACGGCACCATGGCCTGGACCGGATTTCTGGCCGGCGATCTTTATTCGCGCAAGGGCGACGGCCCGATCACGAAGCTCGCTTCCGGCCTTCCCGGCATCAACTCGCTCGCCTTCCGCAAGGACGGCAGGCTCTACGCCACCACCGTCTTTCTCGGCGACACGCTCTATGAGATCGACGTCGAGGGCGTCAAACCGCCGCGCCAGATCATGGAGAAGATGGGCGGCCTCAACGGCTTCGAGTTCGGTCCCGACGACAAGCTCTACGGTCCGCTCTGGTTCAAGGGACAGGTCGCAAAGGTCGACGTCGACAAGGCCGAGCTGACCGTCGTTGCGGACGGCTTCAAGGTCCCGGCCGCGGTGAACTTCGATTCCAAGGGCAATCTCTGGGTGGTCGACACCGCGCTCGGCCAGCTCGTTCAGGTCGATCCCAAGTCGGGCACCAAGACCATGGTCGCGCAATTGAAGCCGTCGCTGGACAATCTCGCGATCGACGGCAAGGACCGCATCTACGTCTCCAACATGGCCGACAACGGCATCCAGGAGGTCGATCCGGCGACCGGCCAGGCGCGGCAGGTCATCATCGGCAAGCTCGCCTTGCCCGGCGGCATCGGCGTCACGTCAGAGAACGGCAAGGACACGATCCACGTCGCCGACGTGTTCGCCTATCGCACAGTGGACGGTGCTACTGGCGAGGTCACCGAGAAGGCCCGCATGCACGCCGCCGGCGTCGCGCTCGAATACCCGATGAGCGCAACGGCGAAGGGCAACGACGTGGTCCTGTCGAGCTGGTTCACCGGCACGGTGCAGGTGATCGACGGCAAGACCGGCGCGACCCGCGACATGCTGCACGGCTTCAAGGCGCCGCACGACGCGATCGTGCTCGCGGACGGCAGCATTCTGGTGGCCGAGCTCGGCACCAAATCGCTGGTCCGCGTCAGCGGCGAGCACGGCAAGGACCGCACCACACTGATCGGCGGCCTCGAGGGCCCGGTCGGGCTCGTCGCCGGATCGCGTGGCGAGGTCTACGTCACCGAAGCCTTTTCCGGCGTCGTCTCGATGATCGAGAGCAACGGCGAAAAGACGGTGGTCGCCAAGGACCTGAAAATGCCCGAAGGGATCGCACGCGCCGGCGACGGCAAGCTGATCGTGGCGGAGGTCGGCGCCAAGCGATTGATCGAGATCGCACCTGAGAGCGGCACGGTCACCGAGATCGCGGCCAATCTCCCGATCGGCCTGGTGGGCGCGCCCGGAGGACTGCCAACGCATATTCCGACGGGCGTCGGCATCGGGGAATCCGGCACGATCTATTTCTCGTCTGACATCGAGAACGCGATCTACAAGGTCACGAAGAAATAAGTCCCCGCGCTCAAAAATGTGGATTGGATTGCATATGCCGGTAGGGCCCCACCGTAAAGATTGCACGACCTAGACAAACCACACTCCGGCTGCAGCAAAATCGTCAATAACCCACAAAGAAACCGCCCCGGAGAGATTGAACTCTCCGGGGCGGCTTGTTGCTTCAGGCTTCGAATGCCGGCGCTCAGTTCAACTTCCGCTTCGACACCGGCGCCTCGAACTGGGCGATCTCCGCGGTCTGCGGCGCCTTGCCGTTGAAGGTCAGCACGTTGCCTTCGGACGAGATCGCAACGCTGTCACCGTCCTTGACGTCGCCGGCCAGGATCATCTCGGCGAGCGGATCCTGGACGTGACGCTGGATCACGCGCTTGAGCGGCCGTGCGCCGTAGGCGGGATCCCAGCCCTTGGCGGCGAGCCAGTCGCGGCCCGCGGCGTCGAGCGTCAGCACGATCTTGCGATCGGTCAAAAGCTTTTGCAGCCGCGCGAACTGGATCTCGACGATCCGGCCCATCTCGCTTCTCTGCAAGCGATGGAACAGGATGATCTCGTCGACGCGATTGAGGAATTCGGGGCGGAAATGTCCCCGCACCATTCCCATCACCTGCTCGCGCACGGCCGAGGTGTCCTCGCCCTCCGGCTGGTTCACCAGAAACTCCGAACCAAGGTTCGAGGTCATGATGATCAGTGTGTTGCGGAAATCGACGGTGCGGCCCTGGCCGTCGGTGAGGCGGCCGTCGTCGAGCACCTGCAACAGGACGTTGAAGACGTCGGGATGCGCCTTCTCGATCTCGTCGAACAGCACGACCTGATAGGGCCGGCGCCGCACCGCTTCGGTCAGCGCACCGCCCTCGTCATAGCCGACATAGCCCGGAGGCGCGCCGATCAACCGCGAGACCGAGTGCTTCTCCATGTATTCGGACATGTCGAGGCGGACCATCGCGGTCTCGTCGTTGAACAGATATTCGGCGAGCGCTTTCGTCAGTTCGGTCTTGCCGACGCCGGTGGGCCCGAGGAACATGAACGAGCCGGTCGGCCGGTTCGGATCCTGCAGCCCCGCGCGCGAACGGCGCACGGCGGTCGCGACCGCACGCACGGCCTCGGCCTGGCCGACGACGCGCTTGCCGAGCGAGTCCTCCATCCTCAGGAGCTTGTCCTTCTCGCCTTCCAGCATCTTGTCGACGGGCACGCCGGTCCAGCGCGAGACCACCTGCGCGATGTGGTTGGCGGTGACCGCCTCCTCCATCATCTCGCCGGAGTTCTCCTTGGCCTCGATCTCTGCAAGCTGCTTTTCGAGCTCGGGGATCCGGCCATAGGCCAGCTCGCCGGCCTTCTGGAATTCACCGCGCCGCTGTGCGTTGGCAAGTTCGACCCGCAAGCCGTCGAGCTCGGCCTTCAGTTTCTGGGCATCGGAGAGCTTGTTCTTCTCCGCGCTCCAGCGTGCGGTGAGCGCCGCGGACTTCTCCTCGAGGTCAGCGAGCTCCTTCTCCAGCGTCTGCAGGCGGCTCTTCGAACCGGCATCGCTCTCTTTCTTCAATGCTTCCTGTTCGATCTTCAGCCGGATGATTTCCCGATCCATCGAATCCAGCTCTTCCGGCTTGGAATCGACCTGCATCTTGAGCCGCGCGGCGGCCTCATCCATGAGGTCGATCGCCTTGTCGGGCAGGAAGCGATCGGTGATGTAGCGGTTGGACAGCGTCGTGGCGGCGACCAGCGCGGAATCGGTGATCCGCACGCCATGGTGCTGCTCGTACTTGTCCTTCAGCCCGCGGAGGATCGAGATCGTATCCTCGACCGAGGGCTCGCTGACGAAGATCGGCTGGAAACGCCGCGCCAGCGCCGCGTCCTTTTCGACGTGCTTCTGGTACTCGTCGAGCGTGGTGGCGCCGATGCAGTGTAGCTCGCCGCGGGCGAGCGCAGGCTTGAGCAGGTTGGACGCGTCCATCGCGCCATCGCCCTTGCCGGCGCCGATCAGCGTGTGCATCTCGTCGATGAACAGGACGAAATTGCCATCGCTCCCGGTCACCTCCTGGAGCACGGCCTTCAGCCGCTCCTCGAACTCGCCGCGATATTTTGCACCTGCAATCAGCGAGCCGAGGTCGAGCGACAGCAGCTTCTTGTCCTTCAGGCTCTCCGGCACGTCGCCGTTGACGATGCGCAGCGCCAGACCCTCGGCGATGGCGGTCTTGCCGACGCCGGGCTCTCCGATCAGGACGGGATTGTTCTTGGTCCGGCGCGACAGCACCTGGATCGTGCGGCGGATCTCCTCGTCGCGGCCGATGACCGGATCGAGCTTGCCGTCGCGCGCCGCCTGGGTGAGGTCGCGGGCATATTTCTTCAGCGCGTCATAGGCGTTCTCGGCCGTGGCGGAGTCCGCGGTCCGGCCCTTGCGCAGCGCTTCGATCGCCGCGTTGAGGTTCTGCGGGGTGACACCGCCCTTGGCCAGGATCGCACCCGCCTCGCTGGACTTCTCCAGCGCGAGGCCGAGCAGCAGCCGCTCGACCGTGACAAAGCTGTCGCCGGCCTTCTCGCCGGCCTTTTCGGCGGCGTCGAAGGTGCGGGCGAGCTCGGGCGCCAGATAGATCTGGCCGGCTCCGCCGCCAGAGACCTTCGGCACCTTGTTCAGGGCGTCCTCGGTCGCCTTCAGGATTGCGCGGGAATTGCCGCCGGCGCGGTCGATCAGGCCGGCAGCGAGGCCTTCATTGTCGTCCAGCAGCACTTTCAGGACGTGCAGGGTCGAAAACTGCTGGTGCCCTTCGCGCACCGCAAGCGACTGCGCAGACTGGACGAAGCCCCTGGAGCGTTCGGTATATTTCTCGATGTTCATATCTTCTCTGTCCCTCGGCCTGCCCCTGGAGCCCTCTAAGGCACTCCAAACGACATCTTCATTGGGTTTCCGATGACCGCATTGACGTTTCTCAACCGGCAACGGTCGTTATCAGCCGGCGCTGGCGCCGGCCTGACCCAGATGTGGGAAGCGAGGCCTCGGACCGGAAGAGGCGAGTTCACAATTTCGTGCGCGGATCCGCCCGCTTGGCGCCGCTGGGCCGAATCCCCTAAGTAGCGGCATGACACCGAGCGCAATGACAGCCAGCCAGACTGCCGAGATCGCCGGCCTCTACCGCTATCCGATCAAGGGCCTGACGCCGGAGCCCCTGCCCCGCGTCTCCCTGCGGACCGGCCAGACCCTGCCCGCCGACCGCCGCTACGCCATCGAGAACGGCCCCAGCGGCTTCGATCCGGAAGAGCCGCAGTGGAAGCCGAAGATCCAGTTCCTGATGCTGGCGCGCAATGAGCGGCTGGCTTCGCTCGACAGCCGGTTCGAGGACGCGACCCATCGCCTGACCATCCGCAAGGATGGCCAGATCGTCGCCGTCGGCGATCTCGAGACCGCCGCCGGGCGTGCCGCGATCGAGGACTATTTCAGCCAGAACTTTCAGCCGGAGTTGAAGGGCCCGCCCAAGGTCCTGTCCGGCCGCGACCACAGCTTTTCCGACGTCGCCCGCAAGGTCGTGTCCATCATCAATCTCGACAGCGTCCGCGCACTCGAGACCATGCTCGGCGGCGCCGCCGTCCACCCGCTGCGCTTCCGCGCCAATCTCTACGTGAAGGGCTGGCCGGCCTGGTCCGAGCTCGACCTCGTCGGCCAGACGCTGGCGATCGGACAGGCCCGGCTGAACGTGGTCAAGCGCATCAAGCGCTGCCCGGCCACCAATGTCGATCCTCAGACCGCCAGGCGCGATCTCGAAATCCCGGCCACGCTCTCGAGCAATCTCGGCCACATGGACTGCGGCATCTATGCCGAGGTGATCGCCGACGGCGACATCGGCGTGGGCGACGCGGTTGCGGTGGAACAGCCGAAGCTGGTGTGACGGGGCGCTTTCTCGGCAAACTCCGTCATTGCGAGGAGCGAAGCGACGAAGCAATCCAGACTGTCTCCGCGAGGGATTCTGGATTGCTTCGCTGCGCTCGCAATGACGCGCCTCAATTCGGCATCACATAGGCATAGATCCGGCCGCGCGAGATCGGCGCTTCGCGGACGCGGTTGCCGTTGTTGCCGGAGATCATGATCGGATTGCCCTGCGCATCGACGCCGGTGATGATGCCGACATGACCGCCCCGGCCGCCGCGCGACATGACCGCGATGGCGCCGACCTGAGGACCGGAGACACGCGTGCCGTAATGCGCGAACGAGTTCGCCATGTCGGAGCCGGTGCCACGGTGACCGGTCTTTTCAAGCACCATGTTCATGAAGCGCGCGCACCACAGGCTGCCGCGGCCGGTCGGATTGCCGCCGACATAGCGGCGTGCCTCGGACACGAGGCCCGACCCGCCGCCGAAGCCGCTGCTGCTCGTGGCGCTATTGGCCACGCCGCCGACATTCGCGTTAGTGGCCATCCCACCGCCACGCCTCATGGTTCGACGGCTGGCGCGCGTGGTCATCCCACCGCTATCGCTGGTAACCATTCCAGCGTTGCCGCTCATGGCCATTCCACCGCTGCCGCTCATAGCCATTCCACCGCTGCCGCTCATGGCGATGCCGCCGCTATTGGCGTTCGGGTCATAGCTGGCGAAGGTGTTGCCGAAGCCGCTCGCCTGCAATTGCGCCGCGCCGCGCTCGAAGCGCGAACTGCGTGCATGCCGGTAATGATGATATCTGCTGGCGTGATGCGCGTAAGCGTGCCGCTCTGCGCTATGACGATGAGATCGTGCTGACGCCGGAGAGGTGAAGGCGGCGACCGCCGCGAAGAAAACAGCCAGCGCGACGACACAGCGCGACAGGCGAGACGCAAACAACTCGAACATTCTTCATCCTTCGTTGACACCCCCACTTCCCAATCGGCCCGTGCGGTGGCCGACATCCGCGGGCTGTATCAGTATCCTGATGTGGCGAGAACAAGACGCGGTCGCGGAGATTTTGGACGATGATTAAGATGATTAATAAGTGTTAGGTTCGTATGCGCTAACCGCAGGACGGCATTCCAATGTCGCAGCCACCTCTGGGAGAAAACCGGATGCCTCACGCCCTCACGAAGGACAATTGCCGGCTCTATTTCGAACAAGCAGGCACGGGCACGCCAATACTTTTTCTGCACGAATTCGCCGCCGACTACACCAATTGGGAGCCGCAGATGCGCTACTTCTCGCGCGGCCATCGCTGCATCACCTATTCCGCGCGCGGCTACACGCCATCGGACGTGCCTGATGGCGAGGTCTACGGCTACACGCATTTCTACACCGATGCGCTCGCGGTGCTCGATCATCTGAAGATCGATCGCGCGCACTTCGTCGGCCTCTCGATGGGCGCCTATTCATCGCTCCAGATCGGGCTCAACGCGCCCCAACGTGCCCTGTCGATGACGCTCGCCGGCGTCGGCTCAGGCTCGGAGATCGAGAACCTCGACGCCTGGCGCCAGCAGTGCCGCGCCAACGCGGAGCAATTCGAGATGCTCGGCTCGGCCGAAGTCGCAAAGGTCACGCGCGAGGCGCCGAGCCGGATTCCCTTCCTGGTGAAGGACCCGCGCGGCCACGCCGATTTCTACGCCGCCCTGGCGCGGCACGACGCCAAGGGATCGGCGCGCACGATGCGCGGCTTCCAGGCCGGCCGTCCCTCGATCTTTACGATGACAGACGCGATCAGAGCCGCCACGACGCCGGCACTCATCATCTGCGGCGACGAGGACGATCCGTGCGTCGGCGCAAGCCTGTTCCTGAAGAAGCACCTGCCTGCGGCAGGGCTCGCCATGTTTCCGAAGTCCGGCCACGTGCTCAATCTCGAAGAGCCCGCGCTGTTCAACGAAACGGTGGAACGGTTCGTCACGCTGGTGGAAGCGGGAAGATGGCCGGCGCGCGATGCGCGGTCGTTGCCGGCGCATTAGCGCGAAGGCGTCGCCACACACTCCGTCGCGTAGTCCAGAGGGAGCGAAAGCGTAATCCGGGGCCTTCGCCTCCGCGGATAGAATCCCGGATTGCGCTACGCTTCATCCGGGCTACGGGAATCTTACTTCCTGCCGCCTCGCGTCAGAAGAAACACGCCCTGCTCGCCGAACAGATTCCACACCCACCAGGGCATCCGCAGCCGCAGCGGACGGCCGTAGAGGTCGAGCGCCTCGGCACGTTCCATCTTGACGTCGATCGCGTCGCAGAGCTCGACGAAATCCTTGATGGTGCAAAAATGGATGTTGGCGGTGTCATACCAGCTTGCCGGCAGATTTTCCGTCCGCGGCATGTGGCCTCCGATCAGGAGCTGGAGCCGCATCTTCCAGAAGCCGAAATTCGGGAACGACACGATGGCGCGGCGGCCGATGCGCAGCAAATTCTCCAGCACCACTTTCGGCTGCCGCGTCGCCTGCAAGGTCTGCGACAGGATCACGTAGTCGAAGGCGTCATCCGGATAGTTCACGAGATCGGTGTCGGCATCGCCCTGCACCACCGCAAGCCCCTTGGCGACGCAGCGGTTGACGCCCTCGCGCGACAGCTCGATGCCGCGGCCGTCGATGCCGCGGGTCTCCAGCAGCTGGAGCAGGTCGCCCTCGCCACAGCCGACGTCGAGCACCTTCGAGCCCGGCTTGACCATCTCGGCCACCAGCACATGGTCGGCGCGAAAATCGCCGGGCTGCCCGGTCGCAAGGCCGCCCAGCGGCAGCGCTTCCTGTACAGACATGACTAGCCGTCCTTGTTAAGCAGTCCTGGCGGTAAGCCCGCGCGCCTTGCCTGCCGACTGCAGGAAGGCACGGGCAATGTCGAAGAACTCGGGCACGTCGAGCAGGAACGCGTCGTGACCGCGATCGGTCTCGATCTCGGCGAAGGACACCCGCGCGCTCGACGCATTCAGGGCGTGCACCAGCGCGCGCGATTCCGAGGTCGGGAACAGCCAGTCGCTGGTGAAAGAAACCACGCAGAAGCGGGTCTGGATTCCCGCGAACGCCTTCGCCAGCACGCCGCCATGGTCGCCGGCGATGTCGAAATAATCCATCGCGCGGGTCAGATAGAGATAGGAGTTGGCGTCGAAGCGCTCGACAAAGGACGAGCCCTGGTAGCGCAGATAGGACTCGACCTGGAAGTCGGCGTCGAACGAGAAGGTCGGCAGCTCGCGGTCCTGCATGCGCCGGCCGAATTTTCGATGCAGCGCGGCGTCCGAAAGATAGGTGATGTGCGCCGCCATCCTAGCGACAGCGAGCCCGCGATGCGGATGGATGCCGTGATCGGCATAGCCGCCTTGGTGCCAGTCGGGATCGGCCATCACCGCCTGACGGCCAAGCTCGTGGAACGCGATGTTCTGCGCCGAATGTCGTGTCGAGCAGGCAATCGCCAGCGCGGAGAATACCCGAGTCGGATACGCCGCAGTCCATTGCAGCACTTGCATGCCGCCCATCGAGCCGCCGACGACTGCGAACAGCGTGTCGATGCCGAGCCGGTCGATCAGCATCGCCTGCGCGCGCACCATGTCGGGGATGGTGATGACGGGGAAATCGAGGCCCCAAACCTTGCCCGTCGCGGGATTGATCGAAGCCGGACCGGTCGAGCCCATGCAGCCGCCGATCACGTTGGAGCAGATGATAAAATACTCGCTGGGATCGAGCGGTCGGCCGGGGCCGACCAAGGTCTCCCACCAGCCGGGCTTGCCGGTGACAGGGTGCACATTGGCGACGTGCTGGTCGCCGGTCAGCGCATGGCAGATCAGGATCGCATTGGAGCGATCGGCATTGAGCTCGCCGTAGGTTTGGTAGGCGATCTGGAACGGGCTGAGATCGACACCGCAATCGAGCTGCAGCGGCTGCTTCGTGCCGAACTGCGCAACCTGCGAGCTCGGACGATCCACCTCGTGCGACCGCTCGTCGGCAGTGATCGCGGGACTGGGAATTGACTGGACGCCAACCATCTGACCATCGACCTCGTTTGCGATCGTAGAAGTGACCGCATTGACATCAGGCCATGAAAAACCCGGCCTGAACGATAGGTTCGGCCGGGATCGAAAGGGTCCCCGGCCTGTTTAGCGAGTTTTTTAACGTGGCTGCAAGCCGGCCGGCTCAAATGACCACGGAACGGATAAAAACTACCGTCTTGGACGGTTTTCGTCAAGTCGCGGCCCGGATCGACCAAATTCGCCTGTCGCGCCGCCGGCGGAAAGGGCCCGATTTCCCATTGCATTTCTCTTTGCTTTCGCAGCCCCGACTGCCTAATCAGGACATCCATCGTAGCGGTGACGGCTCGACTGATCCGCATTGGAACGCCCCTCAACAGCACCTGTCAGACATGTCCCAACGTCCGCCCGCGCCACCATCGCTCCAGGAATTGCGCAAGGAGATCGACGCGATCGACGAGGGCATGCATCGCCTGCTGATGCAACGCGGCGACATCATCGACCGCCTGATCCAGGTGAAGCAGACCCAGGAGGTCGGCTCGGCGTTCCGCCCGGCACGCGAGGCCTCCATGATGCGCGACCTCGTGCAGCGTCATCGCGGCATCCTGCCGCTCGACACGGTCGAGAGCATCTGGCGCGTCATCATCGCGACGTTCACCTATGTCCAGGCGCCGTTCTCGGTACACGCCGACATCTCGGCGAGCGAGCCCGCCATGCGCGATTCCGCGCGATTCCATTTCGGCTTCACCGTGCCCTACGTCGCGCATTTCAGCGCGCAGGCGGCGGTCGAGGCCGTCGCGAAATCCAAGGGCGACCTTGCGCTGGTCTCGGCAACCTCGAGCCGCACGCCGTGGTGGCTGTCGCTGGAAGAAGCCGGCGCGCCAAAGATCATCGCGCGGCTGCCCTTTGTCGAGCGCGCCGACCATCCGGCGGCGTTGCCGGTGTTCGCGGTCTCGCGCGTCGCCGACAGCGCCCTGGTGACGGAGGTCGAGACCTTCAGCGTACGCGTGTCAGGGTGGAACGCCGAAGTTGCGCGCGTCCTGTCGCCGCTCGCCGAGATCGTGGCGGTGCCCGACACCGCCTTCGACGGCGCCGCGCTGCTGGTCTCGGTCACCGCGACGAGCAGCCTCGACAAAATCAAGGCTGCCCTGATCGAAGCGGGGGCCTCGGTGCGCTCCACGGCCCTCGTCGGCAGCCACGCAACGCGCTATACGGTGCCCCCGACCGGGCCGAAATCGTAAGTCGCGAACTGCTTAAGCCACTCCGGAGTTGAAGATGTCCCGCCCAGTGCCGAATCCCGGCATTCTCGATATTGCGCCCTATACGCCCGGCAAGACTCCGGTGGCGGAGCCCGGTCGCAAGGTGTTCAAGCTCTCGGCCAACGAGACGCCGTTCGGGCCCTCGCCGAAGGCGATCGAGGCGTTCAAGAACGTGGCGGATCACCTGGAAGACTATCCGGAAGGGACCTCGCGCGTGCTGCGCGAAGCGATCGGGCGCACCTTCGGGCTCGACCCCAACCGCATCATCTGCGGCGCCGGCTCGGACGAGATCCTCAATCTGCTCGCCCACACCTATCTCAGCCATGGCGACGAGGCGATCTCGACCACGCACGGCTTCCTGGTCTACCCGATCGCAACCATGGCGGTCGGCGCCAGGAACGTCGTCGCGGCGGAGAAGAACCTCACCGCGGATGTAGACGCCATCCTGAAAGCCGTCACGCCGCGCACAAAACTGGTCTGGCTCGCCAACCCCAACAACCCGACCGGCACCTATCTGCCGTTCGACGAGGTCAAGCGCCTGCGCGCCGGCCTGCCCTCGCACGTGCTGCTGGTGCTGGACGCAGCCTATTGCGACTACGTCTCGCGCAACGATTACGAGATGGGGATCGAGCTGGTGGCGACCACCGAGAACACGGTCGTGACCCACACGTTCTCCAAGATCCATGGTCTTGCGGCGCTGCGGATCGGCTGGATGTTCGGCCCCGAACACATCATCGACGCGGTCAACCGCATCCGCGGTCCCTTCAACGTGTCGACGCCGGCGATGTACGCTGCCGTTGCCGCGATCGAGGACACCGCGCATCAGGCGATGTCGAAGCAGTTCACCGAGACCTGGCGCAACTGGCTGACCGAAGAGATCGGCAAGCTCGGCCTGAAGGTGACGCCGAGCGTCGCCAATTTCGTGCTGATCCACTTCCCGACCGAGGGCAAGACCTCGGATGCAGCCGACGCCTTCCTCACCAAGCGCGGGCTGGTGCTGCGCGGCTTGAAGAACTACGGCCTGCCGCATTCGTTGCGCATGACCATCGGCACCGAGGAGGCCAACCGCCTCGTCGTCGAGGGCCTGCGCGACTTCATGGCCGGAACATGAGCGCGACCCCGCACTTCCAGCGCGTCGCGCTGATCGGCTTCGGCTTGATCGGCGGCTCGATCGCGCGCGCTGCGAAGCTCCAGGGCTTGGCTGGCGAGATCGTCACCACCGCGCGCTCGGAGAAGACGCGCGCACGCGTGATGGAGCTCGGCATTGTCGATCAGGTCGTGGCGACCAATGCGGAAGCGGTGAAGGATGCCGATCTCGTCATCCTCTGCATTCCCGTCGGCGCCTGCGGGCCGGTGGCGCAGGAAATCGCCGCCTATCTCAAGCCCGGCGCGATCATCTCCGACGTCGGCTCAGTCAAGGGCGCCATCGTCAGGGATATGGCGCCGCATCTGCCGAAAGGCATCCATTTCGTGCCGGCGCATCCCGTCGCAGGCACCGAGCATTCGGGCCCCGATTCGGGCTTCGCCGAGCTCTTCATCAACCGCTGGTGCATCCTCACCCCACCGGAGGGCGTCGATGCGGCTGCTACCGATCGCCTGCGTGCGTTCTGGGCGGCGATGGGTGCCAAGGTCGAAATCATGACGCCGGATCATCATGATCTCGTGCTCGCGATCACCAGCCATCTGCCGCATCTGATCGCCTACACCATCGTCGGTACCGCCGACGAACTGGCGCAGGTGACGGAGTCCGAGGTCATCAAGTTCTCCGCCGGCGGCTTTCGCGATTTCACCCGCATCGCCGCCTCCGATCCGACGATGTGGCGCGACGTCTTCCTCGCCAACAAGGAAGCCGTGCTGGAGATGCTCGGCACCTTCACCGAGGATCTGGCAAAGCTCACCCGCGCGATCCGCCGCGGCGACGGCGAGGCGCTGTTCGACCACTTCACCCGCACCCGCGCCATCCGCCGCGGCATTGTCGAGATCGGCCAGGATTCGGCGGCGCCCGACTTCGGCCGGCCGCATGCGCAGCTCGGCAACAAGCCGTAGCACTGAAGTAGCCCGGATGGAGCGCAAGCGTAATCCGGGACCTCCGTCGCTTGAGGCAAGATTCCCGGATTGCGCTTCGCTCCATCCGGGCTACGAGCCCGCGTGGCTCCATGACTAGAACGGATAGTAGCGGATCTGCGTCATGACCACGTTGTCGTCCGTCTTCGGGGCGCCGCCGACGCCGGCGAATGCGAACCGCTGCGTGTAGGAATATTGCAGGCCGGCTTTGAGCGTGCCGAAATTGCCCTGGTAGATGGTGTCGTAGATCCCGGCCGTGATCTGCCGGACCTCCCTGGTGTTTCCGTTGCAGGTCGCGGCCGGCGAATTCTCGGTCAAGCAGCCGGTGTTGTTGTAGAGCGGATTGCCGTAGCCGAAGGGCACCGTTCCAACATTGGCGAAATTCGCCTTGGCCTTTTCGAGGCCTGCATAGGAGTAGACATCGAGGCTGGGCGTCGCGTGCCAGATCAGGCCGACGGCGGCCGCCGTGATCGTCAGCGGGAGGATGGTGCCGTCCTGCGCCACCGCCGCGTCGGGGAACGGCGTTGCCGTGAAGCGGCCCAGCACGCCGTGCGAGCCATAGAGCTGAAGATCGAGGGTTTTCGGAATCAGTTCGGCGAAGATGTGTCCCCCGAAGCTTCCGGTGTCGTAGGTGTGGTTGGCGTTGTTGAAGCGATCGAACAGCTGGCGGTAGAGCGCCCACGCCTCGACATGCAGCTTGGTGGGCCCGAGCCGTGGGTCCCAGGCTGCCTTGACGGTGACGTCGGGCACCTGATTCAGACTGACATTGTTGAGGTTGTTGAAGAAGCTGCCGCCGGGACCGGTCAGATTGACCTGAAGGTTCGGGTTCAGCACGCCCTGGGGTCCAATGGCGGGTGTGCCGACAGCCGGGACGTTGCCGCCGAAGAACGCGGTCTGGGCATTCTCGACCGACGCAGCCAGCTTGAACTCCGGTCCGATGTCCTGCCAGACGCGCAGCCCGGGCTGCCGTGCCGCAAGAAATCCCGGGACGGATTCGAAGTCGATCACGCCGGGCGCATCGACGCCGCGAGGATCGATGCCCGACTTGGTCGGCGCGTTGAGCGACCAGGATTGCCCGGCGAGGAAGTGAAGACCGAGATCGGTGCGGTCCAGTTCCAGGCTGAGCTGCCGCATGCGCGGATTGAATGAGTTGGTCGCCACCGAGTTCGCCGTCTGAGCCGCACCTTCGAAATCGATCTCGCCGTAACCAGCGAGGTGCGTGTCGGCATCGGCATTGCCTTCGGCCAACACCGAGAACCTGCTCTGGCGCGCGGAGAAGCGCGTTTCCGGGATGTTGAAATTGCGGCTCTGCTGATAGGGGATGAAGTTGTAGACCGAGCCGGTATCGGAAGCGAGATTGCGTGAGCGGTAGATGCCGGTGAGATCGACCCAGCCTCCGAATGTCAACGTCACGCCCTTGTAGCAGACCTTGCCGGCCGCACATGGATCGGCGGCGAGCGCCTTGTAACTTGCCGGTAACTGAACGGCCTTCGCCTGCGCTTCAACCTGCCGCGTCTTGCGCGCCTCAGAGTCCACGCGCTGCTGGAGCTCCTTCAGCTTCGCCTTCAGCGACTGGATTTCGGTTGTTACATTGTCGTCGGCACGCGCCTGCCCTGAACAGGCAGCGAGAATACCCAGCATCAGTCCGCAATTGATGATCCGCACTTGAAGCTTCCTCCATTTGGGAAGCGGATTGGATTCCGCGCGCCGTCTCCGGCGCCTGCATGCTTCCCTGGTGTGGAGTGATTTGAATGCGGCTGCGGTTATTCGCGGCGAGGTGCATCTTCTGCATCACGTTTTCCTGACGATCCTGTTCGGAATATTTTCGTTGGCCCCCGATCCGCACGCGCGACTGTCGCGATTGTCCAAGGCCACGTTCAAGGTAATGCGCATTGGGCCCGGCCGGGGCATGACCAGGCCCAGTTCGCGACGGGCAAGTGGTGGATGGCGACTATTTGCCCCTGGTCGCGCGCATCACCGTGGGGCGCGGTGATTTCCGCGAGGGGACGAATGCCATCGTCTCCCGCGTCGTGGGATTCGAGATGTTGCGATCACCATTAGGATACATCGAGGCGTATGCGGCCGGCTCCTGCGACTGCCATTCCCACTGCGCGAACGCGGGCGTCGCGAGCGTGGTCGAGATGGCGATAGCGGCAATGAACAGCCTGGACTTCGTCATGATATCTCTCCTGCCTGGGCGACCGCCTCAACGTGCGGCCGACATGGAGAGAGAGCGGACTTTGCGGCTCCGCATTCCCGGCGGGTCATCACGATCCGGCGAAGCGGCCGTGAGTTCAGCTCGTAACCTGCATGGAGGGAGTTACGACAGCTGAGGGCGATGAATGGAGACAGGCAACTCTGAATTCATCCTACTGCTTCGCGCTGCGATCAAACTTTCCCGGCTTGAACAGATCGAGGTCGATGGCCTGTCCCATCGCCAGATATCCGGTGCGGTTGGGATGAAGCTTGTCGCCGGCGCCGCCGGTCGTGCTTTCGGGAACGAACTCCGGCTTGAGGCCACCCGAGGCCGGATCGAGCGTCGCACGATCAAAATCTATCACGCCGTCGAATGTCCCCGAGCTACGGATAAATGCGTTGAGCGCCTTGCGCTTGTCATCCTGCTCGGGAAAACCATGTGCCGCGCTGGTGCTGCCCAGTGCCGAAACGACGGTGGCGCCAATGATCCGGGCTTGTGGCCATTTTGCGCGTAGCCTCGCGACGCCGTCCTTCATCGCGGCGATGACCTGGTCGGCGGTAAAATTGCCGTTCTTGCTGAAATCGTTGATGCCTTCCAGCCAGATCAGGCTCGATATGCCGGACAGCGACAGCACGTCGCGATCGAGCCGCTGGCCCGAAGCGGGGCCGCCCGCGTACGGTTTGTCGGAACCATATTCGGCGGGGCCTGCGATTTGGTTGCCACCAATGCCGCCATTCACGACGGCGACCTTGTTGCCGTAGACCGCCTTCAGGCGGCGCGACAGCACGTTGGGCCAGCGATCGTCGCCATTCATGGTTGAGGCGGTCCCGTCGGTAATCGAATCCCCAAACGCCGTGATGGCGAAGGCATCGGCAGGCGCAGTCATCTCGATCGCATCGAGAAAGAACCACGACGCAGTCGCATAGGGGAAGGAAGCCTCGTCTTCGAGGGCGCCCTTCGCGCCGGCGCCGGGCGCACTGACATAGGAGGTAGTCAGCGCTTTGGCGTGCCAGGTCATCGGACCGCTCTGGCCGGCGACATGAAAACTGACCGCAAGCCGGCGGCCGGCGAGGTCATCAGGCCGCTTTGCAAACGGCAGCGCGATCGCGTCGCTCCAGACCGAATTGCCCGGCGACACCGTAACGGAAGCCGTGCCGGCGAACGTCACCGGAGTGTTGGAGCCGCGGATCAACGCGGCACTGCCCGACTGCAGGCCGACGTAAACGCCGTCAAACGTGACGGGTTTGGCGCCGAAGGCGTTGCTGAGCCGGATGCGGGCCTGCCGGCCCCAGATATCCGGCCGCACGATCAGGCGAAAGGTCTGGTCCCGCGCACCGGCTGCAGGCTCGGGAAACGCGAATTTCTGTTCGGGCTGGGCAGACTGATTGCCCACGGGGTATGGGCCCTGAACCGCGCCCGTCCAGGACACCACCCAGTGTTCGCCGTCCTTGGCGCTTGCGGTCTGAAGCGAGGCGACGAGCAGCGATGCTGCGACGAGACAATTCAACGCGTTCATTGCTTCCCCCGAACCCCAGATAATTGGGCGCGACCCTAGAGCCGGCTAGTTGGCCTTCAATAGGGCGGCAGAACGCTTCCTGTCCAGACGCCGCTGACGCACTCCTCGGCCGACGCCGGAGAGGGCCTCGCGGTTTGCGTCACCGGCACCAACAAGAGGCCCTTCGGAAGCGATCTGTTCACAGCTTCGAGCGCGTCAGGCGGTCCAAGCTGTCCGCCCGGCAGATTGATGAATTCACGAACTAGTAAAGCGGCGGGATCTGGCCGACTTTGACCGGGCCGAGCAGCACAGCGCCGTCGACGAATTTCAGCGGGAAGGTGCGAGCTTTCTTGCCTTCCAGCGTGCTCTCGGTGCCGATCGAATTGATGCCGGCGGCAACGCCGGCATTGGCGTTCTGCTTGATGACCTTGCCGAGGCCGGGAACGGCGCGGTCGAGCGCGCCGAACAGATTGTTCAGGTCCTGCGACTTCACGCCGGGCGCGACGCGATCGAGGGTTGCCTGCGGCACTCCCTCCTCCAGCATCTTCTCGATGCCGAGCGCGGGGATCACGCGCTCGAGGCCCGTCACCGTCATCTGCAGTTCGCCGTCGAGACGGCCGTTCGCCGAGAGCCCGAGCGTGCCGGCCGCAACCGCGATCATCTCGCCCTGCTGGATCCGGGACTGCACGATCTCGATATGGCCGCCGGCGGCCTGGATCTCGCGGAAGCGCTGCGGCCACGGCTTTGGCGTGAGGTCGGACAGTCCGGTGATCTTCGCCCGCGTATCGGCTTCGAACGGCTCGGCGAGCAGCGGATGAACGCCCTGGATGCTGCCCTGCGCGATCTGCAGCACGGTCTCGATCACGGGATGATCTGACGGCGATCCATCCGCGAGGCGTCCATGCAGCTCGACCTGTTTCGCGCGCGCGAGCGGCACCTGCACGCTGCCGTCGACGCGATTGACGGTGGGATCCTCGAACACGATGGAGGCGCGCTCCGGCACGGCGGGCAGGCCGACGACACTGCTGCGACCCTTGCTCCAGTTCACGACGAACGTGCTTTGCGTGACGCCGTCAGTGAGCGTCGCGGGTGCGGTGAACTCGGCAATGATGCGCTTGGGGTCGTAGACTTGGGCGACGACCAGGATGTTGTCGAGCTTCGCCGTGAACGGCGTCTTGCTGGCGTTCTGCGACACCAGGGCGACGCTGGCGCCGGAACACTGGACCTCGAAGCGGAAGGGGAAGCCCGCGATCGAGCGCTTGGCGCAATCATAGATGCGCCCGGATTTGGCCTCCTGCGCGCGCCAGGCGTCGGCGGCGATTTCGGCCTGCGACGCCGCATAGAACCAGAAGCCGCTCCACGCCACCGCGAGGATCAGGAGGATGACAGGGGCGATGAAAAGGCCCCAACGGGAGCGCCGGCCTGCGGCAACGGTCATATCGGACATGCGGCGACCCTTTGATCCCTGATTTTGTCAAATGTAAGCGAGGTAAGTCTGCGACGAAAGGCGGAGAATTCGCTTCGCTTGGGGGCGCGGTTCTGGTAGCCGTGCCCGAAATGTCGGAAATCACCCTCCCCTCCGTCACCACTGCCAAAGGCGACCTCTGGGTGTTCGGCTACGGCTCGCTGATGTGGCGGCCAGGCTTCGAATTCGAGGAGCGCGTCCCGGCGCGGCTGGTCGGCGAGCATCGCGCGCTCTGTGTCTATTCCTTCGTCCACCGTGGCACGCCGGAGAAGCCGGGTCTGGTGCTCGGCCTCGACCGCGGCGGCGCCTGCCGCGGCATCGCCTTCCGCGTCGCCGAAAAGAAACGCGCCGATGTCGTTGCCTATTTGCGCGCGCGCGAGCAGGTGACGTCGGTCTATCGCGAAGTCATGCGCTCGGTGTGGCTGGAGAACGACGCACGGCAGCGCGTCTCCGCGCTCGCCTATGTCGTCGACCGTGGCCATGTGCAATATGCCGGCCGGCTGTCGCTCACCGACCAGCATCGGCACGTGCTCCAGGGCCACGGCCAGTCGGGCGCCAACCGCGACTACGTGACCGCGACGGTGAAGGCGATCGAGGCCGAAGGTTTTCGCGATGCGCCATTGCATCAGCTTGCCATGATGCTGCATGGTGATGCGCATTCTCAGCACGCGCCGGCTCCGGTGGACGATCGGGAAAACCGCTAGCTCTCCGACGGCGCATAGCTCGGCGCCGAGCCGATCAGCTGCTCCTGCTCCTTGCGACCCGCTTCGACCAGGCGGCCGGTCGCGTCTTCGATCGCCGTTTGCACACGGGAAAGATACTCGTCCTTGGGCAAGCCCGGCGGCAGCGGATCGAGAAACTCCACCACCAGCGTGCCGGGATAGCGCATGAAGGTGCGGCGCGGCCAGAACAGGCCGGAATTGAGCGCGATCGGCAGGCACGGCGCGCCGCAGGACGAATAGATCTGCGCGAAGCCGCTCTTGTAGTCCGGTGGCGCGCCTGGGGCGCGGCGCGTGCCTTCGGGAAAGATCACAAGCTGCCCGCCGCTGCGCACCGCCTCCCGCGCACGCCGCGTCATGTCCAGCAGCGCCTTGACGCCGGCGTTGCGGTCGATCGCGATCATCCCGGTCTTGACCAGGAACTGACCGAACACCGGGATCTGCATGAGCTGACGTTTGAGGATAAAAATCGGACGGTCGAAAAAACCCGGCAGGACGAACGTCTCCCAGAACGACTGGTGCTTCGCCACGACGACCAATGGTCCCGTCGGAATCTTTTCGAGGCCGCGGAATTCCACCTTGATGTTGCAGACCGCCCGCATCAGGAACAGCGTCGCCTTCGCCCACCATTGCGCGACCCTCAGCATGGCGCGCGGCGGCAATGCGAAGGTCGGCAGCGCCACGATCGCGAGGCACACCAGCACGGTGTAGAACAGCACGTTGAACACGAGCGATCGCAGGAAAATCAAGAACATCAAGGATCCGATCAATTGCCGATCAGTTACCGATCAATTGGCCTGTGCGGTGGCGGGCCGCTTCGGCTGCAGCCCGGAAGGCTGCTCCGACATCTCGGGCGAAAGGTCAATCCCGAAATCCTCCAGCCGCACCCTGAGCTCGGCCGCGATGTACTTGACATATTCCGACAGCAGCAGCCGCAAGGTGGACGCTGAGGTCCACCACGGCTCCTCGCGCCATTTGTCGCCGACCACCACGAACGGGATCAGTGTCGTCTCCGGCATCGCATGCGAGAATTCCACCAGCGCGCGCGGCATGTGATAGTTCGAGGTGACCACGATCAGCGATTTGAAGCCGCGCCCCGCGGCCCAGCGCCGCGCTTCCGCGGCATTGCCGCGGGTCGAGACCGCGGTGCGGTCGAGATCGACGCAGCAACGCATGAAGGACTGGTTCTCCGGCAGCGTCCGGGAGATGTCGCTCGCCGTCGAGGTCGGGTGCACGCCGGAGATCAGGAGCCTCCTGCCGTAACCTGCAGCGAGCAGCTCCATCGCATCCGACACCCGCGAGGAGCCGCCGGTCAGCACCACGATGCCGTCCGCCTTGCGGTCCGGCGCGATTTCGGCGCCGCGCAATTGCGACAGAAACGCGATGAAGCCCGCCGCCGCGCCAACGAAGGCGAGCGCGATCGTCGACATCACGGCCGCGCGCAGCCAGCCGCGCGGCAGTTTCGGCGATCGATCGTCGGTCGGCGCGGTCATGCGATGTCGGTGATCCCTTCCCAGAGGTGATTTTAGGACGTTTTGAGGCGAAGTGGAGTCCGGTTTGTCGGCCTCAATCGACATCATTCAGCGTCGCGAACAGCGTCTGGCGCGAGGCGACCGCGGTGATGGCGCCGATCAGCACGGCCTGCACCGCGAGCACGATGTAGCCGGACGGCCGCAGCGAGAAGGTGCCGAGCAGCGCGGCGAACTGGTCGCCGACGGGGGTGCCGGAAAACCAGCCTGCAATCGACTCGGAGAAGCCGAACACCAGCATGGCGGCGCCGCCGCCGATCACGCCGCCCTCCAGCCCCAGCCTGAGGAAATGACGCAGGAAGCGGTTGGCGATATAGCGGTCGCCGGCGCCGACGAAATGCAGCACCTCGACGATCGGACGGTTCGCCGCCATAGCGCCTCGGGTCGCGAACGACACCGAGATGATGGTGGCGACGATGACGAGCGCGAGGATGCCGAGGCCGGCGAGCACGGTGGCGTTGGTCATCGAGCGCATGCGCTCGATCCAGGCGCGGTGATCGTCGACGCTGGCGCTGGGCGCTACCTGGGTCACGCGGGCCCGCAGAGCACCGAGATCGAGCGCGGTGCCGGGCTGCACGCGCGCGATGATCATGCGCGGCACCGGCAGATCGTCCATCGACAGGCCGGTGCCGAGCCAGGGCTCGAGCAGCTTGCCGCTCTCGTCCTTCGTGAACGGCTTGACCTCGACGATGCCGGCTTGCGCGCGCATGGCCTCGGTCACCGCCGCGGTGTCGCGTTCGAGATCGCGGCCCGTCTGCGGGCGGACCTGAATGGTGATCTCGCTCGCGACATCCGACTGCCATTCGGCGGCGGAGGCGCTCACCAGTAGCACCGTGCCGGTCGTCATCGACGCCAGGAAGGTCATGATGGCGACGACGGCGACCAGCGCGCGGCCGTGGATCGAGGCGCGCGGCACGATCGGCGACATGTTGCGCGCCCTAGCCGGAAGCGGCGGCCCCTCCTGTCCGAGATCGACCAGCACGCCGCGCTCGTCGGGCCTACTCATAGACGTGCAGCCGTCCCTGGTGCAGCACGAAGCGTCGCGCCTCGTACTGGTCCATCAGGGCGATATCGTGGGTGGCGATGATGACGGCGGTGCCTGACTTGTTGAGCTCGATGAACAGCCGCAGCAGGCGGCGACCGAGCGTCGGATCGACGCTGCCGGTCGGCTCGTCGGCCAGCAGCAGTTGCGGTCGCGAGATCACCGCGCGCGCGATCGCCGCGCGCTGCTTCTCGCCGCCGGACAGGATCGGCGGCAGCGCGTCCATGCGTTCGCCGAGCCCGACCCATTTCAGGAGGTCGATGACCTCCTTGCGGTAGCTCGATTCGCTGCGGCCCATGACGCGGAACGGCAGCGCGACGTTCTCATAGGTCGTCATGTGGTCGAGCAGGCGGAAATCCTGGAGCACGATACCGATGCGCTTGCGCAAGTTTGCGATTTCGTCCTTGCCGAGCTGCGAGATGTCGTGACCGAACAGATTGACGAGGCCCCGCGTCGGTCGATGCGAGAGGAACAACAGGCGCAGCAACGAGGTCTTGCCCGCGCCGGACGGGCCAGTGAGAAACTGGAAAGAATGCGCCGGGATCTGGAAGTTGAGGTCGCGCAGGACCTCGGACCCCAGGCCGTAACGCAATCCGACATTTTCGAACCGAACCAAGCTCAGCTCCGTTCGAGAGAGGCCGCGGGCCGCACGGCTGTGCTCGGCTCCGCGCGATCAACGGGTTTTGCGGCCGTTATGGTTTCCGGTTCGTTAACGGTCGTCCTGTAGCATAATTGGTAGCATCTTTCCCTCTCGGTTCTCCGCGACCGTGTCACCGTCAAGACTTGTCCATGCATCAAGGCTCGTCCATGCATATCGTCTGCCCTCATTGTACGACATCCTACGCCATCAAGCCCGCGAGCCTTGGGGCGAACGGCCGGACCGTGCGCTGTTCCCGTTGCAAGGAAACCTGGGTCGCCCATGCCGAGGATGCCATCGAGGAGGCATCTGTCCCGGCCATGGCCGCAGCCAGCCGGGCCGACGACCAGTCCGATCTCGCCGAGCAGTGGAACTCATTTGCCCAGGACGACGGCGCAGCTGACGCGCCTGTCGTTGACAGCCCCTCGATCGCCAGCGACTGGCCGGACCAGGAGACCAGCGACACCGAAGACGAATGGTCGGCGGCTGCCCGGTCCGTCGAGGAGGAAGTCGTCGGCGAACAGCACCAGTCCTGGTTCCAAGGCCTGTTCGGCCGTCGCCGCGGCGCCCGAGTGCGCCGTCAAGTCGCCACCGCGGCCCCGCGAAAATCCCATTTCGGCCTGCCAACCGCCTGCGCCGCCATGGGCGCGCTAGTGCTGGCGCTGGTGATCTGGCGCGGCGATATGGTGCGACTGCTGCCGCAGACGGCCGCCTTCTACAGGATGGTCGGCCTCGAAGTTAACCTGCGCGCACTGGCCTTCAAGGACGTCAAGCTCTCCAGCGAGGCCGTGGACGGTAAGCAGGTGCTGGTGATCGAGGGCGTGATCGTGGGCCAGGGCAAGAAGCCGCTCGACATTCCCCGGTTGCGCTTCGCGGTGCGCGACGCGCAAGGCGCGGAAATCTACGCCTGGAACACCGTTCTGGAACAGACCGTGCTACAGCCCGGCGAGCGCGCCTTCTTCCGCTCGCGCCTGGCCTCGCCGCCCCCGGAGGGCCGCAATATCGACGTTCGCTTCTTCAACCGGCGCGACATCGCCGGCGGCAGCGTATAATCGATTTCGCAGGTCAAGGTTCGTCTCATGTCCAAAATCCTGATCGCCGACGACGAGGATTCGATGCGCCAGCTGGTGGCACGCGCCATCGCCATGGACGGGCACGAGATCGTCACCGCACAAGACGGCGCCGAGGCGCTGGAGATCCTGACCCGCGCGGGCGGCCAGTTCGACCTGCTGCTCACCGACATCCAGATGCCGGTGATGGATGGCATCGCGCTGGCGCTTTCCGTCGCACGCGATTTCCCCGATTTGACCATTCTGCTGATGACCGGCTTTGCCGACCAGCGCGAGCGCGCCTCGAATCTCAATGCGCTGGTGCATGACGTCGTGACCAAGCCGTTCTCGGTCGCCGACATCCGCACGGCGGTGGCGGATGCGCTGGCGGCGAAGAAGGGGTAGCAGGCGGGGTCGTAGCTTGTAGCCCGGATGAGCGCAGCGACATGCGGGGCCGGCGGCCCCGGATATCGCTTCGCTCATCCGGGCTACGAAAGCTGCGACAGCCTCAAAAATCCTTCAGCAGCCGCTCGATGTAGTCGAGTTCGATCTGCGGGCGCGAGCTATCCCCCAAGCGGCGGCGGAGCTCCTCGAGGATGCGCCGGACGCGCTGGGCGTCGATCTCGCCGGGGATCTTGACCGTGTAGTCGTCGCTCAGATCGCGGCCGTGAAGGGGGCGGCCGAGCGGATCGGTCTGATTGCCGCCGCTCTGCTGGCGGCCGGGCCGGTTGCCGGGACCATCGCCCTGCCCGTCGCCATCGCCCTGCTGCATCGCCTCGGCCATCTTCTGCGCGCCCTTGCGCAAGGCCTCGAGCGCTTTCCCCTGCGCGTCCACGGCACCATCCGAATTGCCTTCGCCGAGCTGCGAGCCGGCATCGCCCATGGCCCCGTCGGCGGCGTCCAGACTGCCGTCGTCATCGCCCTGGTCGCCGTCCTGATCGCCATCCTGGCCCGGCTGTCCCTGCTCGCCCTGCTGACCCTTTTGCCCCTTCTGGCCCTGGCTCTTCTGGCCCTTTTGCCCCTTCTGCGTGAGGCCGCGCTTGGCGAGTTCGTCCTGCAGCTTCTTCAGGCGATCCCGCAGCGACTGCTGATCCTGCTGGAGGTCCGACATCGACTGGTCGCCCTGCTGCTTGCCGCGCGAGCGCTCACGCCGGGAATCCTGGCCCTGCTTGAAAGTCTTGTCGCGCAATTGCTGCTGCTTGCGGATCATGTCGCTGAGCTCGTTGAGCGCCTGCTCCATGTCGCTGTCGCCGGATTGCCCGGGCTGCGCCATCTGGAGATTTTCCATGATCTGCGCGAGCTGCTCGAGCATGCGCTGAGCCGCTTCTTTGTTGCCTTCGCGCGCCGCCTTCTCGATTTGCTTCAGCAATTCGTCGAGGTCGCGCTGCGTGATGACGGAACGATCGCGATTGGAGGATTGGCTCTTTTCCGTCGCGCGCTTGTAGTCCTCGAGCTTCTGAATCGCATCGGATTGATTGTTCAGGCTTTTGCCGGATTCCTTCTGCCTGAGGCTGTCGCCGGAATCCTGCATCGCCTTTTCAGCGCCATCGAGCAGGGCATCGACATCCTGATCCTGCTGGGCAGCCACGGGCGAGACGCCTCCCAACAGGAAGGCGAGGCAGGCGATCGAGATCGCCTTCAAGACTGGCACGCGTGCTAGCTTCCGCATTTACGGTCTCGCGTCGACTGGTTGGCACCGTCGTTGCCCGGCTTCGCCCGGTTGTTCGCCGACTTGCGATAGGCCTGAAGCTGCTCGCGCAACGCGTCCTGCTGCTTCGCCAGCTCTTCGAGCTGCTCGGGCGTGGCGTTCTGGGTCTTTTGTTTCAGCTCGACAGACTTGTCGAGGATGAGCTGAACCTCTGCCGGGAAAGGCTGCCGCGGTCCAAGCGGATTCTGCTCGGCGCGCCGGGCGAGATCGCGCACCTTGCCGGCCATCGCTTCGCGAAGCTTTTGCGTCAGCGCCTTGATCTCGTCCTCGCTGGCGCCGCGTTCCAGCGCCCGCTTGAGCGCGTCCTGGGCCGAGCGCAGCGCGGCGTTGACGCTGCCGGCGACACCGTCGTCCTCAATGGTGACCGCGAACGCCCACATGCTTCCCACCACATCGCGCAGCGCGTCGTCGGTGCGGGCGGCTTCCAGCTGCAGCGCCAGGCTGCGCAGGCCGAGATAGCAGCCCGCATCCGGCGTGAACAATTCGGGCGCGATCATCAGCGCGTCGAGCGCGGCGTAGACATCCGAATTCTTGTTGGCGTCGAGCGCGAGGATGCGGCGCTGTTCGACCAGCGCGCGCGCGAGCGAGTTGGTGAACAGTCGCTCGGGCAGGCGCATGTTGAAGGGCTCGCTCCGGGCCTCGTTGCCGGCCTCGTCCTTGGCGGTGAGGGTCAGCGTGACATCGGCGCCGGCATAGGGATCCTCGCTGAGATCCTTCACCGTCTGGCCGACGCCGTTGCGGGTGCGCGCATTCGGCAGCACGAGCGGGAATTGCGGAGGCTGGAATAGCGGCCGCGCGGCAGCCTTGGTGTCGGCCTCCTTGCTGCCATCCTTGACACCATCTTTGGCGTCGGCGGGACGCAGGCCGATTTGCGCGTCGGCGCCGGTGACGCCGTAATCGTCCTCGACCTTGTAGGTGAGCTGGAGTCCGCCACGGGCCTGGCGCTCGGGATCCTTGGCCAGCGCGATCGTCGGCGCACGATCCGGCGTTGCCGCAAACGCCCATTGCGGCTGGCCAGAGGGCGCACGGACATGCGCGGTGCCGTCGCCGCTGATGGTAAAATGCTTCTCGTTGGTGCCCTTGGGCGCAGCTTCGGTAGGCGCGACCTCCTTGAGGCCGCCGGAGACGGCAACATCCAGGCTGCCGCCGGAGGAGCGAACGATCAGGGTCGAGCCAGCGGGAACGGCAAGCGGGCCGCTGGCCGGCAGCGCCGCGGCCTCCTTGTTCGCGGCCGACAAGATGATTGGCGGCTTACCGGTGTAGAGCGGCGGCGTGACCCAGGCATCGACGCGAACATTCGCCGGGGCCAGCATGCCGTTCAAGTGGAAGGCGGCCCCGAGCCGCATCGCACGTTCGTCGCCGGCGGCGAAGAAGGTCGCCACCAGCATCACCATGACCAGCGCGCGCAACGCCCAGGGATCATGCAGAGCGAGCCGGGGCTTCGGCAGACCGGCGCGGATGCGCTTGATCGAAGCCAGCGTGCGCTCGCGCTGCGCCCGCCACAATGCCTGCGCAACCGGGTCCTGCGAGCTGAGCGTGTCCGTCAGCGTGGTGGCCGGCCGATGACGGATGCCGGAGCCGCGATCGAGCCGGGCCAGCGCCTCCTCGCGGCTCGGCCAGCGAAAGCGACTCAACGGGAACAGGACGGCAATCGCAATGCCGGCGAAAACCACGAGCCCGATGGCGCGGGCAATGAAGGGCAGCGCCAGCCAGAGGCCGGCCCAGGACACCACAAGGAACAGGCCGACGACAGTGAGAAGCCGCGCCAAATTCGGCCAGGCACGCTCCCACGCGATGGCATAAGTGGCCCGCTGCAGGGCTTGCGCCAGCTTCAGCCGCGACAGAGCGTCGCCATCGCGGATCGGGTCTGACGGGTCGGGGGTGACGCCGTTCAATCAACTCTCCAGGTTGCCCGGTAGAGAAGCGTACCACAACGGCAGCACTGAGGCATCCGTTCCTGTACGGGAGACACCCCTTTTCCCGCATAACACGAGGACGTGACTGACCCGCCGCAACCCCGTAATTTCCGCGCCGCCAGCCAAGAAAAACGCAAGAGAAGCAAAGGAAACGCCATGGACAAGAAGATGCATGACAAGGGCCTGGAAGTCCGCAAAGCGGTGCTGGGCGAGGCCTATGTCAACAACGCCCTGAAGACCGTCGACGATTTCAACCGTCCGTTCCAGGAGATGCTCAACGAATATTGCTGGGGCACCGTGTGGGGCCGCGAGGAGCTGCCGCGCAAGACCCGCAGCATGCTCAACATCGCGATGATCGCGATCCTCAATCGTCAGCACGAATTCCGCGCGCATCTGAAGGGCGCCCTCACCAACGGTGTCAGCCGCGACGAGATCCGCGAGATCCTGATGCAGGTCGCAATCTATGGCGGCATGCCGGCTGCGGTCGACAGTTTTCGGATCGCGCGCGAGGTGTTCGCGGAGATCGACGGCAAGGCGTGAGCGGTGCCGGCGTGAGGGACGGGGACGCGACGTCCCTCTCCCACGTCGTCCTGGCGAAAGCCAGGACCCATAGCCCCCGGCAGGTGTGGTTACGGGGACTCGGAGTTGCCACTTCGCGCCACAACCTCTCCCCGGGGTAATGGGTCCTGGCTTTCGCCAGGACGACACCGAGGATGGATGCGCGCGATCAACAACAACGAACATTCAACACAAGGAAACACCATGGACATCGGATTCATCGGCCTCGGAAACATGGGTTTCCCGATGGCGCGACGGCTGATCGAAGCCGGCAACCGGCTCGTCGTGTTCGACACGCGCCGGGAGGCCGTCGACAAGCTGGTGGCGCGCGGCGCCACTGCGGCGACGTCGCCGAAGGAGGTCGCTGACCAGGTCGAGACGGTCATGGCGAGCCTGCCTTCGCTGCAGGCGTCGCTCGCGGTTGCGACGGGGCCGAACGGCGTGATCGAGGGGAGCCGCGTCAAACGCTTCATCGATCTCTCCACCGTCGGCTCGGCGATGGCGGTGAAGATTCACGGCCTGCTCGCCGAGCATGACATCGTGCAGATCGACTGCCCCGTCTCCGGCGGCGTCGGCGGCGCCGAGAAAGGCACGCTCGCAGTGATGGTCTCGGGGCCGAAGACCGAGTTCGAGCTGCTCAAGCCCGCGCTCGACATCATCGGAAAGGTGTTCTTCATCGGCGAGAAGCCCGGCGCGGCGCAGACCATGAAGCTCGCCAACAACTTCTTGTCCGCCACCGCGATCGTGGCGACCTCGGAAGCGGTGGTGATGGGCGTCAAGGCAGGGCTCGATCCTGCCGTGATGATCGACGTCATCAATGCCGGCTCCGGCATGAACACCGCGAGCCGCGACAAGTTTCCGCGCGCTGTGCTGCCGCGCAGCTTCGACTTCGGCTTCGCCACGGGACTGATGGTGAAGGACGTGCGGCTGGCGCTGGAGGAGATGAAGCAGCTCGGCCTGTCGATGGAGGTCGCGGATGCGGTCGGCCGCTTGTGGGAGACGGTCATCAGCGCGGAAGGCGCCGAGTCCGATTTCACCGCGGCGATCAAGCCGATCGAGAAGAAGGCGGGCGTCGTGGTTGGCGGCAGGCCACCCAGCTAGCGCCAACACGAGAACGCAGCGCCGACGACCGGCGCTGCGCTGTCCTCCTTGGATCGATCTGCTACGTGCGGCGTCTGCCAAGGTCCGGAAGGTCGATCGGCTGCTCCAGTTGCAGGGAGGCCGAGCCCCCGCTGCATTTGATGTACTTCTCGTCGCACCTGCGCATGCACCGTCTCTCGCTCGAGCATTTCGCAGAGGTGTTGTTGCAGCTGACCCACGTGATGTCGCACCGCGTGACCCGGGCCGACGCGACGGCGGAAAGTCCGAGCAGGAAGGCCACGCTGCAAGCTACGAAAAGCATGCGAAGCAGGCCAGCGCCGGCGAGTGAACCGTTCATTCCAATCTCCTGTGTTGGCCGGGCACGTCTGCGCCTGCGGCCGAGTGTTTGACGAAGACGCAGTTCAAGCCTTGGCGAGATAGGGGATCGTGCCGGCCAAGTCCGTATCGTCGATCAACTGGAAGCGGCTCTCGCTGCCGCCCCTGCGCGCTGCCGCGAAGCGGCCGTAGGCGGGATCAGCGACGAAGGACTCCGCTGCCTTCGCGGTTGGAAACGACATGATCGCGATCAGCGATGTGTCGAGAGGGGCACCTTCAAGGGTTTTTCACATTGCCGCTGCGGGAAAGATACTTGCCGCCATGCTTGTGCACCAACTCGTGGACGGACGCTGCGTAGTCCGGCACCCACTTTCCGTCAGTCACTTTGATGTCCGCGATCAGATACGCTGTCATGTCGTGTCTCCTGGCTCGAGTTCAGCTCCGCGTTGATACAGGCGGGCATCATTTGGGTGCCAGAACACGGCGCGGGCTCGCCAGTACGGGAACTGTAGCGGGGCGATACAAATACTGAATTGCGCCGCCCTGGATCAGCTCGCCAGCTTGCGTTCCTTGGCGAACGGGCTGAGGCCCAGCCAGCTTTGCATGGCCGCGGCAAGCTGCCGGTCGCCGGTGAGCAGCATCCGCCGGCTTGCGACGGCCGCGCGCACGGTATCGAGTCCCATCCAGATCGCCGTCATGGTGCGCAGATCAACCGACACGTAAAGGTCGACGTCGAAACCGGGATCAATCGAGCAGAGGTCGACGCCGTCGTCGGGATCGACGATCAGCCACCACAATCGCTGCGTCGAAGGTAATTCCGGATAGGCGAACTGCAGCACGGTGCGACTGGTCGGCATCGGGGTCGTGTTCAGATTCCGCCGCATGTCCCACATCAACAGCTGGACATCGAGATGCTGAAGCGACAGATGCGACTCGATGCGGCGCTGGCCCCAGATGCCGAACGCCTCGACGATGGGGCCGAGTTCGCGTCCGGCGGCGGTCAGCTGATACTCGATCACGCCGCGCTCGGAAGTCGACGGCTGGCGGATCACGATGCCTGCAGCTTCGAGTTCCTTCAGGCGCTGGGAAAGCAGCGCAGGCGACATGCGGGGAACGCCGCGGCGCAACTCGTTGAACCGGGTCGAGCCGGCGACGAGTTCACGTAGCAGTACGACGGTCCAGCGCGTGCATAATATCTCGGCCGCCATCGCGACCGGACAGAACTGCCTGTAGCTGCCGATGGTCATGCGGGCCTCCGTGACAAGCGAAGGCGCAAGCTTAGGGCCGCGGCGCGCGGCTTCCTAGTTCAGTTTCTGTATCAGCAGCGATTCATTCTCTGAACTGGCCGCGGACCGTGGTGAGCGTCTATTCGACCGGCATTGGCAAGCCGGCCGCCGCAATCACGGCCCGCCGGACACAGGAGATTACCATGAAGAAATACGATTCAGCGGCTTCCAGATTGCTCGTTTCGGTTCGCAGCGCCGCGATTTGCACCCTCGGCCTGGGCGTCGGCGTCATGCCGGCATCCGCAGCCAATCTGACGAGGAGCATCGAGGTCAGCAGTGCTGCGGCCGAGGTGTGGTCCGTCATCGGGCCGTTCTGCGCGATCAAGGATTGGCTGCCGCCGGTGGGGCCGTGCATTGCGGACGGGAAGTCGCCGCCAACCCGGACGCTCGTCACCAGGGACGGCAAGGCTTCGTTCGTGGAGACGCAGACTGCGCGGAACGACAAGGACTTCAGCTATTCCTACGCGTTCCTGTCGAGTCCATTGCCGGTGAGCCAGTACAAGTCGACCATCAAGGTCACGGCAAAGGGTGAAGGCGCGTCGGTGGTGACATGGACCGGCATCTACACGCCCGACCCGGGGCGGGAGAAGGAAGCGGTCGATGCCCTCGGCGGCGTCTATGATTCCGGCCTCGCCGCGATCAGGGACCGGTTCAAGAAGTAGGGGTCAATGCAGCGATGGGCGCAGCGCTAGCTGCGCTCATCGTGGACAATCACAGCCTCACAGCCACGGCGCCGGCGTATCCATCGCGATCAATTGCTCGACCTCGATGCGCGGACGCACGACGGCGTACTGGTCGCCCTTCACCAGCACCTCGGGCACCAGCGGCCTCGTATTGTAGGTGCCGGCCTGCACCGCGCCATAGGCGCCGGCGGTCATGATGGCGATCAGGTCGCCGGGCTTTGGCGTCGGCAGCGTGCGGTCGAGCGCGAGGTAGTCGCCGGTCTCGCAGACCGGGCCGACGACGTCGGCCATGATGGTCGCGGCCCCCTTCGCAGGCTGCGTCACCGGCAGGATGTCGTGATGGGCCTCGTACAGCGTCGGACGGATCAGATCGTTCATGGCGGCGTCGATGATGACGAAATTCTTGCCGTCACCGTGCTTCACATAGATCACCTTGGCGACCAGAATGCCGGCATTGCCGACGATCATGCGCCCCGGCTCGAACATCAGCGTGCAGCCGAGATTGTGGCTGACGCGCTTGACCATGGCGGCATAGGCGTCGGGCGCCGGCGGCGCCTCGCGGTCCATGTAATAGGGAATGCCGAGGCCGCCGCCGAAATCCACATGCGAGATGTTGTGGCCGTCGGCGCGCAGCGTCTGCACGAATTCGGAGAGGATGCGGAACGCGATCTCCATCTTGGAGAGGTCAGTGATCTGGCTGCCGATATGCACGTCCGTGCCTGTGACCTCGATGCCCGGCAGCTTCGCGGCGCGGGCATAGACCTCGCGGGCATGCGTAATCGGGATGCCGAACTTGTTCTCGGACTTGCCGGTCGAGATCTTTGCATGCGTGCCGGCATCGACGTCAGGATTGACACGGATCGAGATCCGCGCGGTCTTGCCCGTCTCGGTCGCAAGGCGCGACAGCAGCTCGAGCTCGGGCTCGGATTCGACGTTGAGGCAGAGGATGTCGGCGGCCAGCGCGGCGCGCAGCTCGGCTTCCGTCTTGCCGACGCCGGAGAACAGGATCTTATTGGCGGGAATGCCGGCGGCCAGCGCGCGCTTCAATTCGCCGCCGGAGACCACGTCCGCGCCGGCGCCGAGCCTGGCCAGCGTGCGCAGTACCGACTGGTTGGAATTCGCCTTCATGGCGTAGCAGACCAGCACCTTCTCGCCGGCGAAAGCGTCGGTGAAAACCCGATAGTGCCGCTCGAGCGTCGCGGTCGAATAGCAATAGAACGGCGTGCCGACGGTTGCGGCCAGCTCGGACAGATTCACCGCCTCGGCGTGCAGCACGCCGTTGCGATAGTCAAAATGGTTCATGGCGTTGGCTCAGTTGCCCCAGCCTATCGGCTGGGTCTTTCGTCCAGCAGCGGGTCGAGGATGAACGGTCTCTTTTTGCCCTTGGTCGCCGCCGGTGCGGCGTCCGCGCCATAGGTGGGATTGAACACGCTCGGCGTCCTCTCGGCTTCGGTCTCGGTGTCGGTCGGTGGCGCGATGTTCGCCGTGGACGCGCTGGAGGCGGTCGGCGGCAGATCCAGCGGGCCCTTGCGGCCACAGCCGGCAAGCGCGAGCGCCGTCAGGCTCAAGACAATGATGGCCCACCCCGAGCCGGCCGGGCGAAACTTTGACGTCACGACGAAATCCCCACTACGCGCGGCGCACCATACAGAGATTGGCGCGCTCTGGCGAGACCCGGATGATCATGAAACATAAGCGAAATTTTGCCCCTCAGCCCAATTTTCGCTCTTTTTCCAGCCGCCTCAGCCAGGCCTTGGCCTGCGATGCCACGTTCTTCGGTGCGGTGCCGCCGAAGCTGGTCCGGCTCTTCACCGACGATTCGACCGAGAGCACGCCGAGCACGTCTTTCGTGATCTTCGCTTCGATTGCCTGCATCTCCTTGAGCGGGAGCTCGTGCAGCGCCACGCCGCCCTCGGCGGCTTTCGCGACGATGCGGCCGGTGACGTGGTGGGCCTCGCGGAACGGCATCTTCAGCGTCCGCACCAGCCAGTCGGCAAGATCGGTCGCGGTGGCGTAGCCCTCGCCTGCAGCAAGCTTCATCTTCGCTTCATCAGGCACGAGATCCCGGACCATGCCGGTCATGGCGCGGATCGCGAGCGACAGCGCGGCGAAGCCTTCCATGGCGCCCTGCTTGTCCTCCTGCATGTCCTTTTGATAGGCGAGCGGCAGGCCTTTCATCACGATCAGCAACCCATTGAGCGCGCCGATCACGCGGCCGGTCTTGGCGCGCACCAGCTCGGCGGCGTCAGGATTGCGCTTCTGCGGCATGATCGAGGATCCCGTGGTGAACTTGTCGCTGAGGCGGATCATGCCGACCAGCGGCGAGGTCCAGATCACGATCTCCTCGGCGAAGCGCGACATGTGCACGGCGCAGATCGAGGCCGCCGACAGCGTCTCCAGCACGAAGTCGCGATCGGAGACCGCATCGAGCGAGTTGGCCATCGGACGATCAAAACCGAGCGCCTTCGCCGTGGCGTGACGATCGATCGGGAACGAGGTACCGGCGAGCGCCGCAGCTCCGAGCGGGGATTCGTTCAGCCGCTTGCGCGCGTCCTGGAAACGGCCGCGATCGCGCGCGGCCATCTCGACATAGGCGAGCAGATGGTGGCCGAAGGTCACCGGCTGCGCGGTCTGCAGGTGCGTGAAGCCGGGCATGACCGTCCCGGCATGCTCCAGCGCGCGCTCGACCAGCGCCTGCTGGAACGCGGCGAGTGAGGCGTCGGTCTCATCGAGGACATCGCGGACATAGAGACGGAAATCGGTCGCGACCTGGTCGTTGCGCGAGCGCGCGGTGTGGAGGCGGCCGGCGGCGGGGCCGATCAGCTCGGACAGCCGGCTCTCCACATTCATGTGAATGTCCTCGAGCGCGCGCTTGAATTCGAAGCCGCCCTTGCCGATCTCTGACAAAATCGTGTCTAGACCCTTGCCGATATTTTTCGCATCAGAGGCCGTGATGATGCCCTGCGCGGCCAGCATCGCGGCGTGGGCCTTGGACGCGGCAATGTCCTGGGCAAAGAGGTGACGATCGACGTCGATGGAGACGTTGATCTCTTCCATGATCTCGTCGGGGCGTTCCGAGAACCGGCCGCCCCACATCTTGTTGCTCATGATCCCCTGCTCACGCCTTGCCTGTCGCCGCCGCACGTTTGCTGACGGCTGCCAGCCGTATTAAGAGGCCTCTGATAGCCATATCTGCGACCGGATGACAAACGATATGCTCGACCCCAATGACAGGCTCGACCAAAGATCAGCACGGTCGACCACGCGCCGGATCCCCGTCGTCATCGCCACCGTGGTGGTCGGGGGCCTGGCTGGCTTTGCCGCGCTGTACGGGCTGGGCCTGGGCCGGGCCCCATCCGGCGATCCCGCCTGCCGGGCGGCGGTGAACACCGCACAGAAGATCGCCCCGCTCGCCCATGGCGAGGTAGCGGCGCTGACCATGGCGACCGCACCGCTGAAGCTGCCGGACCTGGCCTTCGAGGACGCCGACGGCAAGCCAAAGAAGCTGTCGGATTTCCGCGGAAAGACGCTGCTGGTCAACCTCTGGGCCACCTGGTGCGTGCCATGTCGAAAAGAGATGCCGGCGCTGGACGAGCTCCAGGGCAAGCTGTCAGGCCCGAATTTCGAGGTGGTGGCGATCAATATCGATACCCGCGACCCCGAGAAGCCTAAGACGTTTCTGAAAGAGGCCAATCTTATCAGGCTCGGCTATTTCAACGATCAGAAAGCCAAGGTTTTTCAGGATCTTAAGGCGATAGGCCGGGCCTTGGGCATGCCCACCTCGGTGCTGGTCGATCCTCAAGGCTGCGAGATCGCGACGATCGCGGGGCCGGCGGAATGGGCGAGCGAGGATGCGCTCAAGCTGATCCGGGCTGCGACGGGCAAAGCCGCCGCGTCGTTCTAAGCGATGATGTTTAGGCGGTGACGTTGATGTTGCCGCCGACGCCGGCGCCGACATTGGCGAGCGAGGGCTGTCCGGCGCCGAGCAGCGTCAGGACGGTGGATTTCTCCGCATCCGCGTTCTGCTTCATCAGCGTCGCCGAGATATTCGACTGCAGCGCGCCTTGCTGAGAGGCCAGCATGCTGCTGACCATCGCCATCATGTCCATTACGCAAACCCTCGTACCGCGCGTAACCTAGAGGCGAGCGGTTAACGGGACATGAATTGTCACGAAGCGCTGTAGGGGGCTTTGTCCGTGTTCCGGACGCGGGCGGCACGAAGTGACGCACCGCAGAGCCGGGGCACGAGACCGCTTATCTCGTCGGAACCGGCTTGGCGCCGCGATAGTCATAGAAACCGCGTTGGGTCTTGCGACCGAGCCAGCCCGCCTCGACGTATTTCACCAGCAACGGGCACGGGCGGTACTTGGAGTCGGCGAGGCCCTCATGCAGCACCTGCATGATCGACAGGCAGGTATCGAGACCGATGAAATCGGCGAGCTCCAGCGGGCCCATCGGATGGTGCGCCCCGAGCTTCATCGCCGCGTCGATCGCCTCCACGTTGCCCACGCCTTCGTACAGCGTGTAAATCGCCTCGTTGATCATCGGCAGCAGGATGCGGTTGACGATGAAGGCCGGGAAATCCTCGGAGACCGCGACCTGTTTGCCGAGCTTGCCGACGAATTCCTTTGACGCCTCGAAGGTCTGGTCGTCCGTGGCGATACCGCGGATCAGCTCCACCAGCTCCATCAACGGCACCGGATTCATGAAGTGAATGCCGATGAAGCGTTCGGGCCGGTCGGTGGCGGCGGCGAGCCGGGTGATCGAGATCGAGGAGGTATCGGAGGCAACGATCGCCTCCGGCTTCAACACGGCGCAGAGATCGTGGAAAATCTTGCGCTTGACCTCTTCCTTCTCGACCGCGGTCTCGATCACGAGATCGCAGTCTGCGAGATCGTCCAGCTTTTCGCCGGCCACGATACGCGCCATCGCCTTGGCTTTGTCGTCCTCGCTAACGGCTTTCTTGGAGACCTGGCGCGTCAGGTTACCGTTGATCGTGGCCATGCCTGACTTGAGGCGGTCGGTCGAAATGTCGTTGAGCACCACGTCGAAGCCGGCCAGCGCAGCGACATGCGCGATGCCATTGCCCATCTGCCCCGCGCCGATCACGCCGACCTTCTTGATTACTGCCGCCATAATGTCATCCACCGGAACGGCGCGCTATCAACCGCGCCTGCCTATCCCCCGAGCCGGGAGATCCGATTTAATCAGAACCCGGCCTCGAAACCTAGATTGGATCGCTTCGAAGGCGTGTCCCACGCCAAAGAAAACGCCTCAAAAAGCAACACCGGCCGGAGTTTATAGCTCCGGCCGGTGTTTTAGCGCGTTTTACTTGCCGAGCTTGCCGAGTTCGGCGGTCAGCTCCGGAACCGCCTGGTAGAGGTCGGCGACCAGGCCGTAATCGGCAACCTGGAAGATCGGCGCGTCCTCGTCCTTGTTGATCGCGACGATCACCTTGGAGTCCTTCATGCCGGCCAGATGCTGGATCGCGCCGGAAATGCCGACCGCGACATAGAGCTCGGGGGCCACGACCTTGCCGGTCTGGCCGACCTGCCAGTCGTTCGGCGCATAGCCCGCATCCACCGCGGCACGCGAAGCGCCGACACCGGCGCCGAGCTTGTCGGCGAGCGGCTCGATGTACTTTGCGAAGTTCTCGCGGCTCTGCATGGCACGGCCACCGGAGACGATGATCTTGGCCGAGGTCAGCTCGGGACGGTCGCTCTTTGCGACTTCCTCGCCGACAAAGGACGACAGGCCCGGATCGGCCGCCGCCGCGACGCTCTCGACCGACGCGCTGCCGCCTTCGCCCGCTGCAGCGAAGGTGGAGGTGCGCACCGTGATGACCTTCTTGGCGTCCTTGGACTTCACCGTCTGGATGGCGTTGCCGGCGTAGATCGGACGCTCATAGGTGTCGGGGGCGACCACCTTGGTGATCTCCGAGACCTGCATGACGTCGAGCAGGGCCGCGACGCGCGGCATCACGTTTTTGAAGCGCGAGGTCGCGGGCGCGACGATGGCGTCGTAGCCGGGAGCCAGCGAGACGATCAGCGCGGCCAGCGGCTCGGCCAGATCGTGCGCGTAAAGCGCGCCGTCGGCGAGCAGCACCTTCTTCACACCGGCAAGCTTTGCGGCCGCGTCCGCCGCGGCCTTCGCATTCTCGCCGGCCACCAGAACCTCGACATCCGCGCCGAGCGCGGCCGCTGCGGTCAGGGCCTTGTTGGTCGCATCCTTGAGCGACGCATTGTCGTGTTCGGCAATCAGAAGCGTCGTCATCAGAGCACCCCGGCTTCGTTCTTGAGTTTCGACACCAGCTCGGCGACGTCCTTGACCTTGACGCCCGCCTTGCGGCCCGCCGGCTCGGTCGTGTTGAGAACCTCTAGGCGCGCGGTGAGATCGACGCCGTAATCGGCGGCGGTCTTGTCCGCTATCGGCTTCTTTTTGGCCTTCATGATGTTGGGCAGCGAGGCATAGCGCGGCTCGTTGAGACGGAGATCGGTGGTCACGATCGCCGGTCCCTTCAGCTTCACGGTCTGCAAGCCGCCGTCGACTTCGCGGGTGACCTTGAAGTCGCTGCCTTCAACCTCGAGCTTCGAGGCGAAGGTCGCCTGCGACCAGCCGAGCAGCGCGGCCAGCATCTGGCCGGTCTGATTGCTGTCGTCGTCAATCGCCTGCTTGCCGAGAATGATCAGGCCCGGCTGCTCTTCGTCCGCAATCTTCTTCAGGATCTTGGCGACGGCGAGCGGCTCGACCGCACCCTCGGCCTTCACCAGGATGCCGCGATCGGCGCCCATGGCGAGACCGGTGCGGATCGTTTCCGACGCCTGCGCCGGTCCGATGGAGACCACCACGACTTCGGTCGCCTTGCCGGCTTCCTTCAGGCGCAGCGCTTCTTCGACCGCAATTTCGTCGAACGGGTTCATCGACATTTTGACGTTGGCGAGTTCAACACCCGATCCATCGCTCTTGACGCGGACCTTGACGTTGTAATCGACCACCCGCTTTACCGGCACCAAGACCTTCATCGATCCTCTTTCACTCAATCTGGGAGGGGGGTTATCAACTGGCGCGGAACCTAAAGGCCTGATCCGGCCCGGTCAACGCGCGAAGGGGTCTAATTTTGGCGCCCAGAAATGCGCGGCCCAATGGGTCAGCGGTTCTGGCCCGGAACCCAGAGCACGTCACCGGCGCCGTCATCGTTGGCGGCGCGGCTCGCCACGAACAGGAAGTCCGACAGGCGGTTCATATATTGGATGCCAGCGGCACCAACGGGCTCGTCCGGCCGGGCCGCCAGTTCCACCATCACACGTTCCGCCCTGCGGCAAATCGTACGGGCGACATGGAGGTAGGCGGCGGCTGGCGTGCCGCCCGGCAGCACGAAGGAGGTCAGGGGAGCCAGCTTGTCGTTGAGCGCGTCGATGTCGCGCTCAAGCCGCTCGACCTGGCTCGCCACCACCCGCAGCCGCTCCGCCTTGCCCTCGCGTTCGGGCACTGCGAGGTCCGCGCCGAGGTCGAACAGATCGTTCTGGATGCGGCCAAGCATCGCGTCGAGCTCGGGCGCATCCCTGGTGTGAAGCCGGACCACGCCGATCGCAGCATTGGTCTCGTCGACCGTGCCATAGGCCTCGATGCGCAGATCGCATTTCGGCCGGCGTTCGCCCGAGCCGAGCGCTGTCGTGCCGTCGTCACCGGTTTTCGTATAGATGCGGTTGAGCACGACCATGTTAACGCCCCATCGCCCACACGGCGACCATCGCGATGACGATCGCCACGAACTGAAGCAGCACGCGCCAGCGCATCAGCTTCTGCGAAGTATTGGGCGAGCCGCCGCGCATCATGTTGATGAGGCCGAGCAGCAGCACCAACGCCACGGCGCCGGCCGCAATCGGCAGGATGAAAGTACTCAGGAGAGATGCCATTCGAGGGTAGATAACACCCTGCGCGCCGGTCCGCCATGGCGTTCCCGATCTGGCTTTTAAGCCAATAATATCAGAAGCTAGCTGGATGATCTCCGATTTGCGCGAATTGCCCGCCTTCTTCGTCTCTCCCCGCAAGCGGGGCGAGCGAGCGGCGCCAGCGGTGTAGGTGGCGCGTGAAGGCAATCCGCACCATCTACCTTGTCGTAATGGACGCGTTCTACACGTTCCTCGCCGATGACGGCTGGGCGATCGCGAGCCATATCGCGCTGTCGACGCTGATGGCGCTATTCCCGTTCCTGATCGTCCTGACATCGCTCGCCGGCTTCTTCGGCTCCAAGGAACTCGCCGATCAGGCCGCAAGCCTGATGCTTCAGGTCTGGCCCAAGCAGGTCGCGGATTCGATCTCGGGGGAAGTCCACGACGTGCTGACCACGACCCGCACCGGCCTATTCACCATCGGTGCGGTGCTGTCGGTCTACTTCGCCTCCAACGGCGTCGAGGCGCTACGGGTCGCGCTCAACCGCGCCTATGCGGTGGTGGAGATGCGGCCCTGGTACTGGCTACGGCTGGAATCGATCGCCTACACGCTGATTGCGGCCTTCACCGCGCTCGCCATGGCATTCCTGATCGTGCTCGGGCCGCTGCTCATCGAGGCCGCGCGTGCGCACATTCCGCTGTTCGTTGAATCCAACGAGAGGATCCTCACCTGGCTGCGCTACGGCATCACCGTCGCCGCGTTGGTGGTGGCGCTGATCATCCTGCATACCTGGCTGCCGGCGGGACGGCGCCGGTTCCTCCAGATCCTGCCCGGCATCGTCTTCACCATCGTGGCGTCGCTGATCTCGGGCATCGTGTTCGGCCAGTACCTCGCGCGCTTCGCCAACAATTACGTGACGATGTATGCGGGGCTCGCCTCGGTGATTATCGCGCTGGTGTTCCTGTACTTCATCGCCGCGATCTTCGTTTTCGGCGGCGAGCTCAACGCCGCGATCATCAAGTCGCGGCTTCCTCACGGCGTGTCGCTGCAAGCAGCGCAGTCGCTAGCGCCCGCGGAGACACAGGCTTGACCAGAAAGGCGTCGGCGCCGGCCTCGCGTGAGGCGACTTCGTCTTCGCCGCGACCTGACACCCCGATGATGGGGATCTGAGCCAGCGGCGTCGCCATGGTGCGGATCCGCCTGATCGCCTCGACGCCATTAATGCCCGGCAGCACCATATCCATCAGCACCGCGTCGAAGGCGCCCTGCGCGAGCCGGTTCACCGCGTCCTCGCCGCGCCCGATGAACTCGGCATGATGACCGAGCTCGGTCAGGATGGTGTTGAGCACGACGCGGCCGAACGGATTGTCCTCGACGCTGAGCAAGCGCAGCGCCGGGACCGCATCCATCTCGGCTTCGCCCTTCGACTTGCGGGACTTGCCCGATCCCGTGGCACACACCGACACCGTCAACGTGAAGGTGGCGCCGCCGCCGGGCCGAGGGGCGACCGTGATGTCGCCGCCCATCGCGCGCGCCAGTTGCTTCACCGACGACAGGCCCAGTCCGGCGCCGCCGAAGCGCGAGGCAATGGTGACATTGGCTTGGGTAAACGGCCGGAACAACCGTTTGATCTCGGCCATGGTGAGGCCGATGCCGCTGTCGGACACGGCGAAGGCGACGCCGACCTTGCCTTTGCCCTTTGCTTTGCCTTGGCTCTTGGTCTTGCTCTTGACGGAACGCCAAGGCGCGACCGTGAGCGCCACGCCGCCGTGCTCGGTGAATTTCACGGCATTGTCGATCAGGTTCTCGAGCGCGGCGCGCAGGCGGACGGGATCCCCGACTACCAGCCCCGGCAGCTTCTCCGAGATATCGACCTCGGCCTGGAGACCCTTGGCCGCGGCGCGACCGGCCAGCGAATCGCCGGCGTTGCGGGCGAGGGTCCGCAGGTCGAACAAATCCTGCCGCAGCGAGCTTCCACCTCCGACGCTTTTGCCGGTCCCCTTGCCGGTTCTGGCGGCATCGACGAACAGGGTGGCAAGGTTCGCCAGATGCTCGGCACCGGCCTTGATCGTGTCGGCCCAGCGTCTTTCCCGTTCGCCGAGATCCGAAGTCGCGAGCAAGTCGCTGATCGCGAGAATGCCGGTCAGGGGGGTGCGGACCTCATGGGCGAAGGCGGCAAGCGCGGCCTGGACGACGTCCGGCTCGGCCCGCTTGATGCTGCGCTTGCGCAACCGGGCGGTCGGCCCGGAGCGCTTCCGAGCCACTCGCTTGGACGTCCCCGTAGTGCGCGCTCCGCGCGTTTTCGCCGCCATAACTCCCCTTCGAAGTATCCCCCTTCGAACCCGGGCCGTGAGGTGAGCATGGCACGGCGGAACACCCGGAGTCACGGCGGCGTTTGGCTAACCCCCAGAGAAACTTAACCTAATCCCACCAGCTGGCGGATACCGGCCGGCATGGCGCCGGCAGCGCGCAATTCACGTAGGCCGGTCGAGCTGGTTGATTTCGACAGCTTCCGGCCGGCCTCGTCACGAAGTAGCCCATGGTGACGGTAGACGGGTTCGGGCAGGCGGAGCAGAACCTGAAGCAGACGGTGGACCGAAGTGGCGTGGAACAGGTCCTGGCCCCGCACGATCTCGCTGACGTCCTGGAGCGCATCGTCGACAACGACGGACAGATGGTAGCTGGTCGGCGTCTCCTTGCGGGCCAGAATGACGTCCCCCCAGGCTTCTGGCCGCGCCGGGACGACGCCACGCTCACCATCGGGCCCCACGCCCAGTTCGTTCCAGCTCAGGCCGGCGGCGCGGCGGCAGGCGGCCGCCATGTCGAGCCGAAGCGCATAAGGCGCGCCGGTGTCGATGAGGCGGTCACGCTCGTTGGCGAACAGCGATCTGGCGGCGCCGGGATAGAGCGGCGCGCCATCGGGATCGCGCGGCCACGGCCCATCCGCTTCACGCGCCGCAACCTGCCTTGCGATCTCGGCGCGGCTTTCGAAGGCGGGATAAACCAGGCCGAGCGCCGAGAGCCTGTCCAGCGCCGTCCGATACGCGTCGAGATGCTCCGACTGCCGCCGCACCGGCGTCTCCCAGGCAATGCCGAGCCAGGCGAGGTCTTCGTAGATCGCAGTCTCATATTCCGGCCGGCAACGCGTCGCGTCGATGTCCTCAATGCGGAGCAGCAACCGCCCGCCAGTCTCTCGCGCGCGGTCGGAATTCAACAGCGCTGAATAGGCGTGGCCGAGATGCAGGTAGCCGTTCGGACTGGGGGCAAATCGGAAAACGGGTGGCGACATATGCACAAATCTCGTCATGGCCGGACTTACCCGATCATCCATCTCCAACACTCTGTTACGATAGGAGATGGATGCGCGGGTCAAGCCCGCGCATGACAAGTTGAGCAAGCGATGACCATCCACCTCGAGACCCAGTCCGACCTCGAAGAAGCCGTCCACTCGCTGGTCAAGCGCGATCCGCGCCTCAAGCCCGTGCTCGCAATCGCCGGCATGCCGGCGTTGCGGCGGCGCGAGCCGGGCTTTGCGGGGCTTGCCCATATCGTCTGCGGGCAGCAGCTCTCCACAGCCAGCGCCGCGGCGATCTGGGGGCGGCTGTCGGCGGCTTTCGATCCATTCGACCATGACGCGGTCCGCCGCGCCCGCACCGACCGATTGGGGCGGCTCGGCCTGTCCGCCGCCAAGATCAAGACGCTGAAACATCTCGCGCGCGAGATCACCGCACAGCGGCTGAACCTCGACGTGCTCGCCGAAGAAGACGCCGATGCCGCGCATCACACGCTGATCGCACTGCCCGGCATCGGACCCTGGACTGCGGACGTCTATCTGCTGTTCTGCCTCGGCCATGGCGACGCCTGGCCGGCCGGCGACCTCGCCGTGCAGGAAGGCATCCGCATCGGGCTCGGCTTGCAGGCGCGGCCGACGGAGAAGCAGATGGCGCCGCTCGCCGAACCCTGGCGCCCCCTGCGCGGCGCGGCGGCGCATCTGTGGTGGAGCTATTATCGCGCGGTGAAAAAACGCGAAGGCGTGCTCGCCGGATCAGCTTAGCCCCGCAGCCTAACGCGATCGGTCCGGGCGCAATCGGCGACGAAGTCGATGACGGCCCGCACCGCCGGCAGCTCGACGAGGTCGGGGTGTGCGAGCAGCCACAGGTCGGCCACGCTTGCGAGCTTCTGCGGCGCGATGCGCACGAGATCGGGGTAGCTTTCGGCGACAAAACACGACAAGGCGGAGATTCCGAGTCCGGCGCGGACCGCCGCCAGCATATCGCCCTGGGACGAGCAGCGCATCACCACCCTGGCCTGACGCGTGACGATGTCGCTCCAGCGCGCAAGCTGGATGTTGGAGGTCTGATCGGCGAAACCGATGACGCTGTGCCCCTTCCACTCGCCGCGCCGTTCCGGCAAGGACCGCCCGCCGGCGTAGTCCCGCGAGGCGTAGAACCCGGTGCCCAGACGGCCGATCTTGCGGCCGACCAGATTTTCCTCGCCGCTGTCGAAGGGCCGCAGCACCACGTCCGCCTCGCGCCGGCGCACGCTCGCCGGAAACGGATGGGTGATGATCTCGAGCTGGACGTGATCATGCGCGCGCAGGAAAGCAGGCAGGCACGGCATCAGCCAATGCGACGCCAGCGTCGCCCCGATCGACAGCTTGACGGTCCCGCGCGCCTTATGCCCTCCGGCCGAGACTGCCGTCTCCGCCCGCAGCGCGGCCGCCGCCATCGCCTCGGCGTGCTCGCGCAATGTCCGTCCATCCGCGGTCAGCGCCAGGCCGTCGGCGGCGCGTGCCACCAGCCTGGTGCCGAGCTGGGCTTCCAGCGCCGCGATCTTGCGACTGACGGTGGGATGGCTGCTGTGCAGCCGGCGTGCCGCGCCGGTGAAGCTGCCGGTTTCGGCTACGGCGACGAAGGTCTTGCAAAGGTCCCAGTCCATAAGCGGCCTCTGTTCAAATCTGAATAGTCGTCCGTTCAATATTGAACGATCGGAGGCCGCACTCCAACCCCTATAATGGCGTCAAATGAAACATGGGCGGCAACTCGCCCGCGACGACCAACAGGGAAACGCCTCGTCATCCGCCTGCCGGCGGGCTGCGTTTCCGGGAGGACATCATGGCGCTGCCCGCTCTCTTGAAGGATTCGCTCGAGCTGCCCGTGGTCGGCTCGCCGCTCTTCCTCGTCTCCGGTCCCGAGCTGGTGATCGCCCAGTGCAAGGCCGGTGTCGTCGGCTCGTTTCCGGCGCTCAATGCCCGTCCGGTGGAAAAGCTCGACGAGTGGCTGAACCGCATCGAGGACGAACTCGGCGAATACAAGTCGCGCAATCCCGGCAAGAAGGTCGCGCCCTACGCCGTCAACCAGATCTGCCACGCCTCCAACGACCGGCTGATGAAGGACATGGAGACCTGTGTGAAGCACAGGGCGCCCATCATCATCACCTCGCTACGGCCGCCCGCCGAACTCGTCGAGGCCGCGCATTCCTACGGCGGCCTCGTTTTCCACGACGTCGTCAACGTCAAGCACGCGCGCAAGGCCGCCGAGCAAGGCGTCGACGGCCTGATTCTGGTCTGCGCAGGCGCTGGAGGACATGCAGGAACGCTCTCGCCTTTCGCGCTGGTACGTGAGGTCAAGCAATGGTTCGACGGCGCGATCCTGCTGTCGGGCGCAATCAGCGACGGATTCGCAATCGCTTCCGCGCTGACACTGGGCGCCGACCTCGCCTATATGGGCACGCGCTTCATCGCGACGAAGGAAGCCAACGCTGACGAAGCCTACAAATCCGCCCTGACCCAGCACGCTGCGCACGACATCGTCTACACCAACCTCTTCACCGGCGTGCACGGCAACTATCTCGGCCCTTCGATCGCCGCGGCCGGGCTCGATCCGGACAATCTGCCGGCCGCCGACAAGACGAAGATGAATTTCGGCTCCGGCGGCAACATGAAATCCAAAGCGTGGCGCGACATCTGGGGCTCCGGCCAGGGTATCGGCCAGATCGCCGACGCGCCGCCGGTCGCCGAGCTCGTCGACCGGATGAAACAGGAATTCGACCAGGCCCGACAGGATTTCCTGATGCGCGTCAGCGCCTGACGTCTCAGACCGACAATAAAACGGGAGGACACCATGAAGCTGGCAGCCGCACTGATCGGCATGTCGCTGCTGACGCTCGCTGGCGGCAGCGCCCACGCCGAAGGCAGCGACGAGATCCGCATCGGGCAGACCCTGCCCTACAGCGGTCCGGCCTCTGGCTTCGGCGCGATCGGACGGACGCAGGAAGCGTTCTTCGAGAAGGTCAATGCCGAAGGTGGCATCAACGGCCGCAAGGTCAAGTTCATCACGCTGGACGACGCCTATTCGCCGCCGAAGACCGTCGAGCAGACCCGCAAGCTGGTGGAGCAAGAGGAGGTGCTGATGATGTTCGGCTCGCTCGGCACCGCCACCAATAGCGCCGTGCAGCGCTATCTCAACGCCAAGAAGGTGCCGCAGCTATTCGTGCTCTCCGGCGCCACCAAATGGGCCGATCCACAGAAGAACCCGTGGACGATGCCGGGCATGGCGGCCTACGAATCCGAGGGCGTGGTCTACGCCAAATATATTTTGCAGGCCAAGCCCGACGCCAAGATCGCGATCCTGTCGCAGAACGATGATTTCGGCCGCGATTATGTGGCGGGGTTCAAGCGAGCGCTCGGGCCCAAGGCCGCAAGCATGATCATCGCGGAGGCGAGCTACGAGACCAGCGCGCCGACGATCAGTTCGCAGCTCTCGACGCTGAAGGCGTCAGGCGCCAACGTGCTGTTCGGCGTCGTGCTCGGCAAGTTCACCTCGCAGATGGTCAAGGGCGTGGCCGAGATCGGCTGGAAGCCGGAGCTGTTCTTCGTGCCGACCTCGGCGTCGTCGATCTCGTTTCTGGAGCCGGCGGGCCTCGACAACGCCGTTGGTCTGATCTCGTCGAGCAACCAGAAGGACACGATGGATCCGCAATGGGCCGACGATCCCGGCGTGAAGGAATACTTCGCCTTCATGAAGCGCTACATGCCGACCGCGGACCTCTCCAACTCCAACTACGCCGCGGGCTATCACTATGCCACGCTGCTGATGACGGTGCTGAAGGCGTGCAAGGATGATATCAGCCGCGACAACATCATGCGCCAGGCGGCCTCGTTGAAGGACGTGACGTTGCCGCTGCTGCTGCCGGGAATGGCTGTTGCGACCGGCCCCGACGACTATCTGCCGTTCCAGCAGCTTCAGCTCCGGCGCTTCAATGGCAAGAGCTGGGTCAGCTTCGGCGACGTGCTGGATGATCGCTAGACGAGCGGAATGAGGAGACGCCATGATCATCAGCGGCGAACGCCAGATCAGCTATGACGACATCCGGGCCCGGATCAAGCGGGCGATGAGCGGCTTCCGCGCCCTGGGGCTCGCCGAGGCCGCGCCGGTCGCGATGATGCTACGCAACGATTTCGCCCTCTTCGAGGTGGTTGCGGCCTCCGCCGCGCTGGGCAGTCCGGTGGTGCCGATCAACTGGCATCTGAAAGCCGAGGAGGTCCGTTACATTCTGGCCGACAGCGGGGCGAAGATCCTGGTCTGCCATGCCGATTTGCTGCCGCAGATCCGTGAAGGCATACCTGCCGATGTCCTTCTCCTGGTCGTCGCGACCCCGCCCGAACTCGCAGCGACCTTCTCGATCCCTCGGGAGCTGACCGAGATCCCGGTGGGACTGACCGATTGGGACCGCTGGCGCGACGACCATCCGCAAGCGCAGGAGCCGCCGCGGCGCGCGGCAGCAATGATCTACACATCGGGGACAACGGGCATGCCGAAGGGCGTGCGGCGCATGCCGATGCAGCCCGAACAGGCGGCCGCCTCGGAACGTGTGGGCGGGATCGCCTACGGCATCAAGCCGCGGGAAGACCAAATCGTGCTGATCAACGGGCCGATGTATCACTCGGCGCCGCATTCCTACGGCATGCTGGCGTTCCGCAGCGGTTGCACCATCATCCTCCAGGCGCGGTTCGATGCCGAGGAGCTGCTGGCGCTGATCGAGCGCCACCGCGTCACGCACATTCACATGGTACCGACCATGTTCGTCCGGCTGCTGCGGTTGCCCGAAGCGGTCAGGCAACGTTACGACCTGTCGTCCCTGCGTTTCGTCGTGCACGGCGCCGCGCCCTGCCCGCCAGACGTCAAGCGCGCTATGATCGAATGGTGGGGACCGGTCATCAACGAATATTTCGGCTCGACGGAGACCGGGATCCCGGTGTGGCACTCGGCCGAGGAAGCCCTGAAGAAGCCCGGCACGGTCGGCCGCGCCATCGAAGGCGGCATCGTCAGGATCTTCCGCGATGACGGCAGCCAGTGCGGTGCCAACGAAGTCGGCGAAATCTACATGCGCCAGACGGCAGTGCCCGATTTCGACTATCACGGCAGGTCGCAGGCAAGGGCCGAGGCCGGCCGTGACGGCCTCGTCAGCGTCGGCGACGTCGGTTACCTCGACGCGGACGGCTATCTGTTCCTGTGCGACCGCAAGCGCGACATGGTGATCTCCGGCGGCGTCAACATCTATCCCGCGGAGATCGAGAACGTGCTGATCGGAATGCCCGGCGTGCGCGACTGTGCCGTGTTCGGCATCCCGGACGCGGAATTCGGCGAACGGCTGTGCGCCTTTGTCGAGCCTGAATCCGATGCCGAGCTCTCGGCCGACGCTGTCCGATCGTTCCTGCGCGAGCGGCTTGCCAATTTCAAGGTGCCAAAGGACGTCGAATTCCGCGACGCTCTGCCGCGCGAGGCAACGGGAAAGATTTTCAAGCGCAAACTGCGGGAGCCCTATTGGGCGGCGTGAAAGCACGCGTCCGAGAGAGCGCGACCGTATAAACGGGAACGAGTGGCAATCGTTCCTGGGCCTCTTCAATATCGACCAGTTTGAAGACCCGCGCTTCCGTCGCAAATGGCAGAGCAACCAATTCGAATCTCGTCTGTTGTCGACCGGCACAATCACTGCCGGAGGATAAACTATGTCACGTCTAGTTTCGCTCGCTGCGGCTGTCCTGCTGCTCGGATCAATGCCCGTAAGCGCACAGTCGCAAAAGGCACAAAGCGGCCCGGGCAACAACGCCGTCAACAGCTCTGATCACAACAACTCCAACGCACCGGTTGCAGGCCGCAACAGCTTCACCGAGGGACAGGCGAAGTCGAAGATCGAGGGCGCGGGCTATTCCAATGTTTCCGGCCTGCAAAAGGACGACAATGGCGTCTGGCGCGGCAAGGCCGACAAGTCCGGGACCAAGGCGGACGTGAGCGTCGACTTCCAGGGCAACGTGAACCCCGCCAAGTAAGGAGGATCAAGCATGACCACCACCATTTCTCGACTCTATGACACCTATCCGGATGCGGAACGTGCGGTCAGGCGTCTGGAGGCCGCGGGCGTGCCGCACTCCGACATCAGCATCGTCGCGAACAATTCCGATAATTGGTACGGCTCCTCCACCGCCAAGGTCGACCGCGATCGCGACGGCGTCGACGATCGCGCCGAAGGCGCCGGCACGGGTGCCGGCATCGGCGCTGGAATCGGCAGCGCGGCGGGCCTGCTTGCAGGACTCGGCTTGCTGGCCATTCCGGGGCTCGGACCGGTAGTTGCCGCCGGATGGCTGGCTTCGACCGCAGTTGGTGCCGCGGCCGGCGCCGCGACGGGCGGCATCGTTGGCGCGCTGACCGAAGCCGGCGTCTCCAAGGATGATGCGTCGCGCTACGCGGAGGGCGTCCGTCGTGGCGGAACGCTGGTATCGGCCCGGGTACCCGACCAGGACCGCACGCGTCTCGATGCCCTTCTGCACGAGAAGGCCGTGAACCTGCAGGAACGGAGCACCGCCTGGCAGAAGTCCGGCTGGAATGGCTTCGATGCCGCAAGCCCACCGCTGTCTCCTGACGATATCGGCCGTGAGCGCGAGCTGTACGGCACTGGGATGCGGGGTAGGTAGGGATGTTCGCTCGCCGCTACGCGAGCGGCTGTGAATCCCAAGAGCGCGAGGGAGGCTCCACCAAGGTGGAGCCTTTTTCGCGTGCCCCCTCCTTGAAACCACGAGGGTGCCGCAGGTCTCTCTCAACGGGTGCATTCCGCTGAAGCAGGGGCACATGTTCTCACTGCTCGGGTAATCGGCTATTGGCCGTCTGCGAAACAGTATAGCTTTCGACCCTAGAGGAAACGCCGCGAAGACGGCACGAGGTCGCGCATGCTGGACAGGACGAAGGATATTGCCGCATCCGCGCAAGCCTGGCTCGATGAATTTGAGCGCACGCTTGGCGCACCCGATGGCGCTGGGCTGGATCGTCTGTTCCTCGCCGACTGCTATTGGCGCGACGCGCTGGCATTCAGCTGGAACCTGCAAACGATCGCCGGCGGCGGCTCGATCGAGCGGGAGCTGACAACGCTCGCCGCAAAGGTCGCGCCGGGCAGCTTCAAGATCGCGCCGAACCGCCCGCCACCGCGCTGGGTGACGCGTGCCGGGACCAACAATATCGAAGCGATCTTCAATTTCGAAACCGCACTGGGGCGCGGCAGCGGCATCGTCAGGCTTGTGCCCGACGCCAACGACGGCGACCGCCCGAAAGCGTGGACGCTCCTCACCGCGCTCGACGAGCTTAAGGGCTTCGAGGAGCAGCTCGGCACCTCGCGGCCGCGCGGCCAGGCCTATTCACGCGACTTCCGTGGACCGAACTGGCTCGACCTGCGCAGCGCCTCGCGCGACTACACCGATCGCGATCCCACCGTGCTGGTGGTCGGCGGCGGCCAGGCCGGGCTCGCAATTGCGGCGCGGCTGAAGCAGTTGAAGATCGACACACTGATCGTCGATCGCGAGGCACGGATCGGGGACAATTGGCGCAAGCGCTATCACGCGCTGACCCTGCACAACCAGGTGCAGGTCAATCATTTGCCCTACATGCCGTTTCCGCCGAGCTGGCCGACCTATATCCCCAAGGACAAGCTCGCCAACTGGTTCGAAGCTTACGTCGACGCGATGGAGCTGAACTTCTGGACCGGCACCGAATTCGAGGGCGGCGCCTACGACGATGCGAAAGGCCACTGGACGGTCACACTGCGGCACACCGACGGCAGTGAGCGTATCATGCACCCCCGCCATGTGGTGATGGCAACCGGCGTCAGCGGCATCGCCAATGTGCCTGTTATTCCGACCCTCGATAACTTCAAGGGCACGCTGCTGCATTCGAGCCGCTACGAGGACGGCGAGAGCTGGACGGGCAAACGCGCCATCGTCATCGGCACCGGCAATAGCGGTCACGATATCGCGCAGGATCTTCACTCCAGTGGCGCCGACGTGACGCTGGTGCAGCGTTCACCTACGCTCGTCACCAATATCGAGCCGTCGGCCCAACTCGCTTATGCGACCTACAATGAGGGCACGCTCGAGGACAATGATCTGATCGCCACCTCGATGCCGACGCCGCTGGCGAAGAAGACCCATGTGATGCTGACGGAGCAGTCGAAGGAGCTCGACAAGGAGCTGCTCGACGGATTGCGGCGCGTCGGCTTCAAACTCGATTTCGGCGAGGCCGGCACCGGTTGGCAGTTCAAATATCTCACCCGTGGCGGCGGCTATTATTTCAATGTCGGCTGCTCCAACCTCATCGTCGAGGGTGCGATCAAGCTCAGGCAGTTTTCCGACATCGAGGGCTTCGTCACCGAGGGCGTCCGGATGAAGGACGGCGCAAGCCTTCCGGCCGAATTGATCGTGCTCTCGACCGGTTACAAGACGCAGGAATATCTGGTGCGGAAACTGTTCGGCGACCGCGTCGCCGAGCGAGTCGGCCCGATCTGGGGTTTTGGCGACGGCCTCGAGCTGCGCAACATGTATGCGCGCACCAGGCAACCCGGCCTCTGGTTCATCGCCGGCAGCCTCGCGCAATGCCGGATCAACTCGAAATATCTCGCGCTCCAAATCAAGGCGATCGAGGAAGGGATTTTGGGGCGTGAGGCGGGCACGGCTTAAGCCTCGTCATTGCGAGCGCAGCGAAGCAATCCAGAATCTTTCCGCAGAGACAGTCTGGATTGCTTCGCTGCGCTCGCAATGACAGTGTGGAGACGATCGCGCATCGCCGATACGAATAAGAGGAGAACACCCATGCCAGCCATTCTCGGCACCGGCGAGCACCGCTACCGCGTCGTTGAGAACTTCGCAAAGCTGCCGGACGGCTGGCAGCTCACCGACGTCGCCTCGGTCGGAGTCGACAGCAAGGACCGCGTCTACGTCTTCAACCGCGGGGCCCATCCGATGGTGGTGCTGGACCGCGACGGCAATTTCTTGCGCAGTTGGGGCGAAGGCCTGTTCTCGCGCGCCCATGGCCTGCATATCGATGCCGACGACAATCTCTATTGCACCGATGACGGCGACCACACCGTGCGCAAGTGCACCACCGACGGCAAGGTGTTGCTGACGATCGGCATCCCCGAAAAACCGTCACCGTTCATGAGCGGCGATCCGTTCCACCGCTGCACCCACACCGCGCTGTCGCCGAAGGGCGAAATCTACGTCTCCGACGGCTATGGCAATGCGCGCGTCCACAAATTCACGCCTGGCGGCAAGCTGATGACGAGCTGGGGTGGGCCCGGCACTGATCCCGGCCAGTTCAACATCGTGCACAACATCGCCACCGATGCCGACGGCTTTGTCTATGTCGCCGACCGCGAGAACCACCGCGTGCAGGTGTTCGACGGCAACGGTAAGTACGAGACGCAGTGGAACAATCTGCACCGCCCCTGTGCGCTATGCTGCTGCGGCGGCGGCAAGAGCCCGACCTTCGTCATCGGGGAACTCGGCCCTGGCCTGGCCGTCAACCGCAAGGTGCCCAATCTCGGCCCGCGGTTGTCGATCGTGGACGCCAAAGGCAACCGCATCGCGCGGCTTGGCGGCGAGGCAGGCCCGGGCATTGCGAGCGGAAAATTCCTGGCGCCGCACGGCATTGCGCTGGATTCGAAGGATGACATCTATGTCGGCGAGGTCGGCGTCACCGACTGGAAGACCAGCTTTCCGGACGAGGAGATGCCGGCCGCGGTGCGCGCGACGCGATGTTTGCAGAAGCTGGAGCGGGTGCGGGAGTAGCTGCCTCGGCACATCCACGTCGCGCTGTCAGGATGGCGCGGCCTCCACGGCCTCGGACCTGGAAATCACGGCGTTTTGCGCGGTTTGCCACCCCCCCGGCCGCATTGCTTGTGCCGGAATAAGTCGCTCAACGGGCTTCACAATCCCGTCACGCTGCATGTAGTATGTCAGTACGTGCTGCTTCGCAGCGTACATTGGAGGCCAGGAGCGTTACTTGAACGCACATGTCTCGCAAGGCCATTGGCCGGTGTTGGTGCTGAATGCGGACTTCCGGCCGCTGAGTTACTACCCACTGTCTTTGTGGTCGTGGCAGGACGCGATCAAGGCGGTATTCCTCGACCGCGTCAACATCGTCGCGCATTACGATCAGGCGGTCCATAGTCCCACGCTGCAAATGCAGCTGCCGAGCGTCGTCTCGCTCAAATCGTTCGTCAAGCCGACCACGCACCCTGCCTTCACCCGATTTAACGTCTTCCTGCGCGATCGTTTCGCCTGCCAATATTGCGGCTCGCCCGAAGACCTCACCTTCGACCACATCATCCCGCGCAGCAAAGGCGGCCAGACCACCTGGGAGAACGTGGTCGCGGCGTGCTCGCCCTGCAATCTGCGCAAAGGTAATCTGACGCCGGTGCAGGCCAAGATGTTTCCACGCCAGCACGCGTTCGCGCCGACGGTGCACCAGCTCCACCGCAACGGCCGGCTGTTCCCACCGAACTATCTGCACGACAGCTGGCTGGACTATCTCTACTGGGATACGGAGCTGGATCCGTAGCGTCGGCGTGCAGGCCCGCGGCAGTCCATCGTTGACTCGCGCCGCTCAACGCCGGGACAGATCAGCGAGCTTCGCTATCTGCGCGCCTGCTCCAAATCGATCTGGTAGACGGAAATCCGGTCGATCTCGAATGCGACGGTAGGCGGCGACTCCGCGTCGACAGGTCCGACCCCGAGAAAGAATTTCGATCCGATCGCGAGATTGACGATCATGTACATGGGATCGTCGAATCCGATCGGCACCTTGATGTCGGACACCGGCCTGCGGTCGATGAAATAGACCAGGCGATCCTCCTCCCACAGCACACCGTAAGTGTGGAATGCGCTCGAAGCGTCGCCGACCGCAAAGTCGAAGCCGCAGGACTGGATCTTCTGGGTCGAGGGAATCCGCCAATGCGTCGTCATCACGAGATCACCCGGCTTTTCGCCGCGGCCTTCCAGCACGTCGACCTCCGGCGGCCAGCCGCCGTCATCCGCCAGCATCCAGAACGCCGGCCACACCGCGTGTCCGACCGGCACCTTGGCGCGGATCTCGAAATAGCCGTGCTTCTGCGCGAACGTGCCCTGGGTCGTGAGGATCCCGGAGATGTACTCGTTGTTGAACAGCACCGGCTTTAACCCCGGCGGCGTACGGCTGGCGACGATCGACAGCACGCCGTCCTTGACCTTGAACGGATCGAGCCCGAGCGGCGCCAAGGCGCGCCCGGCGTAGCGCGGATCGACATAGATCTGTTGCTCGCCATTGGCGCTGGTCTTGCGCTTGAAGTCGGAGCCGTCGCCGCCCCAGTAGCGCGCCTCCGGCCAGGCCGCACCACCGGCGTAGTGCGACACCCAGCGTCCGTTCGCCAGCGGATGCTCGTCAAAATCCTCGTTGAAGGTCCGGCGCAGCGGCAAGAAGACCAGCGAGGCCGGATTGACCGTCTCCAGCCGGCGGCACTCGATGGTGGAGGGATCAGTCGTGACCTGCAGCGACATGCTCACCGGGGCAGCATCGAGATCGTCCTGCGCGATGCCCGGCGCAGGCACAATGCAGAGACCGATCGCAGCCAGAGCGCCCCTCGTCAAACGCTCCATCATCACCGCACTTCGAAGATGCCAGAGGAAAGGCTGAGGTTAGCTCGCTCATGTCGGGATGGGCAAGAGCAGGCCCGCGACCGCGCGCCAATTCGGGAGCGCCGCTTGCACACGCGATCCAGATTTTCGTGCACTTAAAAAATGGGACGCCTAGGCAGCGCGCGGAAGGCGAGCGGCAGGCTCCTGCCGGGGACGGAACTCGGAGCGCCGGCATCCGTTCAGAGTTGAGGCCGGATGTCGCGCGGGCGCCAGTTGTCCGCGACAGACATATCCGGTCCCGCCACAGCACGAGGGGAGAATAGTCATGGCCACAAGCGAGACGGATCACGTCTACAAGATCCTGGAACTGGTCGGATCGTCCGAGACCTCGATCGAGGATGCGATCAAGAACGCGGTCAGCCGTGCCGCCAAGACCGTTCGCGAGATGAAATGGTTCGAGGTGGTGCAAACGCGCGGCCATATCGAGAACGGTGCCGTGCGCCACTACCAGGTGACACTGCGCGTCGGCTTCACGCTGGATGAGTGAGGCAGAAAGCCCGGGCGAAGCCGACACCTGAGGCCAGCCTGGTTAGCTCGACAATAGCCCGTCAGTTGTCGAGAACTGTTCCGACCGGAAGCGCACAATCCGCGCGGATGTTGCAACAGCCCGTTAAGGCCAAAGTGAGAGGTTTGCGCCGAAATGGAGCAAGCCTGATGACCACGGGCCGAGAACTCGGAAAGACGCGCCTTCCGCTCTGGGCGGCGGGTTTCGTCATCCTGACCTGCTTCGCCATCCTCGGCTTGAGCGGCTGGCGCGAATGGGAAACCCGCAACGCCGAACTCAGGAACGCCGAGATCGATGTCGCCAATCTGGCGCATTCGCTGATCCAGCATGCGGACGACACGTTCGAACTCGTTGATACGATCCTCGTAGGCCTGGTCCATCGGCTCGAAATCGACGGGACGGGTCCGGACACGATTGCCAAGCTTCAGGCCTATCTGCCGACACGGAAATCATCGGACCGCATCCGCGGTATCTTCGTTTATGACGCGACCGGGCAGTGGCTGGCTACGACCGAGCACCTCGATTTCTCCAAGCTCAACAACAGCGACCGCGAATATTTCCAGCGTCATCGTGACTCGCCCGAGATGGGCACGTTGATCGGATCGCCCGTGAAGAGTCGAGCCGGGGGCCAATGGGTCGTCACCGCGTCCCGCCGGATCAACGATGCGGACGGCGGCTTCGCCGGCGTTGCCCTGCTCACGATCGATGTCAGCTATTTCGTTACGTTCTACGAGCGGTTTGACATCGGTACGAACGGCTCGGCATCGCTGCTCAACGATAGCGGCATCATGCTGGCGCGCAGCCGCGACGAGAGCGGCGCCTTTGTCGGACGCGACCTGTCCAATGCGCCCTTATTCAAGGGATGGGAAAGCCGTCCCGCCGCAGCAGTCTACTACTTCAAGTCGCCGCTCGATGGCGTCCAGCGGCTGAGCTATTACCAACGCAGCAGCCGCTATCCCCTGATGGTGTTGGCGAGCAAGTCGCGGGACGACGTGCTGGCGCCCTGGCGGCAAGCCGCGGCTGCGCGCGGCACCTTCGTCCTAGGCCTCGTGCTGCTGATCGCGGTGATTGGCTTCTACCTGGTCCGTCAACTCGTGCAGCGGCAGCGCATGGCCCAGGCCCTCGTCGTCAACGAAGCAAACTTCCGCCTGTTGGCCGAGCAATCCAGCGACATGGTGACCCGGATCGGGCTCGACAACCGGCTGCTCTACGTTTCCCCCTCCTGCGTACGCATCACGGGCTGGTCCTCTGACGAACTGCTGGCCACCTCGGCCCTGGCCGGCATTCACGCCGACGACATCGAGCGGGTTGAGCAGGCCATCGCCGCGCTTAAGAATGGCGAGGCCGAGGAGGCGCGGTTCGTCTATCGCCAGCGTCATCGCGACAAGGGCGAGATCTGGGCGGAGGCGGCGTTGCACGTGACCCTGGCATCGGACAGCGGCGAGATCGACGGCGTCGTCGCGGTGGTGCGCGACATGACCGAGCAGAAGGACCTTCAGGACAAGCTCGCCTCGCTTGCGACGACCGACGGCCTCACCGGGCTCGCCAATCGACGCGCATTCGACGAGCGCCTCGCTGATGAATGGGCGCGGGCCCGGCGCGACGGCTCGCAGCTCTCGCTCCTGTTGATCGATGTCGATCATTTCAAGAAATTCAACGACCAATATGGCCATCTGGCGGGTGACGGATGCCTGCGCGCGCTGGCCCGGATCCTATCAGCGCACACCAAGCGCCCGGCCGATCTCGCGGCGCGCTATGGTGGCGAAGAATTCGCCGTGCTGTTGCCGAACACCGGTCCCGAGGGCTGCGCCGAGGTCGGCGATGGGATTCGCAAGGCCCTGCAAGATCTCGCCATGCTGCATGCGCAAAGTCCCCCCTCCCGCCTGGTGACTGCAAGCATTGGCGGCGCGACGAGCCTTCCATCCCAAACCACGACGGACTGCAGCACGCTGGTCGCCGCCGCCGACCGCGCGCTGTACGCCGCCAAGGACAACGGCCGTGACCGGCTGGTGATGTCGGGACAGGTCGTTCCCTGGCCCGCCAGGAGCGCGTGACGGATCGACCGTTGCCCCGGATTTGTCGCCCGCGCTCCAGCGCGGTATGGCTTGGATCACGGCCGGATGGTCGGCCAATCCGAGAGTGCTGCTGTGACTGGTAAAATCAAACTCGTCCTCTTCGACATGGACAATGTCCTCTGCGACTACGACAGGGCAAAGCGTGTCGCATGGCTGGCGAAGCTTGCGGGGACCACGAGCGAATCCGTCCACAAGGCGATCTGGGACAGCGGCTTCGAGCTGCTCGGCGATTCCGGCACTCTCGACGCCGCGGACTATTTGCGGGGCTTCGGCGACCGCATCGGCTATCCGCTGTCACTGGACGAGTGGATCGAGGCGCGACGCCGTTCGATGCAGGCCGATCGTGCGATGCTGGAGATTGCCGGCAGCTTGCGGCAAACCATCGACATTGCCGTCTTGACCAACAACACCACGCTGGTCGCCGACCATATCGCTGCGCTGCTGCCGGAATTGCCGCCGCTGTTCGGCTCCCGAATCTATGCCTCGGCCCGGTTCAAGACGGCGAAGCCGGACCCGCGCTGCTTCCGCCTTTGTCTGTCGGAGCTCGACGTCAAACCGGAGAGCGTCCTGTTCGTCGACGATCTCATGCCCAATGTCGCCGGCGCGCGAGAGGCGGGTCTGTTCGCGCATCACCACACCTCGGTTGAGGCTTTCAGGCAGGCCCTTTCGGAGCACGGCCTGCTTCAAGCATGAATGCGTGCTCCGCATTTCTCGGCGTCAGGCGTCAGGCGAGATGGCACGCCACGAAGTGCCCGCCCGCTCCTTCCTTCAGCTCCGGTGCGCTTTCTGCGCAACGCGGCTGGGCGATGGGACAGCGGGTGTGAAAGTGGCAGCCCGACGGCGGCTTCATCGGGCTCGGAACGTCGCCCTTGAGGCGGATGCGCTCGCGCTTGAGCTTGGGATCGGGCACCGGCACCGCTGATAACAGCGCCCTCGTGTAGGGATGCTGCGGATTGCGGTAGAGGTCGCTGGCCTTGGCGAGCTCGACGATACGGCCAAGATACATCACCGCGACGCGGTCGGAGATGTGCTCGACCACCGACAAATCGTGCGCGACGAAGAGATAGGTGAGGTTCAGCTCGGCCTGGAGATCTTCCAGCAAGTTGATGACCTGCGCCTGGATCGAGACGTCGAGCGCAGACACCGGTTCGTCGCAGACGATCAGTTTCGGCTCGACTGCGAGCGCACGCGCGATCACGATGCGTTGGCGCTGACCGCCGGAGAATTCATGCGGATAGCGGCGCATGTGCTCGGCCTTGAGCCCGACCTTCACCAGCAGGCTCGCGACGCGATCCTCACGCTCCTTGGCCGATGAGCCGAGCTTATGGATGACGAGGGCTTCGCCGAGGATGGCGCCGACCGTCATGCGCGGATTGAGAGAGGCGAACGGATCCTGGAACACAAGCTGCATGTTCCGCCGCATCGCGCGCAAATCGTTGCCGCCGAGCTGGCGGACATCCTGACCGTCGAAAACGACCTCGCCGTCGGTCGGCTCGATCAGGCGCAGCACGCAGCGTCCGGTCGTCGACTTGCCGCAGCCGGATTCGCCGACGAGGCCGAGCGTCTCGCCGCGGTTGACCGAGAACGAGACCCCATCGACGGCATAAACGCTGCCGACCTGACGCGACAGCAGGCCGCCGTGCACGGGGAAATATTTCTTCAGGCCGCTGACGCGGAGCAAGGGCTCGGTCATGCTGTGCCTCCCAACTGCGTATCTCCCAAATGGCAGGCCATGCGGTGGCCTGGCGCGATCTCGCGCAGCAGCGGCTCCCTCTCGGTGCAGACGCTCATGGCGTGGCGGCAGCGTGGAGCGAAGCGGCAGCCGACCGGCGGATTGATCAGGATCGGCACCGAGCCGCCGATCGCCTCCAGCCGCACCTTGTGCTCGCTGTCCAGATCGATGCGCGGGATCGAGCGGATCAGTCCCTGGGTATAGGGATGGCCGGGATTACCGAAGAGCTCGTCGACAGACGCCTCCTCCACGACCTTGCCGGCATACATCACGACGACGCGTTGCGCGGTCTCGGCGACGACGCCCATGGCATGGGTGATCAGCATCACCGCCATGCCGAAACGTTCCTTCATGTCCTGGAGCAGATCGAGGATCTGCGCCTGAATGGTGACGTCGAGGGCCGTGGTGGGCTCGTCGGCGATGATCAGCTTCGGCTTGCAGGCAAGCGCCATCGCGATCATCACGCGCTGGCGCATGCCGCCGGAGAACTGATGGGGATAGTTGTGCACGCGGCCTTCGGCATTGGGTATCTGCACCAGCTTGAGCATCTCGATGGTGCGCTCGAGCGCCTGTTTCCTGGTGACGTTCTCATGGCGGCGCAGGCTTTCGGCGATCTGCTCGCCGATGGTGAGCACCGGATTGAGCGAGGTCATCGGCTCCTGGAAGATGAAGCCGATCTCCTTGGCGCGGATCTCGTCGAGCTGACTGCTCGTCAGCGGCACGAGATCGCGGCCTTCGAAAATGATCTCGCCTGCCGCGATGCGACCCGGCGGCATCGCGATCAGCTTCAGGATCGACATCGCGGTGACGGTCTTGCCGCAGCCGGATTCGCCGACGACGCAGAGCGTCTCGCCGCGGTTAATGGAGATATCGACACCGTCGACGGCCTGGAGGATGCCGTCGTCGGTGGAGAAGTGGGTTTTCAGTCCCTTGATCTCGAGCAACGGCGCCATCAGATCACCCGCCGCGCATCGAGCGCGTCACGCAGGCCGTCGCCGATGAAGTTGATGGCGACCACCGCGATGAAGATCGCGCCGCCCGGAAACAGCGCCCAGTGCGGGCCGATGTCGAGAAAGTCTTTCGCGTCATAAAGCAGCCGGCCCCAGGTCGGCGTATCCGGAGGGAAGCCGAGGCCGAGGAAGGACAGTGTCGATTCCGCGATGATGGCTGCGGCCACGTCGATGGTTCCGGCGATGATCACCGGACCCAGCGCATTGGGCAGGATATGGCGCACCACCTGCCGCACCGGGCTTGCCCCGAGCGCGCGCGCGGCTTCGACGAATTCCTTCTCCCGGATCGACAGGAACTGGGCGCGGACGAGGCGCGCGACCGGCATCCAGCGCAAGCCACCGATCACGAGCACGATCAGGATGAAAATGCCGCCCTCGGGGCCGAAAGCGGCCTTCAGCCCATCGCGGAAGAGATAGATCAGCAGCAGCAGCAGGGGCAATTGCGGCAGCGACAAAAAGAGATCGGTGAGCCACATCAGCCCATGACCGAGCGCACCGCGCGACATGCCGGCGAGCGCGCCGATCAGCACCCCGACAAATACCGAGACCAGCATCGCCGCGAGGCCGACCGCAAGCGAGATGCGCCCGCCATAGATCATGCGGGCGAGGATGTCCTGCCCGAGATCGTCGGTGCCGAAGGGATGGGCCAGCGACGGCCCCTGCATGCCCGCCACGATGTCGATGTCGTCGATCTTGACCCGCCAGATAAAGGGGCCGACCACCACCGCCAGGATCAGAACGAGGAGCAGGAACGCGCTGACGACGGCAAGCTTGTGGCGGCTATAGCGCCGCCACGTCTCGCGCCAGGGCGAGTAGACGCGCCGCTCAGCGGAGGGAGATGCGAGGGTCAAGCCAGCCATAAAGAACGTCCGCGATGAGGTTGAACAGCACGACCAGGCACGCAAAGACGAAGGTGACGGCCATCACCACCGGCGTGTCGTTGGAAAGGATGGAGGAGATCAGCAGCGAGCCGATGCCGGGAATGCGGAAAATCTGCTCGGTGACGATGGCGCCGCCGAACACCGCCGGGATTTGCAACGCAATCAGCGTGACGACCGGGATCATCGCGTTGCGCATCACGTGCTTGATGATCACCCGCCGCTGGCCGATGCCCTTGGCGCGCGCGGTGGTGACGTAGTCCAGCCGGATCACGTCCAGCATCGCCGAGCGCACGAAACGCGTCATCGAGGCAGCCTGGAACAGGCCGAGCACCGCCACCGGCATGATCGCCTGACGGATCATCTCCAGCACCCAGTGAATACCCGTGCCCTTGATGTCGGTCGTGTAGACGAAAGGCAGCCAGTCCAGCGTGACCGAGAAGATCAGGATGAACAGGATGCCGGTGAAGAAGGTCGGCAGCGAGAAGCCGACAAAGGCGAGCGTGTTGGCGACCTGGTCGAACAGCGAATAAGGTTTCGTTGCGGCATAGACCCCGACCGGGATCGCGATCAGGAGCGCCAGGATCTGCGCCGAGCCGATCACATAGAGCGTCGTTGGCAGTCGCTGGAGAATGAGCGTGTCGACGTTCATCCGGCTGACGAAGGAGAAACCCCAGTCGCCGTGCAGCATGGCGTTGAGCCAGTGCAGGTAACGAAGGTAGATCGGATCGTCGAGGCCGAACTTCGCCCGAAGCGCGAGAGCGACTTCGGGCGGCACGTTCGGATTGGTCGCCAGCTCCGAGAAGGGATCGCCCGGGGCTAGTGCGAGCACGACGAACAGCACGAGCGAAATTCCGAGCAGGCTCGGAATCGCGATCAGGAGGCGACGCAGGACATACTGGCTCATGAAGAAGGACCGCTCTAGGCGTGCGTGATCATTCTTCGCGGTACCAGTCGAACAAATTGTCGGTCTCGTTGGCCCAGCCCGAAACCACCGGGCGCAGATTGTTGGCGGCCGCCTCGACCTTCAGGCGGTGCTGCACCGGGATGAAAACGATGTCCTGGTACATGAGATCATTGGCCTTGATGTAGAGCGCCGCGCGCTTGACCGGATCCATCTCGCCGTCGGCGGCCTGGATGGTCGCGTCGTACTCCTTGTTGACCCAGCGCGGAAAGTTGGTGCCCTGCCACTTGTTCTCCTTGGTGGCAACGAGGTTCGAAAGGTAGCGACGCATGTGCTGCGACGGAACGGGCTGACTCAGCGGGATCTGGAACATCTCCATGTCGGCGTAGAACTTGGAATAGGTATCGGGATTGCCGACGTCGGAGGAGAAGAACACGGAGGCGACGACCGATTTCAGCTCGACGTCGATGCCCGCCTTCTGGCAGGCCTGCTTGACGATCGCCTGCGTCTTCTGGCGCGGCCCGTTGATCGAGGTCTGATAGACGAGCTTGAGCTTCTTGCCGTCCTTTTCGCGGATGCCGTCGGCGCCCGGCTTCCAGCCGGCATCGTCGAGGATCTTCGAGGCCTTCTCGACGCTGAACTCCCACGAGGTGTTCTTGGACACGAATTTTTCGGGCCCATTGAGGAAGTTGGCGGTGGTGCGACCGGCGCGGCCGTAGATCGCCTTCTTGACCGACTCGCGATCGATCAGCAGCGAGAGCGCCTTGCGCACCGCCGGATCGGAAAACAGCGGGTGCTTGGTCTTCATCGAGGAGCGTTCGCCATCGACCTCGGTGTTGGGGTCGGTGAAGTTCAGCGCGATGAATTCGGTGTCGCCGCCGACGGCGTAGACGGTCTTTCCCTTGCCGCCCTTCTCCAGGCGCAGCAGCACGTCGTCCTCAACCTGAATGTTCCAGCCGAAATCATACTCGCCGGTCTGGATCACCGCGCGCGCGGCAGAGACGGCATCGCCGCCGCCCTTCATCTCGATCGAATCGAAATAGGGCCGGTTCGCCATGTGATAATCGGGATTGATCACGCCGCGGACAAGATCGCCCGGCTTGAATTCGACGAACTTGTAGGGGCCGGTGCCGACCGGCGAGAGGTTGGTCGGCGCCTCCCGCGACTTGGACCCCATATAGTCTTTGAACAGATGTTTTGGGATGATGGTATTGGGAGCCCCGACAAAAGCGTCGGCCCAGAACGGCGTCGGCTTGTTGAACAGGATGCGGACCGTGAGGTCGTCCACCTTCTCGACCGTGATGTCGCGGAGCGTCGCGATGGTCAGTGCGGAGGTCGCCGGATCCTTGGCATATTCCCAGTTGAAGACGACGTCGTCGGCTGTGAACGGCGTGCCGTCATGCCATTTGACGCCGGGTTTGAGCTTCCAGGTCACCGACTTGCCGTCAGCGGCGAGGCCGCCGTTCTGGATCGAGGGAATTTCGGCGGCCAGAACCAGCTTCATGTTGCCGTCGGGATCCCAACAGGCGAGCGGCTCGTAGAACAGGCGCGCGCCGTCCTGGTCCTTGGTGCCGGTGGCAAAATGCGGATTGAGCAGGGTGGGCCCCTGCCACCACAGCAGCTTGAGCGCACCACCGCCGCCGCGCTTGGTCGGCTTGTAGGTCGAGGCGCCCTCAGCCATGGCGACGCCACCAAGCGCGAGGATCTGGTTGGCCAAAGGCGCGGTGAGACCCACGGCAGCCAGGCGCTGAATGAAGCCGCGGCGATCCATCCGCCCGTCCTTCACGTCACCGATCATCGAACGCAGTTCTTTATCCAGCATGGTTGTCCCCGTCTGGTTCCCGTATGGATGCAGGCGGTCGCGCGAGGCGACCACCGGGATTGGCTGGCGGTAGATGGCACACCGAATGGGGTGCGCGTCAACTGCGACCGTGTGTATGCAAACGGTCTTCTGACTGTCTGTTGGGCAAAACCATATTCCGCAGCCCATCCGTTCGGCAATCCAGCATCAAAACACGCTGAATTCCGCGCTGCACTGCAGAAAATTTGGTCGCCGCATCAGACGAAGTATCGAGGCGAAATTCTACGCCACGGACATGTCGAGCGGCGGCGCGACGTGGTCTGGCAGCGGACAGACGTAAGGCGTCTTGGCCGTCCGCTTCTCGAGGTCAGCCTTGGCAGCCTTGATCAGCTCCGGGTCCGTCAGCGCCTTGATGCCGATGCCGGCCATCGCCTTAGCGGCCTGCACCATGGCCTTGTGAGCATGCGCGCTCTTGCCCTGCGCGACCACCTGCCAGGTGTGGAAGGGCGTGCCGATTGCAACCGTGGGTGCGTGGACCTGCACGGTCGGCACGACCCAGCTCACGTCGCCGACGTCGGTCGAGCCGACCAGCGGATTGCGCTTGGCATCGAGTGGCACCAGGAAGTCAGCCAGCGGCCGGTCGGTCGGCTCCATGCCGATCGCGTAATAGACCGACTCGATGTCCTTGTCGCTCAGCGTCGCGCGGATCTCCGTGGCAAAGCCCTTGTCCGCGTCGTCGAAATGCGGCGGTCCGAGTTCTTCCATGACCCGGTGCAGCGCCTGCTCCAGCGGCGTGTTCGGCAGGATGTTGGAGACCGCGGAGATGATCTTCATCTCGACCTTGGTCTCGGTCATCAGCGCCGCGCCCTCCGCGATCTTGCTCACGCGTCCAACCAGCTCGTTCATGCCGGGCAGATCACGGGCACGGATCGAATAGCGCACGCGTGCATGCGCCTGCACCACGTTCGGGGCGATGCCGCCGGTGTCGAGCAGCGCGTAGTGCACGCGCGCGTCGCTCGGCATGTGCTCGCGCATATAGTTCACGCCGACATTCATCAGCTCCACAGCGTCGAGCGCGGAGCGGCCGAGATGCGGCGAGGCTGCCGCATGCGAGGTGCGGCCGGTGAAGATGAAATCGGCGCGGGTGTTGGCGAGTGACGGCGTCACCGCGACTTCCCAGAAGCTGTGCGGATGCCAGGTGATGGCGATGTCGGCGTCTTCAAATGCACCGGAGCGTACCATGAACGCTTTTGCCGCGCCGCCTTCCTCGGCGGGGCAGCCGTAATAGCGCACGCGGCCCGGCACCTTGTTCTCGGCGAGCCAGTCCTTCACCGCGGTCGCGGCGAGGAGAGCTGCGGAACCGAGCAGATTGTGGCCGCAGCCATGACCGTGGCCGCCGGTCTCGACCGGACGATGCTCCGCGACGCCCGCCTCCTGGCTCAGGCCCGGCAGCGCGTCATATTCCCCCATGAAGGCAATGACCGGTCCGCCCTCGCCCCATTCGCCCATCACCGCGGTCGGAATGCCCGCGAGCTGCTCGGTGATGCGAAAACCCTGATGACGCAACTCGGCGAGATGTTCTGCGGCGGACCGCGCCTCGGTGTAGCAGACCTCGGGCATGCCCCAGACCTTGTCGCTGAGGTCGATGAAACGTGCCTTGATCGTGTCGATGCCACGCCAGATGTCGCTGCGGTTGTCCATGCTTCGGTCCGTGATCCCTGGGTCAAACGAAGCGGCAATGGTTAGCAGCTTCATTGTACGGCGCCTAGCACCTCGCCGGACAGCAGCCATGCGGTCAATGCCGGAGAGCCGCCCGACCGACCCGTGCATGAACCGGTCCTGTGCCTTTCAAAGATTTCATACGGCGTTCTCTGGAATAGTTGGGAACGAGGCTTTCAAGACGGCCTCCTCCGGCCTAAATTATCGGTGCTTCGCGTGTCGTTCCGCTAGCCACGGCGGAGCGATGCTCTCAGCCAGGAGAACTCCATGCCCGCTCTGACCGAATGGAGAGTGCCGCCGGCCAATCAGCCGCGGGCGAGCGATTATGATTTCGATCTCGACCGCGCGCTCGCCTCCGTCGTCGGCCTGCATGCCATCATCCCGCCGGACGCCTTCAGTGCCGAGACGCTGGGGACCGAGCGCGCCGGCAACGGCGTCGTGATCGACCACGGGCTGGTGCTCACCATCGGTTACCTCATCACCGAAGCAGAGTCGGTGTGGCTGCATGTCGGAGACGGGCGCGTGGTGGAGGGACATGTGCTCGGCTTCGATGCCGTCACCGGCTTTGGCCTGGTGCAGGCGCTCGGCCAGCTCGAGGTCGACCCCTTGCCGCTCGGCATCTCGGCCGAGACCCGGCTCGGCGACCGCGTCGTGGTCGGCGGCGCCGGCGGACGCACGCGTTCGGTCGCGAGCCAGATCGTGGCCAAGCAGGAATTCGCGGGCTACTGGGAATATCTGCTGGACGAGGCCATCTTCACCCATCCCGCGCATCCGAACTGGGGCGGCACGGCGCTCCTCAACGAGCGCGGCGAGTTGATCGGCATCGGCTCGCTCCAGCTCGAACGCGAGCGCGACGGCAAGGCCGAGCACGTCAACATGATCGTGCCGATCGACCTGTTGAAACCGATCCTGGACGATCTGCGCAAGTTCGGCCGCGTCAACAAGCCGGCACGGCCGTGGCTCGGACTCTTTTCGACCGAGATCGACAACCGCGTGGTGGTGATCGGGATCTCCGCCAACGGTCCGGCCGCCCTTGCCGAGCTCAAGACCGGCGACGTCATCCTCGCGGTCGACGGCGAGAAGGTCACGAGCCAGACCGGCTTCTACAAGAAGCTGTGGAGCCTCGGCGCTGCCGGCGTCGACGTGCCGCTGACGGTACATCATGAAGGCGTCACCTTCGACGTCACGGTAACCTCGACCGATCGCTTCAAGCTCTTGAAGGCGCCGAAGCTGCACTGACAAGCCGAACTGAAGCAAGGAAACGACGATGAGCGAGGCCGTCGTTGACGATATCGTGGCCGTGCTGCCGCCGCTGCTCAATGCGCTGGAGGCGCTCGCCTTCTTTCAGCGCAACCTGCACCCGCCGGCCTTCGGCTCGGTGATGAACGCGATCGGCGCTCCCGACGAGGCGTTGCAAACGGTGCGCGCGGCAATCGGAGAATGGCCGGAACAGTTCGCCGGACTGCGCGAGCGGCTCGATCGGGCCTGCGACGAGACGCTCGCCGCCTTTACCGGCCTGCGCGAGGTCGAGCGTGGCAATGGCGATCTCGTCGCGGTCTTCCGCGCGCTGCGCCACGTCCCGCGCGCGCAGGAGGCACTCTATCCGCTGGCCGTGCAGTTTCCGCCCGTGAGCAGCTTCTTCCTCAACTCCGCCAATCGCGAGAATGCCGACCTGTTGTCGCGACTCGAAGCCGGCGCGGACGCGCACACCGGCATCATCCACGATGACAACGAGCCCGGCAGCCGCGGTGGCTTTTCGGTCTACGTGCCCGAATATTACACTCCCGATCGCGCCATGCCGCTGGTGATGGCGTTGCATGGCGGCAGCGGCAATGGCCGCGGCTTTCTGTGGAGCTGGCTGCGCGATGCCCGCAGTCTTGGTGCGATCCTGGTGGCGCCGACCGCGACCGGCCCGACCTGGGCCCTGATGGGCGACGATTCCGACACGCCCAACTTCATGCGCATTCTCGATACGGTGCGCAGCCGCTGGACCGTCGACGCCTCGCGCATGCTGCTGACAGGCATGAGCGACGGCGGCACCTTCTGCTACGTCACCGGGCTCGACGGCGCCTCGCCCTTCACGCATCTCGCGCCGGTGTCGGCGACCTTCCATCCGCTGATGGCGGAGATGGCTGACGCCACACGCCTGCAGCGCCTGCCGATCTTCATCGCACACGGCAAGCTCGACTGGATGTTTCCGGTACAGACCGCGCGGCAAACGCAGGCGGCCCTCGCCGCCGCCGGCGCGAATGTCACCTATCGCGAGATCGACGACCTCAGCCACACCTATCCTCGCGAGATCAACGCGGAGCTGGTGCAGTGGCTGAATGAAGCGTGAACGGATCGTCCTTACCTGCGCCGTACTGCCGCGGAACTATCATTCCGGGCCGACGTTATCGCCCGTCATCGGAGGTTTCGCCATGCGGATGTTTCTTGGAATGATTTTGGGCGCGCTGCTGCTTGCCTGCAGCGTGTATGTCTATGACTCCATGCAGACGTCGTCGGTTGCTAATGGCGAGGTTGCGACGACCAATCGCACCATCGTAAACTGGGATGTCGCAAAGGCCGATTGGGAAGCGCTGCGCGATCGCGCGCACAAAGATTGGGTCCGCATCTCCTCGAAGTAACGACGTGGTATCATGAATGAAATGAGGCGCCGTCGCGGGTCCGCGGCGGCGCCTTCGTATGCGGTGAATATCGCTCGGCTCAGTTCATCTTGGCCTTGCGGGCGTCGGCGATGACCTGCTCGAACTCGTTCATGCTGAGCACGCCCGGCACGCGGTACTTGCCGACGATGAAGGACGGGGTGCCGCGGAAACCGAAGGCTTCGGCCTGCTCGTTGTTGCGCTTAAGCACGGCGTCGATGTCCTTGGCGTGGTCTCCGAGATCGCGCTTCAACCGATCCATGTCGACGCCGGCGGCCGCGAGCAACTCGTTGATGCGTGGATCGGTCAGGCGCGAGCTGACGCCCATCATGGCGTCATGGGCCTGGTGGTATTTGTCCTGGAATTTCGCCGCGAGCGCGGTCCGCGCCGCCGTGACCGAAACCGGACCGAGGATCGGCCAGTCCTTCATCACCAGCCGGACCTTGCCGTCGTCCTGGATGACCTGACGCAACTCGGGCTCGAGCTTGCGGCAATAGGGGCAGTTGTAGTCGGACCATTCGATGATGCTGATATTCCCGTCAGGATTGCCGGCGACGGGAACATCTGGGTCGCGCAGCACCTTGGCTTCGGTCAGCACCTCGTCTTCGTCGGTCGCCGCGCGCGCCGCGGTGATCCCACCGGCGACAAGGGCGCCCGCCCCGATCAGCGTCAGCGCCGCGCGCCGCGTCGGCACAAGGCCCTTGTTCCTGAATCCAGCCATATCTCGTTCCATTTCGGTCCCATCTCCGTCGATACGGTTCGAGACTGGGAATTGTTACAAATCATATAGAGTGTCGCGGCGCCGATGTCATCGCACCAGCAGCGTGACCGCCAAGGGTACCAGGAAGGAGGTCACCAAAGCGTTCAGGCTCATGGCGATCCCGGAGAAGACGCCGGCGATCTCGTCGACCTGGAACGCTCGCGCGGTCCCGATCCCGTGCGCGGCAAGGCCGGCGGCAAAGCCGCGGGCGCGGAAATCGCTGATACCGGTGCGGTTCATCAGCGGCGTTACGATGATCGCGCCCATGATGCCCGTGAGGATGACCGCAACCGCGGCCAGCGAGGGATTGGCGTGCAGGGATTCGGCGATGCCCATGGCAACGCCGGCCGTGACGGATTTCGGCGCGAGCGACAAAACCACGTCGCGCGGCAGACCGGCGAACTCGGCCAGCAACACCACGGACACCACGGCGGTGACCGATCCCGCGACCAGCGCCACCAGCATCGGCGCGATCGAGGCGAGGACGCGCTTGCGGTTCTCGTAGAGGGGAACGGCCAGCGCGACCGTCGCGGGCCCCAAGAGGAAATGTACGAACTGCGCGCCGGCGAAATAGGTCGTGTAGGAGGTGCCGGTTAGCAGCAGGAAGGCGCCGACGATCCACATCGCATGCAGCACGGGATTGGCGAGGGGATGACGCCGAGTCGCCAGCGACACGGCGTCCGTGCCGGCATAGACCAGCAGCGTCACGGTCAACCAAAGCAACGGCGACTGCGAGAGATAGACCCAGAGCGAGAACGGATTGTCCTTCATCGCGCGTCCTGTTGCCTCAACAGGCGGCTGACCAGGCGGAAGGTGAGTACGGTCGCGAGCAGCGTGACGACCACCGACAGCGCGAGCACCAGAATGATGGCGATGCCGTGGGACGCGAGCAGATCGAGCTTCTGCACGACGCCGACCCCGGCCGGCACGAACAGCAGCGACAGATGCGCCAACAGACCCTTGCTCGCCGTCTCGACACCATCATCGCGCAGCGGCCCGCGCGCGAGAAGCGCAAAGCGGTCGCGCGCGAGCAGCAGAATGAGGAGCAGCAAGAGGCCGAGTACCGGGCCCGGCATCGGCAAACCGAGGCTGCGCACGATGGCTTCGCCGATCAACTGGCAGAGCAGAATGAGACTAAGACTTGCAAGCATGATTTGGGCATCAAGGGATGCGCCGGCCGTCTTGTCAATCACCGCTATGCAGCGGGCGTGCGCGGTTCGTGCGAAGCCGCAACGCGGGGCAGCATTGCCATCAGCGTGCCGGTCATCGTGGCGATCAACGTGACCTTGCCCTCGTGCTCGGCAAACGCCTTGGCCTCGCAAAAGGTCAGCGTGCGGCCGGGCTTGACCACCTCTGCCTTGAAGACGAAACGCTCGCCCCGTGCCGGCGCGAGCAGCGTGGTCTTGAACTCGACGGTGAGGATATCGGCCTCGCGCGGCATCAGGGTGAAGGCAGCGACACCACAGGCATTGTCAAGGCCTGCGGTGATGATGCCGGCGTGGACAAAGCCGTTCTGCTGTGTGAGGGCCGGCGAATGCAGCATGGCGAGTTCAGCCTCGCCCGGCGCAAGGCGGACGATCACGATGCCGAGCGTGTGCATCGCGGCTGGCCGTCGAACATGGCGATGGCAGCCGCGCGATAGCCCGGGTTCTTCGGCTCGTATGCGGCCATGGCTCAGGCCTCCGCGGGCTCGGCGAGATGCCTCAAAGCGAGCTCGCGAATGGCATCCGTGAACGGCACAGATTTACGCAGGCTGCGGTCCATGTGCACGCCCGTGATCTCGCACAACGCGGCGATCTCGCCGGTCTCGGCATTGGTCATGTCGTGCCGGAAGCGGATCGATTTGTCGCGGATCTCGAGCAGGTGACTGCGGATCTCGACGATGTCGCCGGCGAGCAGCTCGCGCTTGTAGGTGATGTTCTGCTGCACGGCGGCCATGCCGAGGCCGGAGCCGCGCAGGTAGCTCGGCGTGAGCCCGAGGCGGGCGAACAGATTCCAGTTGGCTTCGTCGAACTTGCCGACATACCACATGATGTTCATGTGGCCGACGTGATCGCACTGCCACGGATAGACCGTGCCGCGATAGGTCGCCTCCTGCTCCATCGCAATTCTCCCTGGCTCTTTCCCACCTTTGGTTATTGATACGGTAGCGTATCAACCTCCTCCCGCGTTAGCAATACGGCACCGTATCAAGAATCGGCGAGGCTTCCCGCATGAGTGACGGCAAAGGCGATGTCTGGGTCGAGGCAGGGCTCACCGAGCTCGCCCGATCGGGGGTCGAGGGGGTGCGGGTCGAGGTGCTCGCCAAGAACCTCGGCGTCACCAAGGGCGGCTTCTACCGCCGCTTCGCCGACCGTGCCGCGCTGCTCGGTGCCATGCTGGAACGCTGGCGCGAGGGGCGCTCAACGGCGATCGCGCAGCAGACGAGCCTCGATGGCCAAGACCCCCGTGAACGGCTGAGGGCGGTGATCCAGCTCTATTCCGAGCGGCTCAATCCGGACGGGATGGCAATCGAGCTTGCGATCCGGCAATGGGCCCGCTCGGACGAGGGCGCCGCGACAGCGGTGGCGAACGTGGACGCGGCGCGGCTGAAGCACGTCGCCGAGCTCTATCGCGCGACCGGCCTCGATACCGAGGCAGCCGAAGCGCAGGCCTTCCTGTTCTACTGCTTCATCTTCGGCCAGAGCCTGCTGTTCGTCGAGCGCGGCCCGCGCAAGCGATCGCAGCTCGTGGCGAAATCGGCCGAGAAGCTACTGGATTAAGCAAGAGGCCGGAGCTTGGCCCCGGCCTCTGTGTCGTCTTGAAGCGTCAGGCGGCGCCCTTCAGCTTCTTGTTGCATTCGCTGTAATAGCCGCCGCCCTTCTCGATCCACTTCATGCCGCCATTGCCGTTGGTGGTCTTGTTGGCGTTGTACTGGTCGACGCAGGTGTGCAGGCGCCCCTTGCCGGGGGTCTCCTTGGCGTATTTCGGATCGACCGCGTTCGGATAGATCGCGGGGCCGGCCGGCAGGGTCGGCGCAGCAGCCGGGGCGGCCTCCTTCTTCGCCTGCTTCGGCTCGGCAGGAACGGCGGGCGCAGCAGGAGCGGCCGCGGTCGGCGCAGCCGCTGGCGTCGCGTCCGCGCCGCACTGGGCCTTGCGGAAGTCGTTCCACTTCGTGGTGCCGAGCGAGCCGTCCTTCTTGGCGGCCTGGTATTTCGCGCTGCACTCCTGCGAGGTCAGCGCCTGCGCCGGCGCACTTGCCACCAGCGCGGCAAAGCCCGACAGCGCAACTGCACACAGCAGCTTTGATTGAATGGTCATCCTTGTCTCCTCCTTGATCTTCCCCCGAGGGAAGTGAACCGAGGATTGCTATCCTAGCGTGCTGCCCGCTCGCGACAAGGAAGCGATGGCTGCTGCCGCCAAAATATAGTGACCCTCCACGTTCGAATTATTCATGTCGCGTTCAGCAACGCCAGCCGACTTTCGCGCCCTTCGCAATTCCCGCAAGAAGAGTGCAGCACCATGACCTTCACATCTCGCCTCGCCGTCGTCGCTCTCGCCTCCCTTCTCGCCACCGGCACTGCCTTCGCGCAGACCGCCGCGCCGGCAGCAAAGACCGACACCAAGACCACAACCGCCGCCCCCATGGACAAGAAGGCACCGAAGGAGCACTCGGCCGAGTCGCTCGAATGCTCCAAGCAGGCCGACGCCAAGGGCCTGCACGGCAAGGAGCGCAAGAAATTCCGCTCCGAATGCATCAAGACCGCCAAGGCCGGCATGGCCCCGCCGGCTGCGGACAAGAAGTAAGTCCTTCCCCCCTGCTCGCGGCTTCGGCGAGAGGCGCGCGCATTGCGGCATGACGTGGCCGCAATTGTGCGCCTCTCGCTGATTTGCGATAAGGTGGTGTGAAGCAAATCACCGCCTCCCTGCCGTTCGAATGGCCGAGCCGTGCCAAGATCTTGAGCACGGTGGAAACGCTCGTCATTGGCACCGCCGGAGGCCTCGTGTTTCTGCTCGCGGGCCTTCCGGGGGGATTGATCTCGGGCTCCATGATCGCGGTCGGGGTCGCCGCGATCGCCGGTCGCCAGCTGACGCTGCCGCCGATCCTGACCCAGACCGTGCTGGTGCTGCTCGGCATTTCGTTAGGATCAGTCGTCTCGCGCCACCTGCTTCAACAGGTCAGTGCCTATCCGCTCACCATCGGGCTGCTCGCGCTCGCGACCTTCTGCTCGACCTTCGGCTCCAGCTATTATCTCCAGCGCATCCACGGCTGGGACCGCACCTCGGCCTTCCTCGCCGGCAGCCCCGGCGCGCTGTCGCAGATCACGATCTTGGCGGTCGAGCGCGGCGCCGACCTGCCGGGCATCGCGGTGGTGCAGACCATGCGCGTCATCATCCTCACCGCGGCACTGCCCATGGTGCTGGCGTTCGCGGGCGTTGCACCCTCCGTCGCGCCGTCGCTGACGACGACGATTGCCTCGCCGCTCGACCTGGTCGAACTCGTCGCGGCCTCGCTGGCCGCGGCACTCCTCCTGCGGCTGATCAGGTTTCCGGCGAGCTGGATGTTCGGTGCGATGATCGGCTCAAGCGTGCTGCATGGCGCCGGCTGGGTCGAGGGCGGCCTGCCGGACTGGGTACGCGGCGTGGCGCTGGTCGGCATCGGCGCCCTGATCGGCAGCCGCTTCGCGCGGATGCGGATCAAGACGCTCGCCGGCCACATCAACGCGGCGCTGGGCTCGTTTGCCGTCGCCATCGCCGTCTCCGCGATCTTCGTCGGCATCGTGGCGCTCACCACGCAGGTGAAATTCTCTGATGTCGTGGTCGCCTACGCCCCCGGCGCGATGGACGCCATGCTGGCGCTGGCCCTGACGCTGCACATCGACCCGATCTTCGTCGGCGCACATCACCTCTCGCGTTTCGTCTTCGTGACGATCGCGACGCCGGGCATCGTGCACCTGTTCGGCCGGACGCAGGACGATGTGGACGATTGAGCCTCAGCGCTTCGCCGTCGCAACGAATCCCCACGCGGCGATTGCAGCCATCAACAGCGAGATCAGCACGTTGTAGCCGGCCAGCGAGAGGCCGAGAAAGCGCCACTGCACCTCGTCGCAGCGGACCACCTTCACGGTGTCGAGCCGCGACAGCAGATCGGTGGCGCTGCCGAGATTGACGACGGGACCGGAGCAGTCGGTCGGTCCCTTCCAAAAGCCCCATTCGACGCCGGAATGATAGGAGCCGAGCCCGGCATTGGCGAGGCTCGCCAGCGCAAGGATCGCAAGGCCCGCGAGCAGCAGCGGTCGCGGCGCACCGCCCCGCGCCGCGAGTGCGATGAGCAGGCCGAGCGGGATCGCGAGGTAATAGGCGTAGCGCTGCTCCAGGCAGAGCGGACAGGGCACGATCCCGAGCACCAGCTGGAAGAACCAGGCGCCCGCGATCGTGGCGGCCGCAATCAGGGTCACAGCGAGCGAGGCAGTCAGAGCCGGGCTGGTGGCCGCCGATTTGAATGCAGGTATTGCGGCACTCTGGGTCGTCACGGCAGCCTCTTTTCGATGGGTCGCTTTCCAAGGCTGTAACGCCGGCTCATGCGGCTGTCGAGAACGGCCGGGATCACTTTGGCGCGGGTTGACCCCGCTTTGTCCATGGCTATAGTCCGCCGGCTTCGCGACGCCTGCTTAGGGCCGACCGAGGGCCCCTGTGGCGGAACTGGTAGACGCGCTCGACTCAAAATCGAGTTCCGCAAGGAGTGCTGGTTCGATTCCGGCCAGGGGCACCAAGTCTAGAATATAAATTATAACAATGACTTATTCGGCAGCCTCGATTCCGGATTCTCGGAAAAATTTTCGCCGCGAATTTTGATATTCCGAATGAAGAAAACTGATCGCTGAATGTTGCGACTAATTCCCTAGGTGGCTGCTCGCTCCTCACTCAAGCTAGGGCCGGAAACGGGAATTTTGCCGCCCTTGCGTGATCCGCGATGCCGGCAGCCGCTCAAGTGGCACAACTCTGGATTCCACCCATGCAGAGGTACTTGATTTCCAGATAGTCCTCGATGCCGTATCTCGAACCCTCACGGCCGTTGCCGCTCTCCTTGCCGCCGAACGGTGCAACCTCGGTCGAGATCAGGCCTTCGTTGATACCGACGATGCCGTACTCGAGCGCTTCGGCAACGCGCCAGACCCGTCCGATATCGCGGCCGTAGAAATAGGCCGCAAGTGCGAACTCGGTATCGTTCGCAAGCCTGATTGCTTCCTCTTCAGTCTTGAAGCGCAATACAGGCGCGACCGGGCCGAAAGTTTCCTCGCGGAAGACCAACATGTCCGACGTGGCATCCGCCAACACCTGAAGCGCTCAGCGTTAAGTGGGGTCGTTGCCGCTCAGAAACTGTGTCACGACCTCGATCTGTTCGTCAGCGATCAGGGCCGGCGCATGGCCGCAGTCCGCGACGGTGTGAACGCGGACATTGCGATTGCGCCGCATCATGTCCTTGAGGACGCCCTCTGAAAGCAAATCCGATTGCTGCCCGCGTATCACAAGAATGGGGACGTCGATCGCGTCCCAGTATTTCCAGAGATCGACGCTGTAGTGCCAAGGATTTCGAAAGGCATGGGCGATATTCGGATCGCACAGCGGCCTGAAACAGCGTCCCTCCGCGCTCCAGACCACACTATGCGTTGTCAGATGCCGCCAGTGCGCATCCTCCAATCGCCCGAACGGAGCCAGAACCCGCCGGTAGTAGCCTTCGGCCTGTTCGATCGTCTCAAAGAATCTTGGCGCATCGTTGAGATTGGCGCCGAGGCGAAGCAATCCGGTCCAGGGCAGATAAGGCCCAATATCGTTGATGACGATGCGACGGATCGGACTGCCCGGAAGGGCAGCCAGCACCATCCCGATCAAGCCGCCCAGCGACGTTCCAACCCAGTCGATTTCCGTTGCATCAAGCGCTGCCATCAGCACGGTCATGTCGCTGCAATATTGCGGCAACGCGTAATCGCTGCTGTCATGCAGCCGCTCGCTTTGTCCCCGGCCAGGCAAATCCGGGCAAATGACGCGCCGACCCGCGCTGGCGAGAACTGCGGCGAGGTGATCGAAGTCCCGGCCGTTTCTGGTCAACCCATGGACGCAGAGCACCGGCCGCACCGCGGGCACGGGCCCCCAATCCGTGAATGCGATGCGATGGAAGCTGCGCCGGGTCAGCCCGCGCACCGATCCGGTGCGGTCGGGCGCCCTCTGCCGTCCTTCAGGCCAGTCCGCGGGGCGCAACTCGGTGGATTTCAGCTCCATCGGTCTATTCGACAAACCGGTGGGCGTCGGCCGAGGTTTCGAAGATATGCGGCGCGACGTCGCGGCGGGCCAGCGCGTCGCCGAGCTTCAGGCGCATGAATGCGCTGGTGGTGTAGCGCGAGGCATGATCGTAGCAGGTCCGCTCGACCTCGGCGGCCATTGAAAACCATTTCTCCGCCATGTCGGGAGCGATGTAAGACGAATCGTAGTTGACGACTGCGGAAAACCGGCGTCCGACACGATGGAAGAGTTCGAGAATCGACGCCCGGATTACCTCGACGTCGGCATCTCTATGGACCCGATAGCCGTCAAGTCCGAGAAACAGCGTGTTGCGATCGGCATCGTACGACAGCCGCTCCGCCAGCGGCCGATTGAGCAGCCGGTCGTCGAGTTGCATCAGCGCTTCGCTGAACAGCGAAACATCCATGGATTTCGGCGCGCGGATGATGGGCCGAAAGCCCATGAGCGCGAGAATGTCGCGCTCCATATCGATACCCGGCGCGATCTCGATCAGTTCGAGACCTTCAGGGGTCAGGCGGAACACGCATCGCTCCGTCACATAGAGAACGGGCTGCCTGTTGGTTGCGGCAAGCTGGCCCGAAAACGTGATCTGATCCACCTTGCCGATGAATTTCGAGGACTTGCCTTCGCTGAGGATCTTGAGCTGACCATCCACGACCGACGTCTTGAGCCCAGCGGTGGTAAAGGTGCCTGCGAAGATCAGCCGGCGCGCATTCTGGGATATGTTGATGAAGCCGCCGGCGCCGGCCAGGCGGCCATTGAACAGGCTGACGTTGACGTCGCCGCGGCCATTGACCTGAGCCATGCCGAGACAGGCCAGATCGAGCCCGCCGCCGTCGTAGAAATCGAACATCTGGTTCTGGTCGATGATCGATTCTGCATTGATCGAAGCACCGAAATCGAGGCCGCCTTGCGGAATACCGCCGATGATGCCGGGCTCGGCAGTCAGCGTCACAAAGTCGAACAGCTTCTCTTCGGCGGCAACCGACGCAACGCCCTCGGGCATGCCGATGCCGAGATTGACCACGCCGCCCATCGGCAGTTCCAGGGCGCAGCGGCGCGCAATGATCTTGCGGTTATCCAGCGCCATCGGAACATTGCGATCGGCCGGCGCGCGCAATTCGCCCGAGAATGCGCCGTTGTAGCCGGTGGCATAGGTCTGGACATGGTTTTCGGGCTGGGCAACGACGACGCAGTCGATCAGCACGCTCGGAATCTTGACATGACGCGGATTGAGCGAACCGGAGGCGGCGATGCGCTCCACCTGCGCGATGACGAACCCCTTGCAGTTCTTGGCGGCCGTTGCCAGTGCCAGATTGTCGAGGGTCAACGCCTCCTTCTCCATCGAGATGTTGCCGTTGTGGTCGGCGGTGGTACCTCTGATGATCGCAACGTTGATCGGAAATGCCTTGTAGAAGAGCCATTGTTCGCCGTCGATTTCGATCAACCGCACCAGCTCTTCGGTGGTGCGCGCATTCAGCTTTCCGCCGCCATTGGCTGGATCGACGAAGGTGCCGAGCCCGACCTTGGAGAGAAGCCCGGCCTTGCGTCCCGCAATTTCGCGAAACAGATGCGATACGCATCCGAGTGGCAAGTTATAGGCCTCGACGTGATTGTCGACCGCCATCCGGGCGAGCTTCGGCACCAGGCCGAAATGTCCGCCGACCAGGCGTTTGATCAGGCCCGGATGCGCCAGGCGGTTGAGGCCGCGATCGGCGCCGTCCCCCGGCGCCGCCGCGAACACCAGCGAAAGGTCCCGCGGCTCTCCGGTCTGCACGAAGCGCCGCTCCAGCGCCTTGATGATCTCGTCGGGCGTTCCCACGCCGACGAAGCCGGACGAGGCGACGGTGTCACCGGAACGGATGATGGCCACCGCCTCGGCGGCGTCGACGATCTTGTTGCGCATCAGGCTTCACTTCCGGGATTGGCGTCGCGGGCGACCAGCCAGTCGGCAATGCTCTGGCTCAGCTTGCCCTGCGATTTGCTGGAGACGAACAGGCCGACATGGCCGCCGGGCAGCGGAATTTCGGTATAATCCGTGCTGCCGATCTTCGCGCCGAGCGCACGCGAGCAGTCCGGCGGAATGATATGATCGTCCAGCGCGAAAACATTCAGCACCGGAGCCGTGATCGACTTCAGATCGACCCGACAGCCGGACAGTTCAAAGCTGCCATCGACCAGGCGGTTCTCCTGGTAGAGATCCTTCAGCCACTGCTTCGCCGCTTCGCCAGGATGATGCGGACGGTCCGCGAGCCACTTTTCCATACGGAGGAAATTCATGAACTTCGCCTCGTCATCGACGACGTCGATGAGATCGACATTGTATTTCGTCAGTGACCGCATCGGCGTCATCATCGAGAACACCGAGCTCATGAACTCGCCCGGCAGCACGCCGTAGGTATCGACCAGCTTGTCGATGTCATCAGGATCGAGGCTGCGGGTCCAGAGGTTGAGGAAGCCGTGGTGCGCGGCCTTGTCCTTGACATCGGCATGGAAGTCGATCGGGGTGATGGTGATGACGAGATTTTTTACCTTCTCCGGATGCAGAGCGGCGTAGCACGTCGTAAAGACGCCGCCTTCGCAGATGCCGAGCAGCGTGATCTTGTCATGGCCGGTTTCCTGCGCGATGCGGTCGACTGCGGCATCGATGTAGTCATCGACGTAATCATCAATTTTCAGCCATCGCTCGGTTCGGCCCGGCTGGCCCCAGTCGATCAGCCAGAGATCGAGCCCTTTTGAGAGCAGGCTGCGCACCAGCGAACGGTCGGGCTGTAAATCGGCCATGGTATACCGCCCGATCAGGCCGTAGGCCAAAAGGACGGGCGTCTTCGCGGTCGCTTCCGCCATCGGCTCGTAATGGAACAGCTCGACCTTGTCGCGGCGCATGACGAGATGCTTCGGCGTCGTGCCGATGGCGACGTCTTCATCCCGCGTATTGGCGATCAGCTGTGCCGCCTTGAACATTTTCTCGGCATTGGCCGCCATGTCGCGGGCGACGCGCAAGGTCTGATCCTCTTGATCGCTCATCGTGCGCCTTCGCTCTTCTGGTCGCGGATCTGGCGGGCGAGCGTACGGACTTCTCGGCGGAGTTCGGTCAATTGCCGCGTCACGTCGTCGAAATCCTTGCGAGTCGGCAGGCCCAACATGGCTGACGCCGCTTCAGCTACGTCATCCTGCCGACTCCGCAATTTGAGCCCCGCCTGGAGTAGCTCTTTCTGAGCTTGCAAAAACCCGTCGGTGCGCTGGTTACGGATCAGTTCCTCGTTGGAGATTTCGCTCCATTTGGCGAACGCCTCGCGCCACTCCGGATGCGGGGAGCCACCGCTAGCCGTTGCGGACATCGTCTCGTAAAACCGCTTCGACGCTTCAGGCCACGGCGCGGCAGCGACCGCATTGTAGCTCGCAAGCCGCTGACGCATCTCGATCCAGGCGCCAAAGGCCAACGCCATTTTCCGGTCGATGTCCCAGACGTCGGCAAGCCGCGGCCCCTGCGCCATTCGCTCGATCGCTGCCGACAATTCGTTGCCGTCGCCAAAACCACCCGGTTTCTCCGACAGACGCGCCAGCATGAACGGTGCCATCGACCCTGACCACGCCTCGACCATGCGGTTCGAGGATTCGGCCATCGTCTGCCAAAGCTTCGCCCATTCCAGGCCGGGATCGGAATCAACGGAAGCCGATTTGTCGTTCTCGCTCATGCTGCTCACTCTTTGTGCCCGTTCAGGCTGCCGCGCGGTTGCCGAACGCCTCGGTGTAGATCGCAAGCGCATCGTCGAAGCTCAATTCCCTGGGATTGTTGACCAGAAGCCGCGTCTGCTTCATCGCGTCCTCGGCGAGCTTCTTCAGGTCGCCCCTCGCGATGCCGACATCGGCCAGCGAGGCCGGCACGTTGCAATCCCGGCAGATCGCCGCGATCGCATCGACGAACAGCCGTGCCCGCTGGCTGACACTCATTCCTTCCGACTTGGGATCGACGATCGGCCCCAGTTCGGCGTATAGCCCTTCGGCCTCCGGCAAATTGAAGCGCAGCACCTGGGTCAGCACCAGGGCATTCGACAGGCCATGCGGCACGTGGAACAGCGCGCCGATCGGATAGGCCAGCGCGTGCACGGCGGCCACCGGGGAATTGGCGAACGCCATGCCGGCCAGCATCGAACCCAGCAGCATTTGCGACCGCGCTTCGAGATTGGATCCGTCCGCACAGACCGTCCGGACATTCGCCGACAGCAGGGCGAGAGCCTGCCGCGCCAACTGGTCCGACATCGGATTCTTCCGGTGCTTGCTGGTATAGGCTTCGATCGCATGGACCATGGCGTCGATGCCGGTCGCCGCGGTGACATGCGCGGGCAGGCCGAGCGTCAGCTCCGGATCAAGGATCGCCCAGTCCGGAAGCAGGCGGGGCGCAACGACGCCCTTTTTCTCGGTCGTCGGCGTGGTGACGATCGCGATCGGGGTCACCTCCGAGCCCGTTCCGGCCGTTGTCGGCACCAGCAGCAGCGGAAGGCGTTCGCCCTTGGCAAGGCCGACGCCGTAGATATCTTCGAGGCGATCAGGCGTCTTGGCCAGATAGGCCACCAGCTTCGCGGTATCGAGCGCGCTGCCGCCGCCAATCGAGGCAACCAGCTCGATGTCCTTGTCACGGCAAAGTGCGACCGCCCGCTCGATGATATGCGACGGCGGATCCGCCTCCACATCTTCGAATATTGTCAGTTCGCAGCCGCCGGCAACCAGGCCAGCCTCGGCGTTTTTCGTCAGGCCGGCATTGCGTACACCCTTGTCGGTCACCAGCAGGACACGTTTTGCCGCGTATCCCGCGACCAACTCCGCCAACTTCTTCGATGCGCCTGCCTCGAACAGGATGTTGGGCGGTGCCTGGAACGTAAAGGCTTTCATCTGACATCACTCCTGATCTGATCGGACGTTACTGCCGCAAGCGCCGCGGCGAGCTGTTCGGTCACGGCGTCAATCGGCTGCAAGCCGTCGACGATGTTGAGCAGTCCCTGCGACCGGTAGTATTCCGTGACCGGCGCGGTTTGCTCGCGATAAACGTCGAGCCGGGTCTTGAAGACCTCCGGATTATCGTCGCGGCGCACCGGCGCGCCTCGGCTTGCCGCCTCGTCGGCGCGCCCCTTGATGCGGTCGAGCAGTGCATCTTCATCGACCTTGAGCTCGAGTACCGCATCGAGCTTAATGTCCCGACTGGCCAGTTCCCGATCGAGCGCTTCGGCCTGGGCGACCGTGCGCGGGAAGCCGTCAAGGATAAAGCCGTTTGCCGCGTCGGAATGATCGATACGGTTGGCGATCACGGACACCACGACATCGTCGGGCACAAGTTCACCGCGATCCATGATGTGCTTGACGCGCAATCCCGCAGCCGTGCCTTCCGCGACCGCCTGGCGCAGCATGTCACCGGTCGACAATTGCGGAATCGCAAATCGAGTCACGATCCTCGTCGCCTGCGTGCCCTTGCCTGCGCCTGGCGGCCCCAACAGAACCAGTCTCATATCCTTGCCCATATCTCGGTTTTAGCTCTTTGCCCGGGCGATTGCCTCGACGATCAGTCGGCGCGCTTCAGCACTGTCACCCCAGCCGACCACCTTGACCCACTTTCCCGGCTCCAGATCCTTGTAGTGCTCAAAGAAGTGCTGGATCTGCTCGATCGCGATCTGCGGCATGTCGGCGATCCCGTTGACGTGGGCGTAGCGCATTGTCAGTTTTGGCATCGGCACGGCGATGATCTTCTCGTCGCCGCCGCCCTCGTCGTCCATCTTGAGTACGCCGATCGGCCCGACATTGATCACGGCACCAGGAGCGATCGGCCGCGAGTTGGCCACGAGCACGTCGATCGGATCCCCATCATCCGAAAGCGTGTGCGGCACGAAGCCATAATTTCCGGGATAGCGCATTGGCGTATACAGGAAGCGATCGACGAACAGCGCGCCCGCAGCCTTGTTCATTTCGTATTTGATCGGTTCACCGCCGATTGGGACCTCGATGATGACATTGACGTCTTCAGGAGGATTGTCGCCGATCGAGATCGCCTCGATATTCATTTCGGCCCCGTCTTTTGGCTATGGCAGTTCTTGATGAGATCATCGACCACGGCGGGATCGGCTAGGGTCGAGGTGTCGCCGAGCGCGCCAACTTCGTTCTCGGCGATCTTGCGCAAAATCCGACGCATGATCTTTCCAGAGCGGGTCTTGGGCAGGCCCGGCGCAAACTGAATGACATCGGGTGCGGCGATTGGTCCGATCTCCTTGCGGACCCAGGCCACCAGCTCCTTGCGCAATTCCCCGGATGGCTCCGCATCGGACATCAAGGTGACGTAAGCGTAGATGCCCTGCCCCTTGATGTCGTGCGGAAAGCCGACGACAGCGGCTTCGGAAACCTTCTGATGTGCCACCAGCGCGCTTTCGACTTCGGCGGTCCCCATGCGGTGGCCGGAGACGTTGATCACGTCGTCGACGCGGCCGGTGATCCAGTAGTAGCCGTCGGCGTCGCGCCGGCAGCCATCGTCTGTGAAATACTTGCCCGGATAGGTCGCAAAATAGGTTTGCATGAAGCGCTCGTGATCGCCGTAGACCGTGCGCATCTGGCCCGGCCAGGAATCGGCAATGACGAGATTGCCTTCGCACGCGCCGGTCAGCACGGCGCCATTTGCGTCTACAACTTCCGGCATCACCCCGAAGAACGGCAGGGTTGCCGAACCTGGCTTCAAAGCGGTCGCGCCGGAAAGCGGCGAGATCAGGATGCCAGCGGTCTTGGTCTGCCACCAGGTATCGACGATCGGACAACGTCCATCGCCGACGACGCGGTGATACCAATCCCAGGCCTCCGGATTGATCGGTTCGCCGACCGAGCCGAGCAACCGCAGCGATGCACGGCTGGTCTGTTTAACCGGCCCTTCGCCCGCACCCATCAACGAACGGATGGCGGTCGGCGCGGTATCCGACTTGTCTACGCGCACTTTGCAGCCCTTCCCGACGCATCATGATGCGATTGTCTTGAGCGAATGATGCACCGTCCGCACTCCGACCGCGTGCAGGCACCATCCTGTTATCAAGCGATACGATCGTCGCTTTGAGGCGAGCGGTCCTACTTATTCAGGTCAACGGTCGACGGCGGGCTCATCGCACTTGCAAGCTCGCGAAACTGCGCGTTCATTTTGTCCATCTGCTCCTTGAGATGGCTTTGGTAAACCGCACTCATTTCCTGCGGGTCCTTGGCATGCAACAGCCGTTGCGCAAGCTCGAAACCCGAAGCCACATTTTCCTCGGCGAACGCAACGGCCCTTTCGTTCATCTCCTTCGCAGCCGAATAGGTTGAGCGAACGCTGGAATCGGCCTTCTCTCTCAATTTCTGGGATTCGGTTATGTATTTCGACACAGCCTCTTTCGCCTTATCGAGCGTGGTCTGCGCCATTTCCCGCATCTTCTCGGCCTGCTCGTTGATCTGCTCACTCATTGCACTCTCCATTGCCGGCGTTTGCGATCACGCCAATTTCAGCTCAGCCAATCAATGACCCTTGCCGACGGCTCACACCGTCGGCTCAACGACCTGTTTCAGCTTCTCGCGAAGTTCATCCACCAGCACGCGCGTATTTTCGCTGTAGTCGATCGGCACCACGACGAGGTGCACACCGCCACCCTTGAACGCGTTCTCGAGTGTCGGAATCAGTGAATCCGTGCTTTCGACCCGCGAGCCTTTCGCGCCGTAGCTCTCGGCATATTTGACGAAGTCCGGATTGCCGAACGTGAGGCCAAAGTCCGGGAAACTATCGACCGCCTGCTTCCAGCGGATCATGCCATAAGCCGAATCTTCCAGGATCAGCACGACGAGATTCAATTTAAGGCGAACCGCGGTTTCCATCTCCTGCGAATTCATCATGAAGCCGCCATCGCCGCAGACCGCGAGCACGCGACGTTCCGGATGCAACATCGCCGCCATCATGGCGGATGGCAGCCCGGCGCCCATTGTCGCCAGCGCGTTATCCAGCAGCAGCGTGTTCGCCACATAGGTGCGATAGTTGCGGGCGAACCAGATCTTGTACATCCCGTTATCCAGCGCGACGACGCCGTCTTCGGGAATAACCTTTCGCACATCGTGCACGATTCGTTGCGGCGTCGGCGGCCAGCGCTCCTCGGTGGCGCGATCGCCGATCCGGGCCAAAATACTTTCGCGAAGGCTTAACAGCGCGCCGGCATGATGCAGTCGCCCCTCGAGACGGTCCGCCAGCAACTCCAGGCTCGGCCCGACATCGCCGACCACCTCGCACTGCGGAAAGTAGACCCGCTCCACGTTGGCTGGCGTGTAGCTGACGTGGATGACTTGAGGACCTTTCGGGCCCATGATGAATGGCGGCTTCTCGATGGTGTCGTGACCGATGGCAATAATCAGGTCGGCCCGGTCGACCGCCTCGTGCACGTAATCGCGCTCGCTGAGCGCCGCCGTTCCCATGTAGAGATTGCTGCCGCCGGGCACCGTTCCTTTGCCCATTTGTGTGGTGAAGAACGGAATTTTCGTGCGGCGGACGAAGCCGCCGATGCCAGCCGTGCTGCGCGGCCGGGACGCGGCAGCGCCGAGCATGATCAAGGGCCGCTTGGCCTTGAGGATCATGTCGGCGGCGCGGTCCAGCGAGGCGCGATGGGCGACCGGGATCTCGATCGGATGCGGCGCCACCATCGCGACGTCTTCGGCTTCCTCGCCCGCGATGTCCTCGGGCAGTTCCAGAAGAACCGGACCCGGACGCTCTTCCATGGCGATCCGGAAGGCATCGCGAACGATTGTCGGAATGCCGCTTGTGCTGACGATCTGGAGCGACAGCTTGGTCAACGGCTTGAATGCGCTAACGACGTCGACGATCTGGAATTTGGCCTGCCGGCTGCTCATGATGCCCTTCTGACCCGTGAGCATGATCATGGGCATGGCGCCGAGCAACGCGTAGGCGGCGCCAGTCGTCAGGTTCAATGCGCCCGGGCCTAGCGTGGTGATGCACACGCCGGGCTTGCCGGTCAGCCGTCCATAAGTCGCGGCCATGAAGGCCGCGCCCTGCTCGTGGCGCGTCAGGATCAGCTTGATCGACGAGTTGCGCAAGCTTTCCACGACATCGAGATTCTCTTCACCGGGAACGCCGAAAATTCGGTCGACGCCCTCGTTCTCGAGTGCGGCAACCAATAGATCTGACCCCTTCGGCATTAGCGCGTCTCCTTTTTCAATTCACTTCTCAGCAGACACCGTCCCACGCATGGACGAAGCCCGTGGTGTTCGATTCAGATCCGGCCATCGCCTTCGAGATAGCCTCGCGTCCTCGTATCTGGCATCCAGAGCGAGGCAATGAAGGCGACGAAAGCCATCGCCGCGACGTACCAGAAGAATACCGTTTCGTATCCGGACGATTTCAGTGACAACGCAACATATTCGGCGGTTCCGCCGAACATCGCATTTGCAATGGCGTAAGGAAGCCCGACCCCAAGCGCGCGCACCTCGGGCGGAAACAGCTCGGCCTTCACGACGCCGCTGATCGAGGTGTAGAAACATGCAATCATGAGGCCGACCATGATCAGGCCGAAAACGGCATAGACGTTGGTCGTGCCGGACAACATCATCAACAGCGGCACCGCGGCGAGCGTCGCGCATCCGCTGAACAGAAGCATGTTGTTGCGGCGACCAATCCGGTCCGAGAGCGCCCCGAACACCGGTTGCAGCAGCATGAAAGCGATCAGCGCCACGGTCATGATCGAGCTGACCACCTTGGCATCGAGCTTCACGCTGTTGACAAGGAACTTCTGCATGTAGGTCGTGAACGTATAGAAGAAGAGCGACCCGCCGATGGTAAATGCGAGAACGATCAGGAGCGCGCGCTTGTGACGCAAGAGACCGGAGAGAGAACCAGCCTCCTTGCGATGCATGGTCTCGGCCGACGCCGTCTCCTGCAACGAGCGGCGGAGATACAACGCCACAACCGCTGCGACGGCTCCGAACAGGAACGGAACTCGCCAGCCCCATTCCTTCAGCTCGTCGAGGGACAATGTCTGTTGCAGAACCACCACCACGAGGAGCGCGAGAAGTTGCCCGCCGATGAGCGTGACATACTGGAAGGACGAATAGAACCCGCGGTTGCCCTTGCCGGCAATCTCGCTCATATAAGTTGCCGCCGTTCCATACTCGCCGCCGACCGACAGGCCCTGCGCCATGCGCGCAAACAGCAGCAAAGCCGGCGCTGCGGCGCCGATTGTTTGGTACGTGGGTAGCATCCCGATCATCAGCGATCCGGCGCACATCAGGAGCACCGACAGCACCATCGAATTCTTGCGGCCATGCGCGTCGGCGATCCAACCGAACAGCCAGCCACCGAGCGGCCGCATGAAGAACCCTACGGCGAAAATGCCGGCCGTCGCCAGCAACTGGCTGGTCTGGTCGCCCGACGGGAAGAACGCGGCGGCGAAATAGATCGAGGTAAATGCGTAAGCATAAAAGTCGTACCACTCGACAAGATTTCCCGATGAGGCTGCCACGATCGCTTTGATACGCGAGAGCTTTTGCGCCGTGCTATCAGCGGGGATTGCCGCGTGCGATGCAACAATAGCGGTCATTGCTTACCCTCCCAATCGACGGATGATGCTTTGCGTGAAGTCGCCAGTGGACGCCTTGCCGCCCAGATCGGGCGTGCGAACGCCGTCCTTGCGCAGGACCTGATCAATTGCCGCTCTAAGACGGTTTGCAAGATCAGGCTGATCAATGTGCTCCAGCATCAGCCCGACCGCCAGCAGTAAAGCCAGCGGATTGGCGATTCCCTTGCCGGCGATATCCGGCGCCGAGCCGTGCACGGCCTCGAAGATCGCCGCATCCGGTCCAATGTTGGCACCGGGAGCCATCCCGAGACCGCCGACCAGGCCGGCGAGCTGATCGGACAGGATGTCGCCGAACAAATTGGTGGTGACGATGACGTCGAACTGCCAGGGATTCATGACGAGCTGCATCGCCGTGGCATCGACGATGCGATCGTCCATTTTGACCCTGCCCTCGTACTTCTTTGCAACCTCGTGCCCGACCTCGAGAAAGATGCCGGTCAGCGCCTTCAGCACGTTGGCCTTGTGCACGACGGTCACCTTCTTGCGACCGTTCTTGAGCGCGTAGTCGAATGCGAATTCGATGATCTTGCGCGATCCTTCGCGGGTGTTGACCCCGGTCGAAATGGCGACCGCGTGCGGATCGTCCCCGATCGGGATGTAGTGTTCGAAAGCGACATAGAGGCCGCCGAGGTTCTCTCGCACCAGCACGATATCGATGTCGTCGAATCGTCCTCCGGGAACCATGCTTCGAACCGGCCGCAAATTGGCGTAAAGGCCGAATTCTTCGCGCAGACGAACATTGATCGAGCGGAATCCTCCCCCCACCGGCGTCGTCAGCGGGCCCTTCAGGGCGAGCCGCGTGCGTCGGATGCTGTCCAGCGTCGCCTGCGGCAGCGGATCACGGCTTGCCTCGATCGCGGCCAGGCCCCCCTGCTGGATGTCCCATTCGAATGGAGAGCCGAGCGCTTCGAGAATGTCTACGGCCGATTTCACGATCTCGGGGCCGATACCATCGCCTGGAATGAGCGTGGCGGGCCGCTTCGTTTTGGATTGAGCAGACATTTTTATATCCTGGTGGAGAGCCGCGGGGATTTGTGGATGTCAGACATGTTGCCTGCGCTCAATGTACGGGGCTTGCGGCGGAAGTGGCGGGGAGCATTTCCTGCTTGTTGATCCAAAGCACCGCGACGATTCCCGCGATTTGAAGCAGAGCCAGCGGAATCAAGGCCATGGGGAAGCTACCCGTCGCCTCCTTGATGACACCGAGCAGCCACACCGCGCCCGAAGTACCGATGTGCGACAGGGTATTAATGCCGGCAATTCCGGCCGCAGCCGTAGCCGGAGAAAGTGTCCCCGTCGCCAAGGCCCAGAATGGTCCCTTGATCGAATAATTGCCGATCAAGACTACGCTCAGAATAGCGAGCGTCACGGGTAATGAACTCGTGAGCATGGTCGCAAGCAGCGCGGTTGCGCATAACGCAAGCGGTATTGCGGTGTTTTGAGCATGGGCGTTCGACCTGTCCGAATATCTTCCCCAAAAGATCATCGCGACGGAGGCAATGCCAAACGGGATGGCATTCAGGAATCCGGTCTCCATGTCGGACATCCCGAACGATTTCACGATCTGAGGCTGCCACAGCGACAACGCGTTGCTCGTGGCCGAGCTCCCCGCATAGATCAAACCGAGGATGAGCACATATTTGTTAGTCAGGATTTGCCACAGCGACATGTGGCCGCCCTGCTTCGCCATCGATCGCTCGGACTGCAGGCGCGCGTCGAGCCAATTGCGCGCCTCCGGCTCGAGCCACTTTGCATCAGCGGGTTTGTTCGGAAGCCCGAAGAACGAGACCAGGCCGAGCAGGACGGCTGGGATGGCTTCAACGATGAAAAGCCACTGCCAACCACGCAGACCCAGCAAGCCATCCATCGCCAGCAAGGCGCCGGATATCGGCGATCCCAGAAAGCTCGATAGCGGTATGGCCACCATGAAAACCGCAACGATCCGTGCGCGATAAGCCGCCGGAAACCAGAAGGTCAGATACAGGATCACACCAGGAAAGAACCCGGCCTCCGCTGCACCCAACAAAAACCGGCTCAGATAAAAAGTAACCGGCCCTACCGCAAAAGCGGAGAGAATACCGACCATCCCCCATGTGATCATAATGCGCGCGATCCAGATCCGCGCGCCAACTTTCTGCATCGCCAGATTACTGGGGACCTCGAAAATAATGTAGGCGATATAGAACAGCGCCCCGCCCGCCCCGAAAGCAGCCTGCGTCAGGCCCAGATCCTTGTTCATTTGCAGGGCCGCAAACCCGGCATTGACGCGGTCGACGTACGAAATGAAATAGCAAACCATGAAAAACGGAAGCAGGCGCCATGTAATGCGGCGCATGGTTTCCGCTTCGATCCTCGGTAGCGGCGCGGAATTCATTGGCATGGCGTCCTCGTTTCGGGTTGACGGTCAGGCAGCCAGTTGGCGCAGGACGTATTGAAGAATTCCGCCGTTGCGGAAATATTCGAGCTCGTCGAGCGTATCGATGCGGCAGGTCAAGGGAATGATGGCCTTATTCGCACCATCGGACTCGCGGATCTCGATCGCGAGCTTCTGGAGATGCTGGGAAGGCCATTCTTTTTCCGCTGCGGCAAGCGAATAGTAGGCGCAGGTCTTTGCACCGACGACAAGTGTCTGGCGTGCGCCGAAGCTGTTGAGATACTGCTTCATGATCAAGTCCCCCCTTCGCTGCAATCGTGCGCGTCCCGCAGATCTGAAGCCGGTCTATTTCTCCGATGCGGCAAGGGGATCGAGACCCGCTTTTTTCAGAGTCGGAGCGGCTGCAGCTGAAGCGAGGAAGGCAATGAGAGCCCGTCCGGCTTCTGGCTGATCGGCGCTGGAGGTTATGCCTGCAGAAAAGATCGTAATTTTCTGGACGTCTGACGGGAGCGGCCCGACAAGGTCGGCTCCAGCGATCGGCAGGAGTTCGCTGATCTGTTGAAAGCCGAGTTCGGCGTCACCGCGTGCAACAACACTGGCGACCGGCTCGGCCGGAATCATCTTGGCTTTGTCCTTCATCTCGGCCGCAATCCCGAGACGCTTGAACAGCTCGTTGCCGACATAGACGCCGCTGGCGCTATCGGAGTATGCAACCGACTTCGCGTTCAACAGTGCCTGTTTCAATGCGTCGGACGTACTGATATCAGGCTTTGGCGTCCCGGCGCGTACCGCGATCCCGATCGGCGAGCGCACCAGGTCGACGCGGCTGGTTCTGACCGCCCTGCCCTGCTTGATCATCTCGCCCAGCGCGTCGCCGACCATGATGAGCACGTCCGCTGCCTCCCCACGTGCCAGTCGCACTGGGATAGCGTTCTCCGTCGTACCCATCGAAGGGCCATAGGCCGTGACGACCGTGTTTCCCGTCGCGCGTTCAAATTGCGGTACGAGCTCCTTGTAAGGCGTCGCCAAGCCTCCCGAGATCATGACCCTGACCTCGGACGCCCCGGCGATTCCCGCCGCGGCCGTCAAAACAATCAGCAAGCTCAGCGCAACTAGCCTGCGCACGACGATCGTCACGCTCATCGGCAATTTCCTTCGATGCTATTATTCGGGGACTGTGCTTGCTCGTTGACGGTCGAAATCATCGAGCACTTTGGTGGTCACGTCCCTATCGCCGTCTCAACCGAACTAGCGCCGGATAGCGCGCGTCGTTCCTGCGGCCTGTAAACGAGGTACGTCCCGGCCAGACCACAGAGCGCTGCCGCGCTCATCCAATATCCCGGCGATGCATTGTCACCAGTGGCAGCGATCAGCCAGGTGCAGATCGCTGCCGTAAACCCTCCGAACGTCGTTGCCAGACTATATGCGAGGGAGAATCCCGACGTTCGTACGCCTACCGGCATGACTTCGGTCAATGCGACGATCATCGCGCCGTTGTAGCTGGCGTAGATGAACGACAACCAAAGCAGGACCGTCAGCATCTTCGGGAACGTCGGGCCTGCGGCCAACCAGGAAAGCGCGGGATATGCAGTCAGAAATGCCAAAGTCGAAAAGGCGATGAGGATCGGCCGACGACCAATCCGATCGGACAACGAGCCCATGATGGGAAGCCAGATGAAATTCGATATTCCCACGCAAATCGTCACGATCAGGCCGTCGGCCGCGGTGAGTTTGAGGACCGATTTGCCGAATGTCGGCGTGTAGACGGTAATGAGGTAGAACGACACCGTGGTCATGATCACCATCATCATCCCGGCAAGAACAACGCTCCAGTTTGCGAGGATGGAGCGATAGATCTCGCGGGGTGTCGGATGATGCTTCCGCGCCAGGAATTCATCGGTTTCCTGCAGCGAGCGTCGAATGAAGAACACGAAAGGAACGATCAGGCAGCCGATGAAGAACGGAATGCGCCAGCCCCAATCGTTAAGTTGTGCAGGTGCAAGCCATGCATTCAGAGCAAACCCCAGCGAGGCCGAGACGATGATCGCGACCTGTTGACTAGCCGATTGCCAGCTGGCGTAAAAACCCTTCTTTCCCGGTGTGGCCATTTCCGAGAGATAGACGGAAACACCACCAAGCTCGACGCCAGCCGAGAAGCCCTGCAGCAGGCGCCCAATCAAGACGAGGATCGGGGCCAAGATGCCAATGGTTGCGTAACTTGGCACGAACGCGATGAGCACCGTTCCGGCAGCCATGATGGATAATGTAACGATCAGGCCTTGGCGCCGCCCGATCCGATCCACGTAGGCGCCGAGGATGATGGCGCCGAGTGGACGCATCAGAAAGCCTGCGCCAAACGCGACAAACGTCAGCAGCAGTGACGCGTATTCATTTTCAAGCGGGAAGAATGCCTTGGCGATGTACGATGCGTAGACGCCCGACAGAAAGAAATCGAACATCTCAAGAAAGTTGCCACTGGTGACGCGGAGCACCATGCCAAGCTTCGACTGTCCGGTGGTAGCCGTCATGCCGTCCTCCCCTTTTATCGTTTGTGATTCTTTGTCTTGTTCACCTGTCAGGCAGGTGTTGCAAACTTGATCGCGGCCGGATTGACCGATACGCGAGGCGCTATCGTTCAAGCTAGGCTGCCTCACCGTATATCAGCTGCCTGTCATCAACCTGTCGCTGATGCACCCTGCAGGAAATTTGGTCGAAGCCGGAGGTGAAGACGGCGCGCTTGGCGAGCCGGCAGATATGGGGATTTCTCTCGGATGTTATTCCGTTTGAAATCCAAATCCCTGGATCTCTATCGATCCTGCAATGCGCGGCGCCACTCTTTGAGAAAGCTCGCTCGTTTCGACTGATCGAGATAGGTGAGCAATTCTGCACCAATATGGATCGGCTTGACCGCGCCGCTGCGATCCGCAGGTATCACGCCTTGTGCGCCGAGACCGAGGCGCACAGGACCAACCGACCGGGCCAGGAGAAATTTCTGGCCGCGCTCCGAAAGCAAGTAATCAAGAAACAGTTTCGCGGATTCCGGGTGCGGCGCAGTGACAGGTATGAAGGCTATTCGCGACATCAAGGTGATGTAGTCGGCAGGAAACACGATTCCGATAGAGGCATCTTCCTTGGCCCGTTCGATCGCGTAAGACCCTATCATATTGTAGGCGATCAGATGTTCGCCGGATGAAATTCGATCAAGCACCGTTCCGGTGGTCGAGTAAAGCTTGATACCGGCGCCGCCAAAGGCACGGACCAAATCCCACGTTGTCCTGGTGATTCCGGCATCGCGCGTGATGAACAGGAAACCGGTCCCACTCTGCTCCGGGTCATAGGTTGCGATCTTGCCCCGATAGGTATCGGGCTTCCGGCTCAGAAGGCTCTTCAGATCCGCGCGGGTTCGAGGAACATCGCCCTCCGCGACGAGGTTCTTGTTATAAACAATGACAATCGGCTCCGCCGTGATGGCATAGGCTTCGTCTTTCCAGATTGCCCAATCCGGGATATGCGCAATTTCCTTCGAGACATAGGGTTGGGCATAGCCGTCATTGACGAGCTTGATCTGCAGATCCATCGCGGAGCTCCAGACAATATCTCCGGGTGCTGCGCTGGAGGTCGAGGGATCCACGACTTGATTGTAGATTTCGTTCGAGTTGATCTTTGTATGGACGATCTCGATGTCCGGATGACCTGCCCGGAAATCGGCAAGCAAGTCGGCGACGTCCGCGTCTTGGGTCGTCGATACGATGTTGAGTTGCTCTCGAGTTGCGGCGGGAACTGATGCTTGCCCCTTGAGAGGGCCGAGCTGCGCCTGCTCCGACATGGCAGGCCACGCCAGCAAGATTCCAACGCACAAGGCCAAGGCTTTGGCAGCCCCCATCGTGACGTGTCCTCGTCCATGAGCCGCTTTGCGGACTTTAGTTTGTTCAGGACTGCAGCCACTTCTACAGCGGCGCACAATCAGGCCTCAACTTGAGCTTTCACCATCACGCTTGGCAAGAGGAAAGCTCACGGAAACCCGCAGGCCCCGGCCTTCCGGGCCAGGTGCAAGCACGATTTGAGCCCCGAGACGGTCCGACAACGCTTTCACGATGGCCAGTCCAAGGCCGCTACCCTCAGGGCCGTTCGCCGTCGGAATCCGATAAAAGCGTTCGAAGACACGGGCCAGATGGGCCTCCGGAATTCCCGGACCGGTATCCTCGACTTCAATCCGCGCGGTCGTGGCGTCAACAACCGCGCGAACCAGGACCAACCCGCCGGGTCGGTTGTAGCGGATGGCATTGTCGATCAGGTTTGCCAGCAATTCGCCAATCAGGACGGTATTGCCGGCGATGACCGCGGGACCGTCAAATCGATCGAACTGGACGTCGATGTCGCGCGCGAACGCCTGTGGGGCACGCTCCGACAGGACATTGAAGGCGACCTCGTTCAGGTCAACGTTCTCCGCGGCCGGTTGCGCAATGTTCTGCTCGTCGACCCGAGCCAGTGTCACGAGCTGCTCGAGCAGCCGTTCAAGGCGGTTGATGGCGTTATCGACCTCGTCGAGGGCAGATTGGCCCGCCGGCGTCTCCGACCCCAGGCGTCGCACCAGATCGAGATGCGTTCGCAATATCGCCAACGGCGTTCGCATCTGATGCGAGGCATCGGCGGTGAATCGGCGCACCAGTCCAATGGCCAGATCCAGCCGCTGTAGCAGGGAATTTACCGCGAGCGCCGGTGCTAAAGCTTCCTGCGGCACCCGGGAAAGGTCAAGCGGACTGAGATTTGGACCGCCCTGGATGCCGCGCGCGTCGATTTCTTGTTTGAGTTCGCCAAGCGGCCTCAGGCCTCGATCGACCGCGTACCAGCCGAGGCAAGCGATGAGGCTAATCAAGCCGGCCTCGAGCATCGCCAGTCCGATCAGCATTTCACGTTCGACGACGCGGCGCGCCTGCACCGTTTCGGCCACTGCGACGAGGACCAGCCCTGGCCTGCCGTAGACCTGCCGCGCCTGCGCGCCGATACGAACCGTTTTGCCGCGATACGCGCCATCGCGATGTCCGGTTTCGCCAGCTTTCAATCGATCGAACCCTGCGAGCGGAAGATCCTTGTAACCGGTGATCAATTCGCCAAGATAAGTCACGCTGTAATAGATGCTATCGTGCGACTGGCTCTCCAGCATGCCGAGCGCAACCTGCGGCAAGTCGACGGTCAGTTCGCCATCTTCCACGCCGACACGTTCGGCGATGGCGAGAATCGACCCATCGAGCAACCGGTCATGGACTGTCTGGACAACCCGCTGAATCAGCAACATACCGCCGATTCCAAGCACCATCGCCAATACAATGGCGGGCGCCACCAGATTGGTGAGGAGTGTTCGCCTCAACGACGGCCGCCAGGTGGCGATCACTATACCTCCAGCAGATACCCTAGCCCGCGGACGGTGCGGATCCGCGGCCCGTCGGGACCGAGTTTCTGGCGAACGCGACCAACATAGAGTTCCGCCGCGTTCGGCGCTACCGCCTCGTCGAAGCCAAACACCTCCGCGATCAGGCGCTCCTTGGAGACGACTTTGCCGGCGCGGGTCATCAGCACCTCCAGCACCGCGAACTCGCGCCGTCGCAATTCAAGCGGCCGGCCGCTCAATGTAATCGTGCCCGCGGCGCGGTCGAACGCGAGCGGGCCACAGATCAAGGTTGGATTGGGAAGCCCCTGTCCCCTTCTCACGAGCGCACGAACGCGGGCATCAAATTCGGCGATATCAAATGGCTTGGAGAGATAATCGTCGGCGCCAAGATCGAGGCCGCTGACCTTATCGCCGGTCGCGTAACGGGCAGTCAGAATCATGACCGGAACGGTCGACCCGGCTTGCCGTATCTTGTGCAGGACGCCGAAACCCGACACATTCGGCAGGTTGATGTCCAGGATGATGAGGCTGTAGGGTTCCAGCAAGGCGGTCTGCGCCGCCGAAGCCCCGTCAGACTCGATATCGACGGCGAACCCGGACAGCTTGAGCCGCTCGGCAAGGCCCCGCGCCATGGCGGCATCGTCCTCGACGATCAGAATCCTCACTGAACAAACCCTTGCGTTCGCACCACCCGTGCGAGGGAGACGTTACGGTGAGGCTAGAAGGACAGTATCGAAAGATCAAATCGGAGCTTCCTCGCGGAGGCTAGCGGACTGGGTCAACGCGTCCAGTCCCTCCCCCTCCCTAGCAATCGTCACATCCCGCCTGTATAAACCGGTAGCTTCTTCCGCAACTCGAAGGAGCACATATGAACGACCTGCACACTTGGCTTTCGCAACAGCACCACGGCCTGCGGACGTTCCGGATCTTTCAGCAAAAGCTCGAGACGCTCGGCCGCGACGACCCCGAACAGCGCGGCCTGTGCCGTCTGTTGAGCGGCCTCGTCGGCAGCTATGTCGACACGTTCGATGAGGCTCCGCTGCCCGTCGAGGTCGCTGACGGCGCCTATCATCGCCTGCTGACGCTGGTCGCAAGCCTCGACCTCGAGGGCGACACCAGCCGGCGGCTCGCGGACATCAACCGGGTTGCGACCTGCGAACTCTGGCACTGACGAGAGCGGCCGGCCGTACGGCTCGCATCCTTGGGACACTATGCCAGAAGAGGGCTGCGTGCTTCCCGGCATGCCCTCCCTCGGCGGTTCGACTTCGCCGGGCCAGTCCCTATATCGTGTGGCAACACGTAACGATACGGCGAGCAGCTTTGATGGCCAGGAGACGCGCGACCGAAACGGAAGCCGACGATCTCCCCCGCTATTTCGTCTGGGTGCGCGGCCTCGAGGGCCCCGAACCGCAGAAATGGATGACGATGAATTTCGGCGTCGGTGACTGGAAACGGCCGCTCGTGCTCGCCTATCTGGAGCTGCCGGAGGGCGAGCGACACTTGCCGTTGTCGGCGCTGGCCCGGCGATATCCGCCGCCGCGGGGGGAGGCTTCGTAGAGGGGCCATCCTGGGCGGACGCGAGGATCTCACCAGCCCCTCAACCCAGGGCGAGCAACGCCGCACGGCGCGGGTCAGGGTGCAGCATCTGCCCGCGCCGTCGACGCCATCGGCCGCAGCAAAGCGGTAGGCGGCGTCCGCGACGGCGCGGAAGAGTGACAATGCGCCCCCATGATTATGGGTGTCGCGGCGTCCGTGCGGCGGCTAAACTTGGCCCTGCGCCGCGGGGGACACGCGGTGCAGGGCGATGATCATGACCGAACAGGGCGAGACGGGTGAGGCCATCACCATCCTCCTCGTCGAGGACGACGCGCCGACCTGCTGGCGGCTCCACGACGCGCTGGTCAAGGCCGGCTACGAGGTGCGCAGCGCCGGCACGCTCGCAGAGGCCCGCGCCGGGCTCGGCGAGCGGGCGCCGCGCGTGCTGCTCACCGATCTGCGGCTACCCGACGGCCACGGCGTCGAGCTGATCCGCGAGACAAGGCAACGCTTTCCCGACACCGAGATCATGGTGATCTCGGCGCTCGGCGACGAAGAGAGTGTGATCTCCGCGATCACGGTCGGCGCCACCGGCTATCTCCTGAAGGATGCGTTCCCCACTGATATCGCCACCACCGTGCGCGATCTGGTCGCCGGCCATTCGCCGATCTCGGCCTCGATCGCCCGCTTCATCGTGCGCAGAACGCAAGGTTCCGCGCAGAATGCGGCCGAGCCTCCGCCTGGTCCCGCGCTCAACACCGCAAGGCTCACCCCGCGCGAGATCGACATCCTCTGGGGCATCGCCAAAGGTTTCAGCTACGCCGAGATCGCGAGCCATCTCGGCCTGTCCCGGCAGACCGTGCCCGGCCACATCAAGAACATCTATCGCAAGCTAGAAGTGCACACCCGCAGCGAAGCGGTGTTCGAAGCGGTGCAGCAGGGCCTGATCAAGCTGTGAGCGAGATCGCGGCCAAGGCACCGGTCAAACCCGCGCGGCGCCGGCTGCTGGTCTCGCGCCTCGTACCCTATCTGCTGCTCCAGGCGCTCATAGTTGTCGCGACCGTCCTCGGGCTGCGGCTGCTCCAGCCCAGCGACCCCGACGACTTTGCCCTGAGCGAATTCTCGCTGCGCGAGGACGGCGTGGCACGTCCGGTGACGCTGCCGCATTTCACGTCGTCACGCTATTCCCTGGCCGACCCGCCGCTCTACACCGGCACCTTCACGTTCCGCCGCGGCGACGTGGCGTCGGGATGGTCGGTATTCCTGCCGCGCTTCAGCAACGCGGTGGAAGTCGCAATCAACGGCGTCGTCATCCTGGATTCCCGACGCGATGCCAACGCCAACCGGCCCGACCGCAACACTCCCCAGATCGCGTCAATCCCGTCCTCGCTGCTGCGCGAGGGCGCGAACGAGATCACGGTGCGGCTGTTGGTTTGGGGACCGCTCAAGGGCTTTCTCGATACCGTCTATGTCGGGCCGGATGCGGCCTTGCGGCCGGCCTACGAGACACGCACGCTGATGTTCGTCACGTTGCCCGTGGTGTTCTCCGCCTGGCAGTCGATCCTCGCCGTCATCCTGGCGATCATGTGGCTGATGCGCCGCCGCGAGCCGGTTTACGGCGTTCTCGCCGTGGCGATGGTACTCGGCGTGGTGCAGGCCTTCGCGCCGCCACCGGCGCCCCCCGTCAACACGTCCCGGCTCGCCGCGGTGTTGCTCGCGTCCGCGCCGATCGAGAGCGCCCTGGTCGTCGTCTTCGGCGTGCTGTTCTTCGGCTGGCGCTGGCCGCGTTACGGCATGCTGCTGTTCGCACCGGGGCTCGTCGTGTTCGGTGTCGGACTGATCGCCGGCCCGCCGCTGCCGCGCATTCTGTTTCTCCTGCTTGGCATTCCAACCGTCGGTCTCTGCCTGCTCCTGATGGCCTGCGTCACCGCTGCCGCGGTGGTGCGGCGGCAGGACGCGGCAAGCTTCACGCTCGGCTGCGCGGTGACCATCGTGCTGATCTGCTGGGTCCACGACATGCTGTCGGTGTTCGAGATCGTGACCAACGAGCGCATCTTCCTCTCGCGCCTGTCCTATTCGGCGATGCTGGTCGCGATCGGCGCCGGCTTGACCTGGCGGTTCGCGCGCGCGCTGAACCAGGTCGACAGCTTTGCCGACCAGCTCGTGACGCGCGTACGCGAGGCTGAGGAGCGGCTGAAGGCGAGCTTTGCCCGCGAGGAGGAGCGTGCACGGGCCGCCGCGCTCGCCAATGAGCGCACGCGGCTGATGCGCGACCTGCATGACGGCCTCGGCGGCCAGCTCATCAGCATCGTGGCACTGTCCGAGCGCGGGCACGAGGGCGCGACCATCACCGACGCCGCCCGTGCGGCGCTGAAGGACCTCCGCCTCGTCATCGATTCCATGGACGACATCGGCGGCGACCTGATGCTCGCACTCGGCTCCTGGCGCGAGCGCGCGACCGCGCAATTGCGACCGCACGACATCGCACTCGACTGGCACGTGGCCACGCCGCAGGGGCTACCGCTGCATCCCGAGCTCAGGCCATGGCATGTCATCCAGATCGTGCGCATCCTCGACGAGGCCGTGACCAATGCGGTCAAGCACGCAGAGGCCCGCCGCATCGCGGTCACCATCGAGACGGTCGACGAAGGTCAGGGACCGTACGGTGTGATCAAGGTCGCGGATGACGGCAAGGGCTTTGCGAACGGTTCTGCGCCGGTCGGCAGCGGCGGAGCCACCGACGCGAGCCAGACCGCGCGGGGCCTTCGCAACATGAGGAGCCGTGCCGCGCGCTGCGGGGCGATGCTCGATCTGAGCTCGGATTCCTCAGGCACGCGCGTGCGGCTGCAATTGCCGCAGGTTTTCCCCGACAGCGATGCCGCCGTCGGCTGAAAAGCCCCTCTCCGAACGTGTGGGACGCGCGGAGAGAGGGACGGGCCGGATGATTTGCCTGCGGAGGACGGGGGGGTCGTCCGCAATGCTCCTTCGCCCGAACTCTTTGTCTTTCTCAGCGCACGCCGACGCGATTGACCGGACCACCGCGATTCATCGGCGTGCCCGCGCGCACGCCGACACCGGGCGCACCGACCCCGGGTGTCGCGACCGCGACCGCGGCGGCCGGCGCAACAACCACTGCCGCTGTCGGCCGCACCACGCAGCCCTTGGGTATGCCGACCGTCTTGCAATAGACCACCGCCTGCGCCGGGCTCGTGCCCAACGAAACCATCGCCGCACCTGCCAGCGCCAAAATCGTCAGCCCGGCGCTCAGCGCTCCCGCTCTTTTCGACATCTTGCTCTCCTGCTTCCCGTTCGGCGGCCCGATGCAATCACCGGGTCTCGCAGCCGACGTGCAGCCTGAATGACAAAAGACGGCGCGCTGATACATGCCATGAAAATGGGGGTACGGCGGCGGGACGGGCTGGCCGATGCCATGAACATGGCATGGACCTGCGCCCGGGGCTCGCGAGATGGTCCGGCCCACTTGATCCCAGGCGGGACCAACGACATTCCCAAGGAGGTGTTTTATGAAGATTTCGGTTCTTGCCGTGCTGCTGCTCGCCGCTACCGCCCAGACCGCCGCTGCACAATCGGGTCCGACGCCGCAGGAGCAGATGACCTGCCGAAGCGACGCGAGCAAATTCTGCGCCGAACACATCGGCAAGCCGCCGCAGATGAATGCCTGCCTGCGCGAGAACAAGTCGAAGCTCTCCGACGGCTGCCGCAAGGTCGTGGAGTCACACGGCGGGTAAGTGCTCGCCATCCACAGCACAAACCTCGCCGGCGCCAATGCCGTCAGGCCATAGACGTCGATGCGCCGGTCATAGAGGATGGACGCTAATCGTCGTCTCCGAATAGCCTGATCTGCGGAAAACCGCCGTGCGGCCGGCTCGGGACGTCGCGTGCATCGGCATCTTCGCGGATGTTGCGCGCGACGTCGTCCCAATCGGTGCGGTCGCGCATACCACGCGGCTCGCGGAAATCGTAATGACGGCGCTCGGCCCAGCGCTCACGGCGCTCCGTCCGGCGCCGTTCAGACGTGGCGCGCTTGACGTCAGAATCCCTGGCTTTGGCATAGGCGTTGTCGGATGACGGCTCTGTCGATGCCTGTCGCTCGGCAGGCTTTGCGACTTGCGGAGGCGACGCCGGTGGCGGTTTCGGGGGCTCCACCGCGGCCGCTTGCGAAGGCTGTTGCGCTGGCTGTTCAGCGTTGGCTTGAGTGGTCTGCGTGTCGGGCTTCACCGCTTCGGACTTTGCCTCAGGCTTGGACTCGGCCTTCGCGTCGGATCTGGCGTCGGATTTGGCTTCGGCCTGCGCTGGCGCGGCGACCATGGCGCCGAATGCTTGCGAGCCGGTGAGATATTGCAGGCGCTCGGATGGCGCGTCCGTCGTGGCGGGCTTGGCGTCAGCGCGCTGCGCGATCTTGCTGGTATCAGGCCCCTGCTTGGGCGAGACCGGATTCATGATATTGCCGGCGACAATGCCGCCGCCGAGACCAATGGCGATGGCTGCGACGATGGTTCCTGCACCGACGAAATAGGCTGTCGAGGCGCGCATTGGTCCACTCCCTCTTTGGAGCGGGCAACGCTTCTCGATTGCCTGATGTTCCCGATACAGGCGCAGTTCCGGAAGGAACTTGCGCGTCAGATCTGCTGCGCGACCTTCTCGAGCCCGATGATGCGGGCGAGTTTGCGCACTTCCTCTTTCTGGTCGTCACGCAGCTGGAACAGGAGCGGCATCGCGGCCGACTTCAACTGCTGGACCTCGTCGCAATTGGGATCGATCGGCACGCCCTGCACGTTCGGATTGGACAGCTTGTTTGCCGAGATCTTGCGGACAACATTGCGCAGCGCGGTTTCGACCGAGGGCCAGTAATATTCCTGCGACGACGACAACTTCAGACGGTCCCTGATGCCCGCGATCTGCACGTCGGACAGGAGCGAATAGGATTTCTGCGGCTGCGGCTTGGCAACGACCTTCGGCTTGGCCGGGACTTCGACGGCAGGAATCTCTGCAGCGGCCGGAGCCTCGTTCACGCTCGCCTTGGGCATCGGGAAATCGGATGGCGTGGCGGCGGCAAACGCCTGGCGCAGCGGCTCGGTCAGCACGGGCATTTGCGAGAGCTTGTCGGCCGGAACCTGGACCGGGTCGATGGCGGCCGAGGCCAGCGCCAGCGTCGGAACCAGACGGTCAGCCTTGGCCGCCCGATTGGTTGCAAGCGGCTTGGGTGCCGGCGCCTGCGGGATCATTTCGGCGCTGACGCTGGGCACGCTGTCGCGGCCGAGAATGGCGGTGGTGGCGGCGCCGAGGACGAGGAAGCAGGTCAGCACGACGATGGTGATGGCTTTCGACAAACGTCTCTCCGCGACCGGCTTCAAGTCCACGTGATCACTGCCCGGAAACTGGGCGAAAATTAAGGCTTAACCGTGCCATCGCGGCGGCAATCGCGCGGACTGCGGCGACATCACCTAGAAAGATCAACAAAATCAGGCAGCTAGCGCCAGATCGTAAGCGTCCTGGATGTCGGCCACGATCTCCGAGGCCTCCCAAACTCCACGCGGCTCGACCGACTGCAGCGCCACCGTCCAATTGCCGCCCCGGCGGGTGCGGGGGACGCTGACGATGTCGAAGCGCACGTTGCGGCACAGCGGATGGCGGGCCAGCGCATGGGCTACGCGAATGCGAATTTCGTCCAGCGAAGCCGCCGTCTTGGTGTTGAGAAAGTCGAAGTCCATCGCCTGTCCCTCTCGGTCCTGATTGGCGCCTGAGGGGGATTCTGGGCGATCGATGGTTAATCTGCCGTTAAGTGTGGGGCTGCGGAGCCATGCGGGATTAACTGTGACCGATGCGACGGTATCTCCTTCCCTCTCCCGGTTCTTCCGGAAAAGGGGGCCGGGTCTACCGCTCCACCGCCTCACGGTATTCCGCGAGCGTTGATGCGACGAGGTGGTCAACCGCGAGCACATCGGTCACGCCGGATGTCGAGTGCCCACCGCTCCAGATATCGCGCCAGCGCTTTGGCCGGTTCTCTCGTGCGGTAACGTCGATGTCCTTGCCGATGTCGATCGCGCCGCGCGCCGGCAGATCGTCGGGATCGAGACCCGCGGCGACGATCGACGGCTTCAGCATGCTGGTTTGAAGTCCCGTGAATGCGGTGGTCAGCAGGATATCGTCGGCGCTGCTCTCGACCAGAAGCCGCTTGTAACGATCATCCGCCATGCTCTCGTGGGTCGCGATGAACTTTGTACCCATGTAGCCGAGATCGCAGCCGAGCACTTCGGCCGCGCGCAATGCGTAGCCGTCGCTGATGCCCCCCGCGAGCACGATGATGCCATCGTAGAACGCGCGCACCGCGCGGACGAAGGCGAACGGGTTGAGCCAGCCGGTCTGGCCGCCCGCGCCCGCAGTGAGCAGCACGAGCCCATCGGCACCTGCTTCCGCCGCGCGTTCGGCGTGGCGGATCGAGGCAACATCGGCAAGCACCAATGCGCCGGCGTCGTGCAGCGGCTTCAGCACCGGCGTGGGGGAGCCGACCGAGGTGATGACGATCTCCGGCCTGTGGTGCCGCAACACGGCGAGATCCTGCTCCAGCCGTGCATTGGAGCGGTGCACGATCAGGTTTGGGCAAAGCGGCGCGGCCTTGCGGCCGGTTTGATCTTCGTGCCGCAGCAGCCGCGTTTCGATGTCGGTGAGCCATTCATCGAGTTGTTCGGTGCTACGGCAATTCGCGCTGGGGAAGCTGCCGATCACGCCGTTGCGGCAGGCCGCTACCATGAGCTCGACGCCTGACACGAGAAACATCGGCGCGGCAATCAGCGGCAGGGCGAGACGACCGTGGAAATGTTGCAGCCGATCTGACGTCACGCATGCCTCCTTCGCGCGGGCTTTGTCGTTCCATCCCGCATTCCCTATGCTAGCGTCGCGGTAAACATTGGCACGCCAGAAGCCGATGACAAAGCAGCGAGGAAACATATGTCCGATCCGCTCCACGCATCGTCCCCGACTTGCGCGCAGGCGCTGCGGGCGCTGTCGCGCTATCCGGGCCGAACCGCGTTCGCGTGGCCCGGCGGATCGCTGAGCTATCAGGGCACCATCGACCTGATCGGGCGCATCCAGGGCGTGTTCGTGCGGCTTGGATTGCAGCCCGGCGCGCGGGTCGCCTTCCTCACCGCGAACCGCGCCGACACATGGTGCGCCGGCGTCGCCGCGCAATTGTCGCGGCTCTGCGTCACCTGGCTGCATCCTTTGGGATCGCGGGCAGACCAGCTGTTCCAGCTCGAGGATTCCGAGGCCGAGGTGCTGGTGGTCGATGCGGCCGCCTTCCGAGATCGCGGCGGCGAACTCGCCGCGCAGGCGGCGTGGCTCAAGGCGGTCTTCACCATGGGACCGGCCGCCTATGGCGTCGACCTGTTGCAGGCGATCGAGATCGAAGGCCATGCCAGCGCGCATTGCCTCGCCGGCCCCGACGATCTCTCCACGCTGAATTATACCGGTGGCACGACCGGCAAATCCAAGGGCGCGTTGCGCTACCACCGCGAAAATGCCGGGGCCGCGGCCGCGATCCTCGCCGACTTCGAGATCCCCGATGGCGCGCGCTACCTCGCGGTGGCACCGATCAGCCATGTCGCCGGCACGAAGGTGCTGCCGACCCTGATGCGTGGCGGCACCGTGCACATGCTGAAGGGTTTTGATCCCGAGGCGGTGCTGGCGACGATCGCGCGCGAGCGCATCAACTTCACGCTGTTCGTGCCGACCATGATCTATGTGCTGCTCGATCATCCCGCATTGAGCAGGACCAAGCTCTCCTCGCTCGAACTGGTGCTCTACGGCGCCTCCGCGATGTCGCCGAGCCGCTTGATCGAGGGCATCGAGCGGATCGGGCCGGTGTTCTCGCAGCTTTACGGCCAGACCGAATGCTATCCAATCTCGGTGCTGCGCAAGGCGGATCACGATCCCAGGACGCCCGAACTGTTCCTGTCCTGCGGCTTCCCGATCGCGGCCTGCGAGGTCCGGATCCTCGACGACAACGATCAAGAAGTGAAGACGGGCGAAGCCGGTGAGATCTGCGTGCGCGCCCCGCACGCGATGGCGGAGTACTGGAAGCGGCCCGACATCACCGCCGAGACGCTTCGGAACGGATGGGTCCATACCGGCGACATCGCGCGCAGGGACGAACGCGGCTACATGTTCATCCTCGACCGCAAGAAGGACATGATCGTCTCCGGCGGCTTCAACATCTTTCCGCGGGAAATCGAGGACGTGCTGTCACAGCACGCCGACGTGGCCATGGTCGCGGTCGTCGGCATCCCTGACGAGAAATGGGGCGAAGCCGTCACTGCCATCGTCGTGCCGCGCGAGGGCGCTACGCCTGACGCCGACGAGCTGATCAACATGGTGAGAACGCGGAAGGGCTCGGCTCACGCGCCCAAGCAGATCCAGTTCGTCAGGCAATTGCCGATGACCGGCGTCGGCAAGGTCGACAAGAAGGTGCTGCGCGCGGAATTCTGGAGCGGGCGGGACCGGATGGTGGGGTAGCTCCTGCCCCGGCCGCGGCGCAGTCTCACGCAGCCCTCACCGCTTCTCGATCACCAGGCTCTGCACCGCGCGGCCAAAATACCCCGTCCGGTCCGCCAGCCGCGACATCGCAAGCCCGGCACCATCGGGGCCGATCCAGGAATCACCGTCGAGCAGGATCCATTCGCCGACCGGCTGGCGCGCAAAGCTCACGGTGAGGTCAGCGTTGATGTAGGTCCAGGCGCGGAAATCGAGCGACGAGGCGGTGCCGTTGGAAAAATCGGCCGCGACCACGGCGCGCATCGCCTGCGAGAGCGGTTCGCCTGCGATCAGGGGATGGTCGACGCGAAACCAGATCGCGCCGGCGCCGGCTTGCCCGAAGCGGCCGCGCGCGGCGCGCATCGACACCGATCGCACGAACGGGCTGGTGGCGGCATGACCGTCCTCGAGCAGCGAGTCCTCCGGCGACGGCAGCGTAACCGGCAGTGCCTTGATGTCATCGGGCAGCGTCAGCGCCTGGCGCTTGATCTTGAGCACGGTGGCGCCGACCACCTGTACGCCGTCGGCGAGCAGCTTGACCCCGCAGAGCTGGATCTTGCGGCCCTCGCGCAAGACCTCGGTCGCGATCGTGAGCGGCGCCACCGGAACCGGGCGCATCAGGTCGATGGTGACGCGCGCGATGTCCATCGCGACAGGCGTCGGAATACGCTCAGCCGCCCACGTCACCAGCGAGGCCGGCGCCGAGCCGTGCTGCATGCGCCGGTCCCACGGGCCGGCGGCATCCGGGCTGGTGATGACGCTGTTGCCGTCGACGCGGTAGATGGCCGTCATTGGGAGGGCCATTACAACGGCGGATCGATCGCTTCGTCGTACTCCTTCTTGAAGCGCGCGATCAGCTCGGCGGCGGGAAGAATGCCGTCGACGCTGCCGATGCCCTGGCCGGAGCCCCAGATCTCCTTCCAGGCCTTCGGCTTGGCGCGCTCACCGGAGGCGTCGGTGCCGAAGTTCATCTTCGAGGGATCGGACGTCGGCAGGTTCTCCGGATCCATGCCGGCGGCGAGAATCGACGGCTTCAGATAGTTGCCGTGCACGCCGGTGAACAGGTTGGAATAGACGATGTCGTCGGCCGTCGCGCCCGCGATCATCTCCTTGTACTTCTCGACCGCATTGGCTTCCTTGGTGGCGATGAAGGCCGAGCCGATATAGGCAAAGTCGGCTCCGAGAATGCGCGCGGCGCGGATCGCCTTGCCGTTGCCGATCGCGCCCGACAGCGCGATCGGGCCGTCGAACCATTTTCGTGTCTCGGCGACGAATGCCAACGGCGAGATCGTGCCGGCATGGCCGCCGGCGCCCGCCGCGACCAGGATCAGGCCGTCGGCGCCCTTCTCGATCGCCTTGTGCGCAAACTTCTGGTTGATCACATCGTGGAAAACGATGCCGCCCCAGCCGTGCACGGCCTGGTTCAGCTCCTCGCGCGCGCCGAGCGACGAGATGATCATCGGCACCTTGTACTTGGCGCAAAGCTGCATGTCGTGATCGAGCCGGTTGTTCGACTTGTGCACGATTTGGTTGACCGCGAACGGCGCCGACGGCTTGTCCGGATGCGCGCGGTCATAGGCCGCGAGCTCTTCAGTGATCCGCGCCAGCCACTCGTCAAGCAGCTCCGGCGGACGCGCGTTCAGCGACGGAAACGAGCCGACCACGCCCGCCTTGCACTGCGCGATCACGAGATCGGGCACCGAGATGATGAAGAGCGGCGAGCCGATCACGGGGATCGACAGGCGTCCCCTAAACAAGGCAGGCATGGACATTGCGAGACGATCCTCTGTTGGCGGTCACATCGAAGTTGGGAGCCAAACCAACAAGGCAATCTTTCCACTGTCAAGTATTGCGTTTTGGCGCCGTGGAGGACGCCGTTACCGCAATTCCAAGCAGCGGAATTCCTGCTTCCGTCATTCCGGAGCGACGCGTAGCGTCGAGCCCGGAATCCATCGGGCCTCGGCACGAATGGCGAAATGGATTCCGGGCTCGCGCTTCGCGCGCCCGGAATGACGGGAGGAGAGAGCGGCGCCTATGCAAGCAAATCCGGATTGATCAGCCGCTCGAACGAGAACATCTCGTCCCATTTCTCCTGGGTCAGCAGCTTGCGTTCGACCACGACGATCTGGTGCAGCGACTTGCCGCTCTTGTAGCCCTCGCGCGCGATCTCGGCGCATTGCTTGTAGCCGAGCAGCGGCTTCAGCACCGTGACGATACCGAGCGAATTCAGCACCATGTTGCGGGTGTGCTCCTCGTTGGCAGTGATGCCGACGACGCAATTCTCGCGCAGGCTGTTGACCGCGCGCTCCATGGTGCGGATCGAGAAGAACAGCGCGAACGAGATCACCGGCTCCATCACGTTGAGCTGGAGCTGACCGGCGGACGCCGCGAGCGTCACGGTGGTGTCGAGCCCGATCACGAGGAAGCTGGTCTGGTTGACAACCTCGGGGATCACAGGATTGACCTTGCCGGGCATGATCGAGGAGCCCGGCTGAAGCTGCGGCAGGTTGATCTCGTTGAAGCCGGCACGCGGGCCCGAGGCGAGCAGGCGGATGTCGTTGCAGATCTTCGTTAGCTTGCTCGCGGTGCGTTTGAGAACGCCGGAGAGCTGCACATAGGCGCCGGTATCCGACGTCGCCTCGACGAGATCACCGGCGAGGATGAAGTCGACGCCGGTGAGCGCGCTCAGATGCCGGACCGCGAGCTTGGGATAACCGTGCGCCGCGGTGACGGAGGTGCCGATCGCGGTGGCGCCGAGATTGATCTCGCGCAGCAGCGCACGGGCCTCGGAGATTCGATCGACCTCCTCGCCCATGGTGGTCCCCCAACCGCGGAATTCGGCGCCGAGTGACATCGGCACCGCGTCCTGCAAATGGGTGCGGCCCATCTTCAGCACGCGCTCGAACTCCCTGCCCTTGGCGAAGAACGCCTCCTGGAGCTGGCGCAGCGCCGTCATGTAGCTCTCGAGCCGCAGGATCAGCGCCAGCCGAAAGGCGGTCGGATAGGTGTCGTTGGTCGACTGGCCGTAATTGACGTGATCGTTGGGGCTGACGTGCTGGTAGTCGCCCTTGGCGAAGCCGAGCGATTCCAGCGCGAGATTGGCGATCACCTCGTTGGCGTTCATGTTGGTGGAGGTGCCGGCCCCGCCCTGGATGAAGTCGGTGACGAACTGGTCCATCATATCGCCGGCGATGACGCGATCGCAGCCCACGATGATGGCTTCCGCGACTTTGGTGTCCACCGCGCCGAGATCGCGGTTGGCCATGGCGGCGGCCTTCTTGACGTAACCAAGCGCCTTTACGAAGTAAGGCTCCTGGTTCATCGGAATGCCGGTGATGTGGAAGTTCTCCTTCCCGCGGATGGTCTGGACGCCGTAATAGATGTCGTCGGCGATCTCACGCTGTCCGAGGAAGTCCTGCTCCGTGCGACTCATGGGCGCTCCTTGCTTGCTCGCGCGACGTCCTTAGTTCTGGCACAGCGCGCTGGTGACGAAGGTGTCGGTGCGGCAGTCATCCGGTTTGCGTTGCCTGCCCGGGATCAGAACCTTGGCCGAGCACTTTTCCGCGGAATCGGCATTCAGGCTCTTGCCTTCCGTGTAGCCCTTGCTCTGGCAGAGTTTGTCGGCGGCGAGCTTGCAGTCGGGCGCGCCGTTCGACGAGGCCGGACAGGCGACGCGTCCCGACACCATGGTCGACGGCTTCGCCAGGCGCGACAAATCGTTCATGGTCTCGCTCGGACTTTTGATCGGCGGCAGGATCGACGGCAGCTTGTCGAACAGCTTGCCCATTTCGTTGATCAGCCCGGGATTTTCCTCATGCGCCGGCGGCGACGAAGGAGCTGTCGAGGGCGCCGGTGCGGCCTGCGGTCCTTGCTCCTGCAAGCCGAGCGCCGGCGGCGCGGATTGCGGCCATCCGGTGCCGCCGGCAACGAGCAGGAGCGAAAGCACCGCAAATGTCAGCGTGCCCAGCCGCGGGACCGGATTGCCGGATCGAAGCATCATGACGGCAACCGTAGCCGAACGAGGCGCGGCGGCAAAGCGCCTTGGAGTTAGATCAACTTGATTGCGACGACAAAGCCGAGCACGAGCACCGCAGCGCCGATTGCCACCACCAATCCGAGATGCTTCTCGATCTTGACCCGGATCCAGTCGCCGTAGCGGTTGAGCAGGATCGCCACGATAAAGAAGCGCCCGCCACGCGCCACGATCGAGCACAGGATGAAGAGCCCGATATTGTAGCCGGCAAAGCCGGACGTGATGGTCACGAGCTTGTAGGGGATCGGTGTCAGGCCCTTGAGCAGGATGATCACGGCGCCCCATTCGGCATAGGAGGCGCGGAAGGCGTCAACCTTGCCGCCGAGGCCATAGACCTCGATCAGCCAATGGCCGACCGAGTCGAAGAGCAGCGCACCGATGGCGTAGCCCAACAGACCACCCAGCACCGACGTCGCAGTGCAGATCGCCGCATAGACCCAGGCGCGTTGCGGGCGCGCCAGTGACATCGGGATCAGCATCACGTCCGGCGGGACGGGAAAGAAGGAGCTTTCAGCGAAAGCCACGGCGCCCATGATCCAGAGCGCGTAAGGCTTGTGAGCGGCGTCGATGCACCAGTCGTAGATACGTTTCAGCATGGCGCCGCGATGAAGCACCATGGGACGGATTTGTCCATGCCGAGATGGGACCGATTTGTGCCAATACTAGTGGCGCTTGCGCGCGCTGCGGCCTTCGAGCGCGACGATAGGCCGCCTGGCGGCGACCCGCGGTGACGCAACTTTGGGCAGCTTCATCGCCGACTTCGGCAGCTTCTCGGCGATGCCGAGCATGTCTTCACGCCGCGTCATCTCGCGCCAGACGTCCTCGGGGCGCACGCCGGCCGAGGCCCATAGCACTATCAGATTGTAGAGTAGATCGGCGCTTTCCCGGATCACGGCTTCGCTATCGCCGTTGACCGCGTCGATGACGACCTCGATGGCCTCTTCAGCCAGTTTCTTCGCCATTTTTGACGGGCCGCGCTGAAACAGCCGCGCGGTGCGCGATGTTGCCGGATCAAGGTCCCTGGCCGCGAGCACAGCCAGATATAGCCGCTCAAGCGAATCACTCATGGTACTCGAAACTACTCTAAACCCATGGCGAGCGCGTTAACGCGCGATAGTAAAAGCCCAAAATGGGCCGCCGCGGCAAGCACGACGGCCCGTTTGTGGTCAACCTTTTGCGGCCAAACCTAGTAGCAGTTGGTGTGGTAGCCTTGGCCGCAAAGCTCCGACGGAGCGGTGCCGCCGTAGCGCTGATACTGGTAGTTCGGGCCGGGTCCGTAATACGGGCCATCACCGTAATAGACAGGGCCGCTGTAATAGGCGGGACCGCCATAATAAGGGCCGTCGTCATAGGCGTAGGCATTGCGGGTCGCGGCGATTGCGAGGCCGGTGCCGATAGCACCGGCAATGGCCGCGCCGGCAAAGGCCGCGCCGCCGCCACCATGCCAATGGCGGCCGCCCGCGTATGAAGCGGTCGGGGTCATTGCGGTCAGCGCCAGCACCGCGGCGGTAGCGAGAAGGGCCTTACGGCCGGCAAATCCTGAAAATCTGTCAAACATGTCCTGGACCCTCCTTGGGACCTCGAATGGTGCCTGATGACAGGCTCGTGTCTCTCAAACACCTGCATCCCATGTTGGGTTCCCCAATCCCAACACAAGCTGAACGGGGTTGCGTGATCGTGACGCAACCGCCGCTCATCCGCCGTTCATATTGGCGCAAACAGACTGCTACGCCCGCCGGCGCTGCGAGCGTCACGAACCACAATGCGGGACCGGCGCCACTGATGTTCGGATTCAGGACCACTGCCCTTCGTTGCCTGCCGGCCCTTGCAATCTTGCTTGCGGCGCTGACTGCGCGCGATGCTACCGCGGCCGAGACCGTCGCGCCCTCCATTGCAATCCACTTCACCTTCGACCGCCCGATCGATGCGAGCATGGCGCCGTTTTTTCTTGCCGCAAAGGACGGCAGCTTTAGCGCCGAACGTCTCAACGTCTCCTTCAGCAGCGCGGCCGGATCGCCGGAGGCGCTTGCGCGCGTCGCCAAGGGCGATAGCGAGTTCGCGCTCGTCGACATCAACGAGCTGATCCGCTTCCGCGACAAGGATCCGGCACCGGTCAAGTCGGTGTTCGTGCTGTTCAACCGCGCGCCCTACGCGATCGTCGCCCGCAGGAGCCGTGGCATCCACCTCATGCCCGACCTGGACGGCAAGACCGTCGGCGTCGCGGATAGCGATCTGTCGATGCGGCTGTGGCCGGCGCTGGCGCAGCAGAACGGCATCGACACGGCTCACGTGAAATTCCACAAGATCAGCGCCGCGGTGCGCGAGCCGATCCTCTCCGCGGGACAGGTCGATGCCGTCGCCGGCTTCAGCTATCTCTCGGCAGTGAACCTGCGCGACCGCGGCGTGCCAGGCGGCGATCTCGTCGCGCTTCGCTATGCCGATTATGGTTCCGAGGCCTATGGCTTTGCCGTCGTGGTCAACCCGGCTTTCGCCGCGTCCAGGCCGGACAGCGTGAAGGGATTCGTCCGCGCATTGATTGCCGGCATCAACGCGACCGTCAAGGACCCGGCGCGCGCGGCGGACGAGGCCGCGAGCCGCATTGAGGACGGCGACCGCGATCTTGAGCTGGAGCGCCTGCGCACCGTCCTCGTCGACAACATCCTGACCGACGAGGTCCGTCGCAACGGCCTCGGCGACATCGACCCGGCGCGCATGGATCGCGCGATCGACCAGATCGGGCAGGATTTCAAATTCCGCAAACGGCCGGCGGCGGACGATATCTTCGACGGCGGCTTCCTGCCGCCGCTCGCAGGGCGGTTGATCAACTGAGCAAAACCGACAGCTTCCGCTATATCTCGCAGCCGATCCCTGATTAGAGTATGGGCTCACTCCAGCCGCCCGAGCTCCTCGCCCATGCCCATTCTCCGCCTCTACACCCGTGTTCTCGAGCTGCTCGGCAAGGAGGCACGGCTGGGCTGGCTGCTCGCGATCGTCAATCTCCTGCTTGCGGGTTCGCAATTCGCCGAGCCGGTGCTGTTCGGCCGGATCGTCGACGTGCTCTCCGGCAAGACGGTCGCAGGCTCCAACTCGGCCTGGCCGTTCCTGGTTGCATGGGTTGCGTTCGGACTGTTCACCATCGCCTGCAGCGCGCTCGTGGCGTTGCAGGCCGACCGGCTCTCCCACCGGCAGCGGCAAGCGGTCCTGACGGATTATTTCGAGCACATCCTGCAACTGCCGCTGACCTTCCACTCCGGCACCCATTCGGGCCGGCTGATGAAGGTCATGCTCAACGGCACCGATGCGCTGTGGCGGCTGTGGCTGGGCTTCTTCCGCGAGCATTTTGCTGCGATCCTCTCAGTCGTGGTGCTGCTGCCGCTGTCGCTCTACCTCAACTGGCGGCTTGCAATCCTGCTGTTCGTGCTCTGCATCGTCTTCACCGCGCTGACCACCTTCGTGGTGCGCAAGACATTCGGCATGCAGATGGACGTCGAAGAGCAATACAGCGAGCTCTCCGCACGCGCTTCGGATGCGCTCGGCAATGTCGCGCTGGTGCAGAGCTTCGTCCGCGTCGAATCCGAGGTACAGGGTTTGCGCTCCGTTGCCGACCAATTGCTTGCAGCCCAGATGCCGGTGCTGTCGTGGTGGGCGCTCGTCACCGTCATCACGCGCGCCTCCACCACGATCACGGTGCTCGCGATCTTCGCTTTCGGCATCGCGCTGCACGACCAGGGGCTGACATCGGTCGGCGAGATCGTGATGTTCGTGAGCTTCGCGACACTTCTCATCCAGAAGCTGGAGCAGGTCGTGAGCTTCATCAACAACGTGTTCATGGAAGCCCCGCGCCTGCGCGAGTTCTTCAACGTGCTCGATGCGGTGCCTGCGGTGCACGACCGGCACGACGCGATCGATGCGGGTCGGCTCTCCGGCCTCGTCGAATTCAACGACGTCACCTTCTCTTATGACGGCAAACGCCCGGCGGTCGAGGACCTCTCCTTCACCGCACTCCCCGGCCAGACCATCGCGCTGGTCGGCGCAACCGGCGCCGGCAAGTCGACGGCGATTGCGCTGCTGCATCGCGCGTTCGATCCGCAGTCCGGCTTCATCAGGATCGACGGCATGGACGTGCGCGGCGTAACGCTGACATCGCTGCGGCGGAACATCGGCGTGGTCTTTCAGGAGGCGCTGCTGTTCAACCGCTCGATCGCGGAGAATTTGCGCGTCGGCAAGCCGGACGCCACCGAGGCCGAGATGCGCAAGGCAGCAGAGCGCGCGCAGGCGCTCGAATTCATCGAGCGCAGCGGCGGCTTCGAGACCAATGCCGGCGAGCGCGGCCGCATGCTGTCCGGCGGCGAGCGCCAGCGGCTGTCGATCGCCCGTGCACTGCTGAAGGATCCGCCGATCCTGATCCTGGACGAGGCGACCAGCGCACTCGACGCCGTCACCGAGGCGAAGGTAAATACCGCTCTCGACGAAGTGATGAAGGGCCGCACCACCTTCGTGATCGCCCACCGTCTCTCCACCATCCGCAATGCCACGCGCATCCTGGTATTCGAGAACGGGCGTGTGATCGAAAGCGGAACTTTTGATGAACTCGTGGCCAAAGGCGGCCATTTCGCCGACCTCGCCAGGGCCCAGTTCATGGTTCAGGAGAACGCACGGGCCAGCGTGACAGCGGCTGAGGCTGCTGCGACTGCCGCCAAATCGCCTTAGCAAGCCTTGGCAAGTCCCCATCGTATCGTCGAAATTCGGCCCATTTCATTGCGGAATACCCCGCTGATGCCCCTATTCCCGACGCACCAGCCGGTATAGGTTTGCGGCGCCGCAAGCGGCGGCGCTGGATTTCAGAACCGAACATCAGATCACGAGAGCCGACCGGAACCGGCGGGTCTCCAAGGACCGGAATCGGATAGTGCACGCTCTTCGCCCGCTGCTTCGTCAATCCTTGTTCAACCTGCTCGCCGCGGCACTCGCATGCGGCGCATTGCTCGTGCCGCGCGCGGCGAGCGCCGAAGCGCTGCTCCTGATCGAGGCCGATAGCGGCAAGGTGCTGCAGGCGGAAAACGCGACCATTCCCTGGTATCCGGCTTCCGTCACCAAGATCATGACCGCCTATGTGACGCTGAAGGCGGTCAAGGACGGCAAGCTCACACTCGACACACTGCTCACGGTGTCGCCGACGGCAGCCTCGCAGTCGCCCTCGAAGATGGGGTTTCGACCGGGAACGCAGCTTACCGTCGACAACGCACTCAAGATGATGATGGTGAAATCGGCGAATGACATGGCCGTCGTGCTCGCCGAAGGCGTCGGCGGTTCGATCGACGGCTTCTCGGCGCTGATGAACGACACCGCGCAGAAGCTCGGCATGACGCAGACAAGCTACGTCAATCCGAACGGCCTGCCCGCCGACGGACAGATCACCTCCGCGCGGGATCTCGGCATTCTCGCGCGCTCGTTCCTGCGCGACCTGCCCGAGTACGAGTATTTCGTGCACATTCCGGCTATCCGCTTCGGCAAGCGCGTCACCGGCAATTTCAACAAGCTGATCGGCCGCTATCCCGGCGCCGACGGTTTCAAGACCGGCTTCATCTGCGCCTCCGGCTACAACCTCGTCGCATCGGCCACCCGCAACGGCCGCCGGCTGATCGCCGTCGTGCTGGGCGCCAACTCCGGGACCGCGCGCGCGGTGAAAGCAGCGCAGCTGCTGGAGCGCGGCTTCTCGCAAGACAATCTCACCTGGCTCCGGCCCTCGCTCGGCACGGTCGACAAGCTGGTGCCGGTCGACGCCTCGCCGCCGAACCTGCGTGACGACATGTGCGGCGGCCATCGCAAGCGGCCGGCCAGCGACGATGACGACGCGCTGATCGCGACCAATGGCGGCACGTCCGGGTCCGCCTCGGCCACGGGCGGCGAAGCCCAGGTCACCTTCTTCACGGCCGGGCTTCAGCCGCCCCTAATGAAGGCCTCCGAGCTGATGGCCTCGGCCCCGGCGGCGGCCGAGCCCGTGCTGGTGTATACCGGTCCGACCCGCACCGGGACCGCCCTGATCGCGGCGGTCGCGGCCGATGCCGACCAGCAGGCCACGCCAAAGCCGCGTGGCAAGAAGTCGCGCGTCGCCAAAAAGCCCGACGCGGCAGACAAGCCAGCAGACAAGCCGAAGGATGCCAAGACGGCGGCGGCGAAGCCCGATGCCAAGCCGGTGGCGGCCGCCAAGCCGGCCGACGGCAAGTCCGCAGTCAAGCCGGCCGGCACCAAGCATGCCGCAGCCAAGCCCGATGCGGTGGCAAAGCCTGCGGTGAGCGGCGAGGCAACCAAGCCCGCCAAGCCCAAGGCCGCGACCAAGCCCGCCAAGCCGGCCAACAACAGTTAACGGCCGACGCGAGACGAGACCGCGCCGCACTTCGCACTTGCGGCAGCGCCGTTTGCGAGGATTCCGGTAGCCACTCCCTGGCGTTTATCCTAAGCCTCGACCGCTTGCCACCCGTTCCGGCAGGCTCGATACTGACGGCAATGAGGCAAGCCCGAGACACAACGGGCTCTGGTCAATGAGGGGAGTTTCCATGGAGCGCATCTGGCTTAAGCAATATCCGCCCGGCGTCCCCGCCGATATCGAGCCGACGCAATATTCATCGCTGGTCGACCTCCTGGAGGAGAGCTTCGCCAAGTTCGCCGACCGCAAGGCGTTCATCTGCATGGACAAGTCGATCAGCTATCGCGACCTCGACCAGATGTCGCTGGCGATGGCGTCCTACCTGCAAGGGCGAGGCCTGCAACGCGGCGCCCGCGTCGCGATCATGATGCCGAATGTGCTGCAATATCCGGTCGCGACCGCAGCCGTACTGCGCGCCGGTTTCGCGGTGGTCAATGTCAATCCGCTCTACACGCCGCGCGAGCTCGAGCACCAGCTCAAGGATTCCGGCGCCGAAGCCATCATCGTGCTGGAGAATTTCGCCCACACCGTCGAGCAGGTGATCGCGAAGACGCAAGTCAAGCACGTCATCGTCGGCAGCATGGGCGACCTGCTCGGCTTCAAGGGCGTGATCGTCAATCTGGTCGTCCGCCGCGTCAAGAAGATGGTGCCGGCCTGGTCGCTGCCAGGCGCGGTGTCCTTCAACGACGCGATCTCCGCCGGCCGCTCTCTGGCATTCAACAAGCCGAAGCTGTCGCCCGGCGACGTCGCCTTCCTGCAATATACCGGCGGCACCACCGGCGTGTCCAAGGGTGCCACCTTGCTTCATCGTAACATCGTCGCCAACGTCCTGCAGAACGACGCCTGGCTGCAGCCGGCGATGGCCGCGCCGCCGCATGTCGATCAACTCATGGTCGTCTGCGCGCTGCCGCTCTATCACATCTTCGCGCTGACGGCCTGCTACCTGCTCGCGGTGCGCGCCGGCGGCTGCAATCTCCTGATCCCCAACCCGCGGGACATCCCGGGCTTCATCAAGGAATTGGCGAAGTACCAGGTCAACAACTTCCCGGCCGTGAACACGCTCTACAACGGCCTGATGCATCATCCCGACTTCAAGAAGCTCGATTTCTCCAAGCTGAAGATCTCGAATGGTGGCGGCATGGCGGTGCAGCGCCCCGTCGCCGAGCAGTGGAAGGCGATCACGGGCTGCTCCATCGCCGAAGGCTACGGCCTGTCGGAGACGTCTCCGACGCTGACCTGCAACACCACGACCGATCCCGAGTTCAACGGCACCATCGGCATCCCCGTGCCCTCGACCTGGATCTCGATCCGCGACGACGACGGCAACGAGATGCCGCTCGGCCAGCCCGGCGAGATCTGCGCCAAGGGTCCGCAGGTGATGTCGGGCTATTGGAACAGGCCGGAGGAGACCGCCAAGGTGATGACCGCAGACGGCTATTTCCGCACCGGCGACATCGGCATCATGGACGAGAAAGGCTACACCAAGATCGTCGACCGCAAGAAGGACATGATCCTGGTCTCCGGCTTCAACGTCTATCCGAACGAGATCGAGGAAGTGATCGCGAGCAACCCGGGGGTGCTCGAATGCGCCGTCATCGGCATTCCCGATTCCAAGTCGGGAGAGGCGGTGAAGGCGTTCGTGGTCAAGAAGGACCCGAACCTCACGGCGGAGGCCTTGGTCAAATTCTGCCAGGAGCAGTTGACGGGCTACAAGGTGCCCAAGCACATCGAATTCCGCACCGACCTGCCGAAGACCAATGTCGGCAAGATCCTGCGCCGGCAGCTGCGCGACGAGAAGAAGGCGGAGGCGGCGTAAGCGCCTCTTTCGTTCATGACCGACGACAGCATCATCAGTCCGGCCGGCATCCTCGCCTTCTGGCGCGAGGCCGGCCGCGATGCCTGGTACGAGCGCGACGACGCATTCGACGCGGAGGTCAGGCGCCGCTTTCTCGCGCTGTGGCAGAAGGCGGTCGCCGGCGAGCTCTCGTCGTGGGAGGAGACCGACGAGGGCGCACTCGCGCTCGTCATCGTGCTCGACCAGTTTCCGCGCAACATGTTCCGGGGCACGGCGCAGGCCTTTGCCAGCGACGCGCTCGCGCGCGACGTCGCCCGCCGCGCCATTGCGCGGGGTGCAGATCAAAGGATCGATCCGGTCCTGCTCGAATTCCTCTATTTGCCCTTCATGCATTCCGAGCACCTGCCCGACCAATTGCACTGCGTCGCGCTGTTTCAAAACACCGAGAATGCCGAAAACCTGAAATACGCGCGTGAGCACGCCGACATCATCCGGCGGTTTGGCCGCTTCCCCCACCGCAACCGCCTGCTCGGCCGCGACACCACCCCGGACGAGCAGGCCTTCCTCGACGGCGGCGGGTTCGCCGGCTGATGACATAATGGTGAAGGGTCCCGCCCTCACCGCCTGCCCTACCGGCAACATTGTGCAGCGCCGCCGCACGGTCTAAAAAGCGGGACCGATTTTCAGGGAGACTGACGATGGCGATCCAGACTGGCGACAAGCTGCCCGAGGCGAAATTCCGCGTGATGACGGCCGAAGGCCCGCAGGTGAAGACCACCGACGACATCTTCAAGGGCAAGAAAGTGGCGCTATTCGCGGTGCCCGGCGCCTATACCGGCACCTGCCACAAGATGCATCTGCCGAGCATCTTCCTCAACGCCTACGCCATGAAGGACAAGGGCGTCGACACCATCGCCATCGTCTCCGTCAACGACGCCTTCGTCATGAACGCGTGGAAGCGCGACACCGACCAGCGCGACGAGGCCATCTTCCTCGCCGACGGCAATGCCGACTTCGCCAAGGCGATCGGCATGGAGCTCGACGCCTCCGGCAACGGTCTCGGCATCCGCTCCAAGCGCTATTCGATGTTGGTCGAGGACGGCGTGGTCAAGAAGCTGAACCTCGAGGCGATGCCCGGCAAGGTCGAGGTGTCCGGCGGCGATACGCTGCTCGGGCAGCTGTAAGCGGCCACCGCTTTCAGCCACAAACGACACTGTCATGCCCCGCGAAAGCGGTGCATCCAGTATTCCAGAGACAGTTGTTGTTGAATCGAGAGGCCGCGGCGTACTGGATCGCCCGGTCAAGCCGGGCGATGACGGCGGAACATGAGGAAGGAGCGCGGATCCGCGCTACTCCGCCACCCGCGCCTGCAACCGCGCCTTCACGATGCCGTCCCGCGCGAGCTGATCGGCGCGTTCGTTCTCGGGATGCCCTGCGTGGCCTTTGACCCAGTGCCAGCGCACGTCATGAGCCTTCAGCGCAGCATCGAGGCGCTGCCATAGCTCGACATTCTTCACCGGCTTCTTGTCGGCGGTGCGCCAGCCGTTGCGCTTCCAGCCGTGAATCCAGCCGGTGATGCCCTGACGGACATATTGGCTGTCGGTATAGAGATCGACCGTGCACGGCTTCTTCAGCGCTTCCAACGCGGAGATCGCCGCCATCAATTCCATCTGGTTGTTGGTGGTGTGGCGCTCACCACCGTTCAGTTCTTTTTCCTTGTCGCCGAACTTCAGGATCGCGCCCCAGCCGCCGGGCCCCGGATTTCCCGAGCAGGCGCCGTCGGTGTAGATCGTGACAATCGGAAGCTCGCTCACGCCACCAGCCCCGACGGCATCAGCCCGTAGTCGCGCACGCTGGAAACGCTCTGGTGGAAGCGCAGCTTGCGGACATATTCCAGCGGATCCTTCGGCCGAACCAGCGCGCCGGGCGGAACGTTGAGCCAGTCGACCAGCCGCGTCAGCAGGAACCGCATCGCGGCGCCGCGCGCGAGCAGCGGCAGCGCTGCCTCTTCCGCCTCGGACAGCTTTCGCACACGGCCATAGGCGTTGAGGAAGGCCCGCGCCTTGGTGACGTTGAAGGAATGATCCGGCTCGAAGCACCAGGCGTTGAGACAGATCGCGACGTCATAAGCCAGCATATCATTGCAGGCGAAAGTGAAGTCGATGATTCCGGAGAGCTTGTCGCCGAGGAAGAAGACGTTGTCGTTGAAGAGGTCGGCGTGGATCACGCCTTCAGGCAGCTGCGTCGGCCAGATCCCGCTCTCGAGGTAGTCGAGCTCGTTGCTCAGGAACGCGCGCAGGCCGGGCTGCACCTCGTCGGCCCGCTGTGACGCGGCATCGAACAGCGGCCGCCAGCCCGGGACCGACAGCGCGTTCGCACGCCTGATCGCGAAATTCGCGCTCGCCAGATGCATCCTGGCGAGCCCCTCGCCGACGCCGGCGCAATGGGCCGCGTTCGGCTTGCGCGGCCAGACGCCCTCGAGAAAGGTGATGATCGCGGCCGGCCGGCCCGACAGCTCGCGCAACGCCTCGCCGTCCGTTCCCTTCACCGGCAGCGGGCAGTTGACGCCGTGCTCGGCCAGATGCGTCATCAGTGCGAGGAAGAACGGCAGATCGTTCTTCGCCACGCGCTTCTCATAGAGCGTGAGGATGAACGATCCCTTGGTCGTATGCAGCAGGAAGTTGGAATTTTCGACGCCCTCGGCGATGCCCTTGTACGAGAGCAACTCGCCGAGATCGTATTGGTTGAGGAAGTCCGCAAGCTCGTCGGCGGCAACGTCGGTGTAGACCGCCATGAAGATCTACTCGGCGGCGGCTTCGGGGCGCACCTGACGCGGCAGCGGGAAGAACTCGTTCTCTTCCGCGGCCGAGACCGTCTCCACATGCAGCGTGAAGCGCTCGGCGAACGCGTCCATGATCTCCTCGACGATCACTTCCGGTGCCGAGGCGCCAGCGGTGATGCCGAGGCTGGTGATGTTCTCGAACCGCTTCCAGTCGATTTCGGTGGCGCGCTGCGCCAGCACGGCGATCGGGCAACCCTCGCGTTCGGCGACCTCGCGCAGGCGCTGCGAGTTCGACGAGTTCGGCGCACCAACCACGATCAGGGCGTCGACCACCGGCGCCACCTTCTTCACCGCGAGCTGGCGGTTGGTGGTGGCGTAGCAGATGTCTTCCTTGTGCGGCCCGTTGATGTTGGGGAAGCGCTCCTTCAGAAGCGCCACGATCTCCGCGGTGTCGTCGATCGACAGCGTGGTCTGGGTCACGAAGGCGAGGTTGTTCGGGTCCTTCGGGGCGATGGTCTTCGCGTCCTCGGCGGTCTCGATCAGGGTCACGGCGCCGGTCGGGAGCTGGCCGAGCGTGCCCACCACCTCGGGATGATGGGAATGGCCGATCAGGAAGATCTCGCGGCCGCGCTTGAAATGGATCGCGGCCTCGCGGTGGACCTTGGTGACCAGGGGGCAGGTCGCATCCAGCGAGAACAAATTGCGGGATGTGGCGTCGGCCGGAACCGATTTCGGCACGCCATGGGCCGAGAACACCACCGGCGCGGTGGTGTTTTCCGGGATCTCGGCGAGTTCCTCGACGAAGATCGCGCCCTTCTTCTTCAACCCATCGACGACGTATTTGTTATGCACAATCTCATGGCGAACATAGACGGGGGCGCCGTATTTATCGAGCGCCCGTTCCACGGTGTCGATCGCCCGGACCACCCCGGCGCAGAAGCCACGGGGAGAACAAAGCACGATCTTGAGGTCTGGTTTGGCTGACATTGAGCGATCTCGGGACCGAATCACCTCGCCAAATGGGCGGGAAACGGTCGATGAATGAATTGGGCTTGGGTACGGTCTTACAGGGACTTCAGAGGGAATTGGGCCCCCTTTCGGGCGCTGTCAAGGCACTATCTATAGCAGAACCATTGCGTGGCTACCCCCTCCGGGCTTATATAGCGCGAATTCCCAGTCATCGCTGATGACCACCGGTTTCGCCTCCAAAGGGGTGGGCGAAGCACAAAGGAGATTTGCCATGAGCAACGCACCTCTGATGCCCAAGGCGACCGCCGTCTGGCTGCTCGACAACACCGCGCTGACCTTCGATCAGGTCGCCGATTTCACCAAAATGCACCCCCTCGAGGTGCGCGCGATCGCCGATGGCGACGCCGCCCAAGGCATCAAGGGCATGGATCCCCTCTCCAACGGCCAGCTGACCCGCGAGGAGATCGAGAAGGGCGAGAACAACCCGGACTACCGGCTCCGACTCCAGGAGAGTAAGGTGGTGCTGCCGCCGCAACCCAAGCGCAAGGGCCCGCGCTACACCCCGGTCTCGCGCCGCCACGAACGCCCGAGCGCCATCCTCTGGCTGCTGCGCAACCATCCCGAGCTCAAGGACGCCCAGATCATGCGCCTGGTCGGCACGACCAAGAGCACGATCGCCAGTGTCCGCGATCGCACCCACTGGAACACGTCCCAGCTGACGCCGATTGATCCCGTCACCCTTGGCCTCTGCTCGCAGATCGAGCTCGATTTCGAGGTCGCGCGCGCGGCCAAGGAAAAGCCGATCGACGCGGCCTATGGCGGCGCCACCCTGCTGCCGGCTTCCGAAACCACCAAGAAGGACGAGTACGAACCCGCGGAGAGGTCCAGCGACGATCTCAACGTCGATGCCGTGTTCGCCAAGCTGAAGACACTCGGCGGCAAGAAGCAGGACTAGGAGGAGGAGTAATCCTTCCGCTCCTCATTCGTGAACCCAATAAAAACGCGGCAGGGAAACCTGCCGCGTTTTTATTTTGCATCTGCAAAACGACTGACAACGCATACCCTCCGGCGTCGTCCTGGCGAAAGCCAGGACCCATTACCCCAAGGAGGAATTTGGTGAAGACTCATCGCTCGGTTCTCCTACCGCGCTCAGTCGATAGATTCCGCGGTATGGGTCCTGGCATTCGCCAGGACGACGTTAGGGCGACAGTGTGCCTCCCTAAGGCAACAACAACTTCAGAACTTATACGTCACACCACCGCCGACCAGCCACGGGTCGATATGCGCAGTGCCGGTAACCGGCAGCCCACTGACCGTCGCCGAATAGTCCGGCCGCAACCAGAGCTTCTTGACGTCGACGTTGAGGCCCCAGTGCCGATCGAGCATGTAGTCGAAGCCGAACTGCACCGCGCCACCGAAGGCGTTGCTGACATGCAGGCTCGTGGTGGTGGCGACAATCGCGGGCGGACCTGCGATGACGGCCGGCGTATTGGCGGCGGAGTTGCTGAAGAACATTGTGTAGTTCACGCCGGCACCGATATACGGCTTGAACGCGCCGAAATTGTCGAAGTGATATTGCAGGGTCAGCGTCGGCGGCAGCAGCGTAGTCTTGCCGATCGGCAGATTTGCGAGCGAGCCAGTGCCGCTGATCGAATGCCGGGTCCCGCCGAGGATCAACTCGGCCGCGATGTTCCTGGTGAAGAAATAGCTGATGTCGAGCTCAGGCACGACCTGGTCGCTGATCGAGAGGCCCGAATTCGGCGAGGACAGCGACGGAACGCCGGCGACATTGACGGTTGAGCCGCCCGCATCCGGCAACACGCCGAGCACCCGCAAACGCACCATCCAGGGATTGAAGGCTTCTACCGGCGGCGGCGCCTTTTTGTAGATCGGCAAATCGGCGGCCTGTGCCGAGGCAAAAGCCCCCGCCAGCGCCGCACCTAGCGTCGCGAGCCGCGCCATGTTTCTTATTATTCCGTCCTTGCATTCCCCTTCAGCCATGTGCGCGCTTCGTTGCGCGACATCAGCGTCAGAGCAGAAAGGCAGTGGTGAAGGATTTGATGCCGATCAAATCAGGACAAGTGCGATTGCGATTTGGCTGCGGCGTTGCAGATCTGTCGCGGCAGGATAATGCCACGGCTTACATCATGGCCGGTCCGGATGGTTCAGCATGTATTCGCCGAGGTCGCGCTGGCGGCGGTCGGCGCGGGTGGTCGCGGCGCTGCGCTGGACGTCGCGGTCCTTGCGGCAGGCCACGTATTCAGGCGAGCCGGCCGCATAGCCGCGGCTCTGGCAGACCGCGTCGTCATCATCGCCGCCCATCGCCACCGGCGTCTGGTAGCGCGCGGAGCAGGCGGAGAGAATGAGGCCCGCAAATGCAATCGCTAGAAACGGCTTCGAATTCATGGCAGGCCCTTCATCCTCATGGTGAGAACCATGCAGGCCAAGCTGGAGCAGCGGGGCCTTTCATCCTTCGAGACGCGCGCCAGGCGCGCTCCTCAGGATGAGGATTGAGCGGAAAAATGCGGCCTATTCAAGCCCCATTGCAAACCTCACACCCGCCCCTTCAGTGCATCGCCGATCTCGTCGAGCACTTTGGGGTCCTCGATCGTCGCCGGCATGGTCCAGGCTTCACCATCTGCGATCTTCTTGATGGTGCCGCGCAAGATCTTTCCGGAGCGCGTCTTGGGCAGGCGCCCGACGGTGATGGCGAGCTTGAACGCGGCAACGGGACCGAGCTTGTCGCGCACCAGCGCGATGATCTCCTTCTCGATCTCGGCGGGGGCCCGCTTCACACCCGCCTTGAGCACCAGGAAGCCGCAGGGTACCTCACCTTTGATCGCGTCCTTGACGCCGAGCACGGCGCATTCGGCGACATCGGGATGCGAAGCCAGGATCTCCTCCATGCCGCCGGTGGAGAGCCGATGGCCGGCGACGTTGATGATGTCGTCGGTGCGGCCCATGACGAAGACATAGCCGTCCTCGTCCTTGTAGCCGGCATCCGATGTTTTGTAGTAGCCGGGGAATTCGGTGAGGTAGGCTTCCTTAAACCGTTCGTCCTGATTCCACAGTGTCGGCAGGCAGCCCGGCGGCATCGGAAGCTTGATGACGATCGAGCCCATGGTGTTCGGACCGACCGGCTTTGCCGCTTCGTCGACCACGTCGACCTGGTAGCCCGGCATCGGCACCGTCGGCGATCCGTGCTTCACCGGCAGCTGGCCTAAGCCAACCGGATTGCCGGCGATGCACCAGCCGGTCTCGGTCTGCCACCAATGGTCGATGACAGGCACTTTCAACTGCTGCTCCGCCCATTCCACCGTCGGCGGATCGGCGCGCTCGCCGGCCAGGAACAGCGTGCGGAACGTCGAGAGGTCGTACTGCCGGATGAATTTTCCTTCCGGATCTTCTTTCCGGAGCGCGCGGAACGCGGTCGGCGCAGTGAAGAAGGCGACAGCTTTGTGCTCGCTGATCACGCGCCAGAACGCGCCGGCATCGGGCGTGCCGACCGGCTTCCCCTCATACATGATCGAGGTCGCGCCGTGCAGCAGCGGACCGTAGACGATGTAACTGTGGCCGACCACCCAGCCGATGTCGGAGCCGCACCACCAGACCTCGCCCGGCTTGACGCCATAGAGGTTGAACATGGACCATTTCACTGCGACGAGATGGCCGCCATTGTCCCGCACGACGCCCTTGGGAATGCCGGTCGTGCCTGACGTATAGAGGATGTAGAGCGGATCGGTGGCGGCGACGGGCACGCAAGGCGCCTGCTTGCCGTCGTTCATCGCCTTGCGGCGCAGGCCCGCCCAATCATAGTCACGGCCGGGCGTGAGGGCGCAGACGAGCTGCGGACGTTGCAGCACGATGCAGGCCTTCGGCTTTGCGCCCGCAAGCCTGATCGCCTCGTCGAGCAGCGGCTTGTACTGCACGATGCGGCCGGGCTCGATGCCGCAGCTCGCCGACAGGATCAACTTTGGCTGCGCATCGTCGATGCGGGTGGCGAGCTCTTTCGCGGCAAAGCCGCCGAACACCACGGAGTGCACCGCGCCAATGCGCGCGCAGGCGAGCATCGCAACGACGGCCTCCGGGACCATCGGCATATAGAGGACGACGCGATCGCCCTTGGCGACACCAAAGTCCTGCATGATGGCGGCGAGCGCCTGCACTTCGGCCAGCAGTTCGGCGTAGGTGAATCTGGTGACGCTATTTGCCAGCGGCGAATCATGGATTAGCGCGATCTGGTCGGCGCGGCCGCGTTCGACGTGGCGGTCGAGCGCGTTGTAGCAGGTGTTCACAATGCCACCGCTGAACCAGCGGCCGTAGACGCCCGGCGAGGGATCGAAGATCTTTTTTGGTGGCTCGATCCAGTCGATCTCCTTGGCCGCCTCGGCCCAAAAGCCCTCAGGGTCGGCCAGCGAGCGCGCATAAACCTCGTGATAGAGGCTCTTTCCGTCGATGTTTCCTTGGACGTTTCCTCGGACGTTCATTCCCGCGCTCCCGTTCCCTTTTATTCGCCTGGCCTTGACCTTGTGGCAGGACAAACGTCCCGCCATGACAGGGATCAAGTACCGGCCATGTTTGAGGGCTATTTTCCCGGGAATGGGCCGCGGTTCAAGCTGAAAAGAACAGTGCTCAGCTATCCATCGCGTTCAGCCGCTGCAGGCGGTCCTGCATGACCTTCCTCAGATCATAGCCGGCGCGGCCGAAGCTCGTATTGCGGGTGGCGAGGAAGTCGCGCTGGGTGCGACGGAGGTCGCCGGCCGAGCGGGACCCGGCCGATTTCAGCACGCGCTCATAAGTCTCGGCGATCTGGCGATCGAGCACACCCAGCTGCGGATCGGCACAGATCACCTTCTCGACCTCGCGCTTCGCAGTGGCACAATCGAACGACGGGCCCTTGCCGGAATTCGCCGCGAGCGGCCGCAGCGGCTCGCCGCCGAATTTCACGATCTCCGCGATCATGGCGCGGCGGCCGGCGGCAGCGTTGTCGTTGCCGGGATCGAGCCGCAGCGCGGTCTCGTAGTCGGCCAGCGCCTTCTTGCGCTCGCCCATCTTCTTGTAGAGCACGGCGCGGTTATTGTAGGTCTGCGCGAAATTCGGCTCGAGTTTCAGCGCGGCCTCGTAATCGCTCAGCGCCGCGCCAAGCTCGCCCTTGAGGTGGTAGGAGTCGCCGCGGTTAGCGAAGAAGTTCGGGCGCGGTGCCAGCCGCAGCGCCTGATCGTAATCGGCAATCGCCTTGTCGTACTCGCCCATCGCGGCCAGGGACAGCCCGCGATTGTCGTAATATTCGGGCACCTTCGGATCGAGCCTGATCGCCTCGCCGTCGTCGGCAACCGACCTCTCGAGCTGGCCGAGCTTCTTGTAGGCGGCGCCACGATTGGTGTAGCTGCGCGGCCGATTCGGATCGAGCCGCAACGCCTCGCTGAGATCGCGGATCGCGTTCTCGTTGTCGCCGCCGAGATAATAGGTCACGCCGCGGTCTGACCAGGCCTGTGCATTGTCAGGTTTCAGCTTGATCGCCTGGTCGTAATCGGCAAGCGCGCGGTCGAGCCGGCGCTGGTTGGTGTAGACCACGCCGCGCAGCTCGTAAGATTCCGAATCCTGCGGATTGAGTTCGATGGCCTTGCTGAGGTCCGCCGCGGCGCGGTTGAGATCGCCGCCGGCCTCGCGGAGGAGATCGCCGCGCAGGCGCCAGGTTTTTGCGTTCTTGCCATCGAGCGCAATGGCGCGGTCGATGTCCCGCAGCGCCTGCGTGAGGCCGCCCGAGGTCCGCGCATTGGCGTCGGCGCGCACCAGCAACGCCGCGGCGCGATCGGAGGATGGAATTGAGGCCTGGTCAATGGTGGCGCTGCAGGCCGGGATCAGCTCAGCCGGAGCGGCTTTGCTCTCCATCACGCAATCGACGCCGGCCAAGGCAGGAGCGACGAGGACGACGCTCATTGCCGCGCTGAGCAGGAGCGAGCGAAACGAGATTTTTGCAAACGAGAGCATTTGCGCGGAAGGATGCGTGCCGCACATGGCATAGAGCTCCGGGACATCAGGCTTTCACCATTGTCGCGGCGGCCAAAGAATCGGTTCAAATCGAGGCGTGCCAGCGGCGCACCGATCCTTCCCTTTTTCGACCCGCTCTTACGGGCGAGATGAGCAGCCTCAATACCCGTCCACCCCGTTCAGCCGCTGCAGCCGCTCCTGCATCGCCTTCTTCAAATCGTACCCCGGCCGGCCGAACCCCGCGTTGCGGCGGGCGATGAAATCGTCCTGCTCGCGCTGAAGCGCCTTCGCTTCGCCTGCATTGCGGGCTTCGCGCAACACGCGCGCGTTGGCGGCAAAGACCTCACGGTCGAGATCAGCGAGCTCGCGGTTGACGCAGATCGCCTTCTCGACGGGGCGGCGCGCACCCTTGCAAATGAAGCTGGGCTTGCCCGCGACCGCCATCTGCGCGCCGATCCGCTCGATCTCGCGCGCCATCGCCTTGTGATTGGCCTTGGCCTGCTCGTGGTTCGGATCGATCTTCAATGCCGCGCCGAAATCCTGCACCGCCTTGGGCTTGTCGCCCTTCCTCAGCCAGAGCTCGCCCCGCGCGTTGAAGATATCGGCGAGACCGGAATCGAGTTCCAGAGCGCGGCTGTCGTCGGCGATCGCGCGGTCGACTTGGTCGTGCCGCGCATAAAGCCCGCCGCGCGCGATCAGCGCCTTGATCAGATCGCCTTTCGCCGTCTTCTCGTTGTCGATCACGGCGGCGCAGGCCGTGGCGGCCTTGTCGATGTCGTCGGCCGCGGCAGCCGCGAGGCACGGCGCGATGTCGACCTGCGGGACCGCGGCCGGTTCGCCGCCGGTCGCGGCATGAGCCACGACGAACGAGAGCGCGAAGAGCACCCCGGCGCCGGACCATTGAATGAGAAAACGCATGCTCGTCACAGTCGGAAAATCTTGGGTTAAGGTCCGGGTTGAGGTCTTGCCTCGGGGCCGCACTATCCATCATACGGCCGGATTGGTGCTAGCTTGTGGCGCCGCTCAAATCGGTTTCGGGGATCAACGTGTCGACATTCGAATGGATCATCGTGCTTCTGCTCGGCGCCGTTGGATTATCGGCGCTGGCGCGGCGGATCAAGGTCCCCTATCCGACCTTTCTCGCGATCGGGGGCGCGCTGATCGCGTTTGTGCCGTCGAGCCCGTCCTGGACGCTGGAGCCCGACCTGGCGTTGGCTCTTTTTGTCGCACCGGTCCTGCTCGATGCCGCCTTCGACACCTCGCTGCGCGATCTCCGCAACAATTGGGTTCCGGTCTCCACTCTGGTCGTCGCCGCCGTCGGCCTGACCACGGCCGCTGTGGCCTACGTCGCCCACCGGCTGATGCCTGACATGCCCTGGGCCGCCGCGGTTGCGCTCGGCGCCATCGTGGCCCCGCCGGACGCGGCCGCTGCGGTCGCGATCCTGAGCCAGGTGAAGCTGCCTCACCGCATGGTGAAGGTCCTGGAGGGCGAGAGCCTGCTCAACGACGCGACCGCGCTCCTGATCTATCGCATCGCGGTCGGAGCGATCGCAACCGAGCATCTGGCATGGAGCCAGGTCGCGCCGACCATGGCGCTGGCCCTGGTCGGCAGCGTCGTCGCGGGCCTGGTCGCAGGCCGCATCATTCCGCTGTTCATGGAACGCGTGAAGGAGGCCCCCAGCTCGATCATCATCCAATTCGCCACGACCTTCATGGTCTGGATTGCCGCCGAGCATCTCGGTCTCTCTGGCATCCTCACCATAGTAGTCTACGGCATCACCATCGCCCGCACGGCTGGGACACGCATGCCGGCGCGGCTGCGAGTACCTTCCTATGCGGTGTGGGAAACCATGGTGTTCGTGCTCAACGTGCTCGCCTTCATGCTGATCGGCATGCAGATGCGGCCGATCTGGACGCGCCTCGATGCGGACGTGCGCTGGGAATATTGCGTGGCGGCCGCCTGGATCCTGCTCACCGTGGTCCTGGTGCGGCTGGCCTGGATTACGTTCTACCGCACGACGCTGCGCACGCTGGTGGCGCACGGCATCTATCACCCCAAGGATCCGAAGCAGGTCGCCTCGGCCAAGGGCGGCCTCATCATCTCCTGGTGCGGCATGCGCGGCTTGGTTACGCTCGCCACCGCCTTTGCCCTGCCGGAGAGCTTTCCGCATCGTGACTTCATCGTCTTCTCGGCGTTTGCCGTCGTGCTCGGCACGCTGGTCGTGCAGGGCCTGACGTTGCGGCCGCTGATCCTGGCGTTCGGCCTCAAGGACGACGATCCCGTCGGCATCGAGGTCGCGCGTGCCCGCGCCGTCGCCTATCGCGCGGCGCTCGACGCGATCGAGGACGATCCGTCGGAGGAAGCGGAAATCCTGCGGCTCGAATATCGCGCCATCCTGATGCAGGCCGACGACGATCCCCATGGCGGCATCACCAACGGCGAACTGCCGGCCGATCCCCTGCGCCGCCGCGGCATCGCGGCCGCGCGCAAGTCGATCTTCGAACTCCGCGCCACCGAGGTGATCGGCGACGACGCGTTTCACAGAATCGAGGAGGAGCTTGATCGCGCGGAATTGAGCGCGGGGGGTTAGATCCGCAAACACCGCTGTCGTCCCGGACAAGCGAAGCGCAGATCCGGGACCCATACGCCGCAGCAAGTGTTTTGCGAAGATTCTGAGTTACCAGCTTCGCGCCAAACCGCGCCCTTTGATTATGGGTCCCGGCCTCGCGCTGCGCGCGCCCCGGGACGACGGTGCAGGGACGATTTGCTTTGAACCAAACGCCGCCTCTCCAGACTCATCCCTCATGACGACCCTGATCGACGACCGTCGTGTGCGCGCGCGAGATGCGTCGCCCGCACGATATTTCTATCTCCACATGGCACTGGCCTGCGCGGCCACCGCCTTTCTCGGCTTCGCACCGACCTATTTTGTGCCGCTCGCCAACCGGACACTGTCCGCAAGCCCCGTCATCCATTTCCACGGTCTGTTGTTCTTCACCTGGTCTCTCTATTTCGTGATCCAAACCTGGCTCGCCGCCTCAGGCCGCGTGGTCAATCACCGTTCGCTCGGCATCGCCGGCGTCTCGCTCGCGACCGCGATGACGATCTTCGGCTTTCTCGCCTCCGTCCATGTGATGCAGCATTCCGCGGCGCTCGGACAGAAAGAGGCCGGCATCGCCTTCTCGATCGTACCGATGAGCGGGATTGCGTTCTTTGCAATGGTGTTCGTGCTCGCGATCATGAACACGCGAAAGCCGGAGATTCACAAACGCCTGATGCTGCTCGCCGCGGTCTCCATCCTCGATGCCGCGATCGCGCGCTGGTTTCTCACCTTCCTCGCGCCTCCGGGACCGCCCGGGCCGCCGCCGGTGCCCGTCACCATCGCACCCGCGATGGTCGCTTCGCTGCTGCTCGTCGTCGCCATGGTACGCGATTGGCGCACCGAAGGCCGCGTGCACCCGGTCTACATCACCGGCACGCTCGCGATGCTGGCGGTGAAGGTACTGAACTGGCCGATCAGCGAAACGGCGGCATGGCATTCATTCGCCGGCGGGATTCTGGCGCTGGCGCAATAGTGTCGTCCTGGCGAAAGCCAGGACCCATTACCCCGAATGCTGATTGTTGAAGAAGCTGGAGCCGGCAGTCTTCGCCAACCGAGCCTTGTGGTAATGGGCCCTGGCTTACGCCAGGGCGACGAGCAAGGAGCTACGCCCCCGCCTTGCACGTGATCCCGCCGTCCACCACGAGCTCGATCCCCGTCACATATTTCGCTTCGTCCGAGGCCAGGAACAGTGCGGCGTTAGCGACGTCGAAGGCGTCGCCCATGTGGCCCATCGGCACTTGCGCATCGCGCGCCCGCCACATCGCCTCGACATCGCCCTTGGCGTAACTGGCGGCGAGACCGGCGGAATGCTCCACCATCGGCGTTTTCATCAGGCCGGGCAGGATCGCGTTGACGCGGACATGGTGGCGCGCGAATTCGATCGCGGTGGTGCGCGTCATCTGGTTCATCGCCGCTTTCGAAGTGCCGTACGTGACGTAGGAGATACCCATGTGGCGGATCGAGGCGATCGAGGAGATGTTGATGATGGAGCCACCGCCCTGTTTCACCATCACGGGGATGACGTGCTTCATGGCGAAATACGCGCTCTTGAGGTTGACGCTGAAGACGCGGTCCCAGCTCTCCTCGGTCACCTCGACCACGCTGCCCATCTCGGCGATGCCGACATTATTGTCGAGGACGTCGATGCGGCCGTAGGCCTGCAGGCACGCGGCGACCATCGCCTCGACCTCGTGCGCACGCGAGACCTCGGCCGTGAACGCGATCGCCTGGCCGCCTTCGTCCGTGATGATCTTCACGGTCTCCTCGGCGGCCGCGCCGTTGCGATCGACGCAAAACACCTGCGCGCCTTCGCGCGCAAAGGTGACCGCGGTGGCCTTGCCGTTGCCCCAACCGGGGCCGATCGAGCCCGCGCCCACCACCATCGCAACCTTGCCCTTGAGCCGACCCATCGCGTTTCTCCTTTATTTTTCTTATAGCCCGGATGAGCGTAGCGATATCCGGGGCCGCCGCTCCCGGATGTCGCTTCGCTCATCCGGGCTACGGATCGTCGCAAATCTTCATCTTTGTGACGTTAGCACCAATGGGATGACCGACAATCTCGGACAACGTCCGGCACTTGCCGTCATGGCATAGCCGCCATTCGCCAGCCGCGCCCGAATTGCCGAGCACCACCTCCGGCATCGGCGCACGCGCAGGCCTCCACTGAAACCAGCCGTCGACGAGGCGCGCCTCGGGCGGCGGCTCCATGCCGGGGCCGGTGCCCTTCACGCGTGCCTGCGTCAGTTCGAGCCCGGCGGGGGTGACGCGCCAGTCTTCCTGCCAGTCGACCTTCGCGATGGAATGCGTCCACACCAGCGTGAACGCGGACAGCGCCAGCGCCTTCACGCCTGAGGTTGTGACGAAGCAGAGGCTCACACCGCCTCGACCGGCGACGGCGGACGCCGCCGCCACTGCCACAGCACGATTGCCGCGGCGAGCAGGAAGCCGGCGGTGTCGCTGAACGGGAAATCGCCGAGCAGGCAGATCGCGGCACCGAGCGCGACCAAACGTTCAAGGAACGTCAGGCGCGTGAACAGGAAGCCGATGGCGACCATGCCGAACAGGGCGATCGCCACCAGGGCCTTCAAGGTCGCCAACGCCACCGCGCCGTAGAAGCCGAGCTTGGCTGCCATGGGATCGCCGGCCTGCAGCATCAGCGCCGGCGAATAGACGAAGATGAAGGGGATGACGTAGCCGGCCAGCGCGATACGCATCGCCTCCCAGCCGATCTTGTCAGGATTCTCCTTCGCGATCGGTGCCGCGGCTAACGCAGCCAGCGCCACCGGCGGCGAGAGGTCGGCCATGATGCCGTAATAGAACGCGAACATGTGGCTCGCGATCAGCGGTACGCCGAGTTTCGCCAGCGCGGGCGCCGCGAGCGCCGCCGTGATGATGTAGGTCGGGATGGTCGGGATGCCGGTGCCGAGCAGGATCGACAGCAGCATGGTCATGATCAGCGCCAGGAACAGGCTCTTCTCGCCGAGGCCGATCACCCAACCGCCGAAGATGGTGCCGACGCCGGTCTGCGACATCATGCCGATGATGACGCCGACAATGGCGCAAGCCATGCCGACGGTGATGGCGGATTTCGCGCTTTCAGCCAGCGCATCGCGGCAGGCGCGCAGGGCGGAAAATCCGCCGCGCACGAACGCAGTGATCACGATCAACGCGACGACGACGCCTGCGACCGGCACGATCTGAAGGCCGTCGCGCGAGAGCGCCGCGACCACGAGCGCAAGCCCGATCCAGAAGATATAGCGGATAGCCATCGAAGGTGCGCCCGTCGTGATGGCGGTGCCGAGGATCAGCCCCACTGTGAGCGCGAGGCCCATGCTGCCGGCATAGAGTGGCGTAAAGCCTTCGAACAGCATGTAGACGAGCGCTGCGAGCGGCAGCACGAGGTACCAGCGCGTCACCAGCGCCTTCCAGGCGCTCGGGGTCTCCGACTTCTTCATCCCGGTGAGCCCGTGCTTGCCGGCCTCCAGATGCACCATCCAGAAGGCGGAGGCGAAATAGAGCATCGCGGGAATCGCCGCCGCTTTCACGATCTCCGAATATTGGACGCCGAGCGTCTCCGCCATGATGAAGGCAACCGCGCCCATCACCGGCGGCATGATCTGCCCGCCCATCGAGGCCGTCGCCTCGACGCCGGCCGCGAACGCGCGGCGATAGCCGAACCTGATCATCAGCGGAATCGTGAACTGGCCAACAGTGACGACGTTGGCGACGCCCGAGCCCGAGATCGTGCCCATCATGCCCGAGGCGAACACCGCGACCTTGGCCGGGCCGCCGCGGGTCCTGCCGAACAACCCAAGGGAAACGTCGGTGAAGAGCTGGATCATGCCGGCGCGCTCCAGGAACGAGCCGAACAGGATGAACAGGAAAATGTAGGTCGCCGAGACGTAGATCGGCACGCCGTAAAAGCCCTCGGTGCCGAAGGAGAGATGAGTGACGATCTGGTCGAAATCATAGCCGCGATGGTTCAGCGGTGACGGCAGATACTGGCCGAAGAACCAGTAGACGAGACAGGCGCCGCACATCAGCGGGAGCGCCGCGCCCATCAGCCGCCGCGTGCCCTCGAAGATCAGGACGGCGAGCAGCGTGCCGACCACAAGATCGAGGCGCGTCGGATCGCCGTCACGTGCGATCAGATCCGCATAGAAGATCCATTGATAGAGCCCGCACAGAAAGCCCGCGCTGCCGATCAGCCAGCCGATCGCGCGGCCGAAATCGCTTTTGGCGGTGAAATTGCCGATCAGACCGAAGGTGAGGAGGATGAGGAATCCGACATGGACGCCGCGCACCACCTGGCTCGGCAGATAGTTGAAGGCCGCGACATAAAGCTGGAAGGTCGCGAAGGCGATGCCGATCCAGTACGCGAGCGTGCCCCACCAGCCCGGGCCAAAGCCTTCCGGAAAACCGTGTTCGAAATTGTCGAACTCGACCTTGATGGGCGCTTCGCTGCCCTCTGCCTGCAACATCGATATGTCCCCAACCGTCCAGCGCTTATAGCATTGGCGCCGCGTATTCAGACCGTCATGCCCGGGCTTGTCCCGGGCATCCACGATCTTTCTCGCCTGGCCTTAGAACGTGGATGGCCGGGACAAGCCCGGCCATGACGTCCGATAGTGACGGCCGACCTTACTTGATCAGCCCCTTTTCCTTGTAATAGCGGATCGCGCCGGGGTGCAGCGGAACCGGGCTGCCGCTGGCGGCCGTCTCGAGCTTGATCTCCTTGCCGGCCGCATGCGCGTTGGCGAGCTCGGGCAGCGACTCGTAGACCAGTTTTGTCATCTGGTAGGCAAGATCGTCCGACACGGCCGAGCTGGTGACGAGATAGTTGACCACGGCCGCGGTCGGCACGTCCTTGTCCTGCCCGGTGTAGGTGTTGGCGGGAATGGTCGCCGCGATGAAGGGCAGGCCGATCTTGTCGACGGTCTCCTTCGGTACCGACACCACCGTGATCGGGCTCGAGGTCGACAGATCCTTCAACGAGGCCACGCCGAGCCCGGCCGATTGCAGGGTCGCGCCGAGCTGTCGGTTCTTCATGAGATCGACGGATTCGGCGAACGGCAGATACTCGACCTTGCCGAGATCCTTGTAGCTCATACCCGCCGCCGCCAGAATCGCGCGCGAATTCAGCTCCGTGCCCGATTTCGGCGCGCCGACCGACAGGCTCTTGCCTTTGAGGTCCGCCAGCGTCTTGATGCCGCTCTCGGCGGTCGCGACGATCTGGATGTAGTTCGGATAGATCGCGCCGATGGTCCTGAGCTTGTCGAGCTTGGACTTGAAGCCCGCCTCCTCCTCGCCGTCCCAGGCCGCTTTCAGCGAGTCGCCCAGCGTGAACGCCAGCTCGCCGCGGCCCTGCTGGAGCAGGATCAGATTCTCGACTGACGCCTTGGTGGCCTGCACCTGCGTCTTCACGTTCGGAATCTTGTCACCGTAGATCTTTCCGATCGCGACCCCGAGCGGATAGTAGACGCCGGAGGTGCCGCCGGTCAGCACGTTGATGAAGGATTGCGCCTGCGCGCAAGGCGCCGACGCCGCCAGAGCAACAGCCGCGGCCACGCCGAAAATCGTTCGTTTCATGATCTTTCTACTCCCCAAACCGGCCGGGAAGTTGGCCGGATGAGGGGGGCGGGTCAACCCATCCAAAAGTCAAAACAGGACTGCGGTAAATGGCTGTCCTGGCTCGATTTTTGGGGAACTCGGCGGGTGCGGCGAGGTGGCGCAGCCAGGCACGCTCGAGCGAGAATCAATCACTCACGCGGCAGGTTCGGTGCAACCTCTCCCGCGTGCGAGGGCTTTGCGTAAATCGCGAATCTGCGATTCTCTAAGAGACATCTGAAGAGGATCTGGGGATGGCATATCGGC